>NZ_MCGS01000001.1:0-120436 GCF_002607755.1 Serratia sp. BW106
AGATTCATGGGGCCAGTCTACCTATCACCGTACATATGCCGATATACAAGGCTTTTGAATCTTCGAAGCCGCTGCCCATAACTACCTCCGGTTGCAATTTATGCAGATTAACATCTTGCGCCTGACAATGCCCTTTTAAGACCCGGTCGGCGCGGGCGGAAAACGAAAAACCCCAGCAATCATTACGATTACTGGGGTTCGTAGACGGGGTTAAACGTCTGTACAACTTATATGGTGCCGGCTACCGGAGTCGAACTGGTGACCTACTGATTACAAGTCAGTTGCTCTACCTACTGAGCTAAGCCGGCTAAATTTGGCGGAAGGACAGAGATTCGAACTCTGGGAGCTGTTACACTCGACGGTTTTCAAGACCGTTGCCTTAAACCACTCGGCCATCCTTCCAATGGGCGCAGATATTAGCGCTACCGTTATGAAATGTCTATCGTTTCATGATAAAAAATGCAGGAAAAAGTGCGTTTGGTTAAACTTCATGCCACTAGCGGTTAAAAAATGAAAAACCCCGCTAAAGCGGGGCTGGATTGAACAGTAATACGGGGTTATTTAGGTTGTGAGTCGTAGTCTGAACAAGTCTGATAACCTTTGTTCATCACATGACCGGTGTCGCTATAGCTGACAAAATAGGTTTGAACTTTCCCGTCACGTGGCGCCACCGCATAGGTGTCGCAGGTACCCTGCGCATGAACCAGGGTAGCTGTGGTAGACGGTGGTCCGGCAATCGCCCGTACCTGCTGTTTGGTCATTCCCACTTTTACGTCACTGACCACGGGTTCCGCTACGTAACTGGCGGCCCTGTCATAAGCCGTACAACCGGCGAGAAGGGTGAAAGTCGCTGCAGTGCAAATGGCTAAAACCAGCTTATTCGTCATGGTTTGTCCTCTTAGAGTACGTTTATTGTCCTCTAAGTCTAGAAGAGAGAAGGCTTTTCTACAAATTTCACTTTGTCGATAGGTGCGGTTCGCGCCAATATCCTCACCAGTCCACGGTGGACAGGCCAACGTAATTCACATTTTATTTTGTTGCTGTTTTAACTGCGCCTCAAATGTCTGTTGTGACTGTTGTACGTATTGCTGCAACCCCTGACGATCGACAAACGCGTCCAGATCACCCGCTTGCAGTCGTAACATTTTATTTTCCAGATCGAAGCGCGTTCCCTTATTGGCAATAAAAATATCTGCTTGCTGCTGCGCGAGGCTGAGGAAACTGCCGCGGATATCCGCTACCAGGCTGGGATAGTTTTTGTTATTGATCAGGTAATAATCCGGCGTAGCCAGGCTGTCGGCATAAACCAGCCGGTAACTTCGCCCGCCCTGATGCAGAGTGGTCAGCCATGAGGTCGCTCCCGGTAAATGGCCCGGCGTCATCAATGCCGTTAATCTCAGACCTCCCAGGGTAACGCTGTCCCCCTCTCCGACGATAATATCGGCCTTCACCGGTGGGAAGCTCAACGCATCTCCCAGCGCGAAATCCTGTTTGCCCCCCAGTGCCAACTGCTTTGCATTGGCAGCGCTGGCGACCACTTTTGCTCCGCTCCAGGCCTTCATTCGCGCGATACCACCCGCCTGATCGAGACGCGCATGGCTATTAATGATATAGCGCAGATCCTTAATGTTGAAACCCAAAGCCTCAATGTGTGCTCTTATCGTCGGAGCGCTGGCATCCAACGCAGCATCGATCAGAATCAAACCTTCTGGCGTACTCAGCAACACCGACGAAAGGTTGCGGGTACCGACATAATAAACATGTGGAAACATCTGGAAGGGTGCCACCGGCTGCGCCCATTGCTCAAACAATGAATACGGTGGCGCACTGGACAAGGGTTGGGCTGGGTTAAGCTGCGCCTGAGCGCTGAAACACAAGGCAAGAGTCATGGCCGTCAGATAGCCAACATTCTTTTTCATGATCCACTTCTATCGGGGTAAATGGGGCTGAAGTATACTCAGACCAATATTGAAAGGTATTCAATTCAAAAGGCCATTAATGAATATCCTGCAAATGGACATGAACCTGCTGAAAGTGCTCTATCTGTTGACCTGTACCGGATCCAGTCAGAAAACGGCGGACAAGTTGGGCATCAGCACCTCAGCCGTCAGCCATGCGTTGGCTCGCCTGCGTGAAGTGCTGGATGAACCTTTATTTCGCCGCGAGGGACATCGCCAGGTACCTACACTTTTTGCCCTGTCACTTAAAGAAAAACTGGCGCCGCTGTTCTCTTCACTGGACGGCGAATTGTTCGGTCATGTGCAGGATGTGCCACGGAACTTCACCCTGGTTGCACCACCGGCGCTGCATCCAATTTTACTGCCACTGTTGGCGCAGAAAAGCACTCTCGTCAACGCGGATATCCGCTGCCAAAACTTTGAGCGACGCTCATGGCGCAATGAACTGTTGGAAGGCAGTATCGATATGGTGATCGCAGTCGGCGATCATCAACAGCGCACCAGCACACTGTGTTATGAACTCATTGGCAGCACCCGGCTGGTGGCGGTATTTGGGCCGCCTTTGCAGCCTGTGTTGCAGCACAAGAGTGGGCTGGCCTTCAGCGAATTGGCAGACTACGCACACTATTACTGTCATCCCTGGCCTCAGGCGGAAAATGAACTGGATCGCCAGGGGTTGCAGCGCAGGATCCAACTCAGCTGCGCTGACTATGCCCAGCTACCGCCGGTGCTGCGAGCAGCTCAGCTGATGGCGGTAGTTCCGCAGCCATGGTTCAGCGCGCAGCCGGATAAACAAGGGCTGTTCACCCTGCCTATTCTGGACAATCTGGCTATTGGTCATCTGTTTTCGCACTATAGACAGGGGGAATTGGAGTGGAAAAAACGGCTTATCTCCACGCTTCATACACAACTGCGGCCCTATTATCAGTAACGCCGGTCAGAAACCGAATTCGCTCAGTGCCGCAATCTCATCCGGACGACGGCCAAGCGGCCAGTGGAACCGACGATCCTGTTCGCGGATTGGCATATCGTTGATGCAGGCGTGTCGATTAATCATCTGACCGTCCGGATTAAACTCCCAATTCTCGTTGCCAAAACTACGGTACCAGTTGCCGGAGTCATCACGCCATTCGTAGGCAAAACGCACCGCGATACGCGCCCCATCAAACGCCCAGAGCTCCTTAATCAGCCGATACTCCAGCTCTTTTGCCCACTTACGCTGTAAGAACGCGCAGACGGCCTCACGGCCATCAACAAACTCCGCCCGGTTACGCCAGTGAGTATCCACAGAATAGACCTGTGAGACTCGTTCAGGATCGCGGCTGTTCCAGGCATCTTCCGCCAGACGGACTTTCTCGATGGCCGATTCACGGGTAAACGGCGGTAGCGGGGGTTTAATGCTCATAGCTCACCTCTGCGGGTTATAATCAAGTAGACAGGTTTGTCTACACGATTAAGCTAGCGCATGTAGACAGAGTTGTCTACAATCATTCAAGCCAATATTTCAGGAGATATTTCGATGCCTGCTACTCCCAGCGCTCTGCCGCCGCGTCAGCGTATCCTGCTGACTGCCCATGATTTGTTTTACCGCGATGGGGTACGCGCGACCGGTATCGATCGCATCATCAGCGAGTCAGGCGTGGCCAAGGTGACGTTTTATCGTCACTTCCCCAGTAAAAATGAACTGATTGAAGCGTTTCTGGCCTACCGTCACGATCAGTGGCTGAGCTGGTTCAGTCTGTCGCTGGAGCAGCATGTCGCGCGGTCAGGAGATGTGATGCTCGCGTTGGTGCCTTGTCTCGAAGAGTGGTTCAGCGATCCCCACTACCGTGGTTGCGCGTTTATCAATACAGCGGTGGAACTGGCGGACATGCTACCGGAAAGCCTAATCATAGCCCGCCGACATAAGGCGCAGATGGCAGAAGTGCTTGCCCGCTACCTGCCCGCCGGTCCTGAACAGGAACAACAGGCAGAGATGCTGGCGATGTTGATCGACGGAGCGATCGTCAAGGTGCAAATTGAGCAGCAGGCACAGAACGCACTACTGCTCCTGAACGAAATGCTGAACGCCTTGGCCACCGCCTGGAACCATCAGTAATTAGCCCAGATCCCCGGTGTGACCAGCTCCAGCAGATGATCATCGGGATCGCGGAAATAAATACTCTCTCCACCCTGTTCCCAACTCATGCGCCCTTCTATCGCTACGCCATGTGCCGTCAGGTGTTGTTCCCATTGCGGTAATTGTTCTTTCGCTACTGCCAGGCCAATATGCAGTGGCCCACTGCCGTCATGTGGAGGGATGTACCCTTCCGGGTAATGCGCGCCTTTCACCGAGTCGCCTTCAATGAACAACAGCAGCACGCTTTGTTGGCCCACGTCATAGGCGCGAAAACGCTCGTTGGCCACCATCGCTGAAAGCTTTAATACCTGCTGATAGAAAACCGCGGCACGCTCGATATCTTTGACGTACAGCACCGTTTCAACCACTCGATCTATCTTGAGTTCCATATTAGCCCCCTGACTTATCTATATGGCAGAAGTTTAGGTAAACCCCGGCACATCGAAATAGCAATCCGTGCCGCTAAAATTCCAATTTGTGCCAAACCGCAGGCAAAAAAAACGCGGCCCGAAGGCCGCGTGATCATATCCACACTCTGTTGCTTAGAACTGGTAAACCAGGCCCACGGCAACCACGTCGTCGGTGTTGATACCGGCAGATTTGGTGAAGTCGTTTTCGTCCATCAGGTTGATTTTGTAATCAACGTAGGTAGACATATTTTTGTTGAAGTAGTAAGTCGCGCCCACATCAACATACTTCATCAGATCCTGATCGCCGTAACCGCGATCGATGTCTTTGCCTTTAGACTGCAGGTAAGCCACGGATGGGCGCAGACCGAAGTCGAACTGGTACTGAGCAACAATTTCAACGTTCTGCGCTTTATTAGCGTAACCGTAAGTGCTGCTGTTGCTGCTACCGAAGCGGGTTGCGTTGTAAGACTGGGTATACATCGCTGCCAGGTAGACGTTATTGGCATCATATTTCAGACCGCCGCTGTAGGCCTCAGCCTTGTCACCACGGCCCAGAATGCCAGGGTTGTTATTGCCATTTTGATCGTTGGTGCGGTCGGAAGAGAAGTACGCCGCTGCAGCGCTGATGCCGTAGCCCAGATCGTAAGACGCGGACATACCATAACCGTCACCGTTCTGTGCCAACACGTCACGACCATTGTTGGATTCGGTAGCGCTGTCGTTTTTACCCTGGTATTGCAGAGCAAAGTTCAGACCGTCAACCAGACCAAAGAAGTCTGAGTTACGGTAAGTCAGCACGCCATTGGTACGCTGGAACATGAAGTTGTCCGCACCGTAGGTATCGCCACCGAACTCTGGCAGTACGTCGGTCCATGCGCCGATGTCGTACAGCACGCCGTAGTTACGGCCGTAATCCAATGAGCCGTAATCGCCGAATTTCAGACCGGCAAAGCCAACACGGGTGAAGTTATTGTTGTCTTCACTTTCTGCGCGGTTGAGGTTTGCCTGATATTCCCACTCACCATAACCGGTCAGTTGGTCGCTGATTTGTGTTTCGCCACGCAGGCCAAAACGCATATAAGACTGGTCGCCATCGGAGCCTTTATCGTCGGAGAAATAGTGAAGACCATCGATTTTACCGAACAAATCCAGTTTATTACCGTCTTTGTTGTAGATTTCCGCCGCGCCTGCAGTGCCTGCAACCAGCAGAGCGGGTACTATCAGTGAAAGTACTCGAAGTTTCATCGTTATTATCCTCGTTAATTATGTCGAACTATGGCCACTGCCCTTTTGAGCATTATTAGCACGACTGTGCATTACCATTCTGGTAACAAGGGTTATATTAATCCAGAAAGAAAATGATACCAAGTATCCGATAGTGTTTCATTGTGATTAATAAAGGTTTCCAAATGTAAATTTGCGCGAACTTCCACAAAACATTACAGACAAACAAAATAAGGCACACAATGCCAAAAAATACATTTATAGATATAAAATCAGTTAGTTATACAAAACTTTAAGAAAAAACAGACTGATATACAAAACTCACCACTGATAAGCACATTGTGCCAAAAACATCTCATATCTCTGACGTTATAATAATCCCGCTATCATCATTATTTTCATTATTACCTTCATTATCTGTAAGATAATTTTTGTACATTTCGACCGGCTTCTGGCCGGTTTTTTATTATTTTACATTTTCTTCACATTTCATCTTTATCCGCACTTTTTGCCAAAAAATAATCACCTATAGATATTATCCCCCTAATTAACTTTCGCACTAATCGCTAATTTATTAGCCTGATTTAGGCTATGAATTAATCGCATTAATTAGGAGAGCGTTTTATTGCTAAAACACCTTCAGCTTAAGTCGGCATTCGGTTTGGGGAAGCAACATTGGCTCATCCTGCCTATTTTGATAGCCTGTGCAAAATATCCCGAAGAGATGACCCATGCTATTTCAACCCGAAGCGTTATGGCGTCGGCTGCAAAGCTCCCCTTTCCGCGCCAGGTTCCGCCTGAACCCCAAAGACCAACTTTACTTTGATACCAAAGGGTTGCCGCTGATCCTCAGCCACGCACGAGATTTTATCGAGCAACGGCTGGCGGCCCCTTTCCCGAAAAATGACGGTAAGCAAACCCCGATGCGTGGCCATCCGGTATTTGTCGCTCAGCATGCCACCGCCACCTGTTGCCGGGGCTGTCTGGCCAAGTGGCATGACATTCCCCAGGGGCAAGCGCTGGATGAGCAACAAAAGCGGTACATTGTGCAAGTCATTGCCTTGTGGCTGGAGCGACGAGCAGGCGCAAAGGCCGATGACAGCGCGAATCCTTTCGACCCGGATCGCGGATTGTGATAAAAACACTCCATAACTTTCAGCCCGCATTTCCACAATAGATCCTTATGCCCACATGACATCCACCTTGTGTAATGAACAGCAAAAACCCGGCGTCCCGGCCCAGATTGCAACTCGGTTGGCTTTCTTTGTCGCCGGCTTTGGTATGGCCGCCTGGGCACCCTTGGTGCCGTTTGCCAAAGCACGTATCGGCATAGACGATGGCTCGCTGGGTCTGCTGCTGCTGTGCATTGGCGCAGGTTCGATGTTAGCGATGCCGTTAACCGGCTTCCTGACCGGCAGGTTGGGCTGTCGACCGGTGATCCTGCTCGCTGGCCTGGCGCTGTGTATTGATTTGCCCCTGCTGGTTCTGATGAACACCACCACCGGTATGGCGTTGGCCCTGCTGCTGTTTGGTGCAGCGATCGGCATGATCGACGTGGCAATGAATGTGCAGGCGGTGGTAGTCGAGCGCGCCAGCGGCAAGGCAATGATGTCCGGTTTCCATGGTTTCTTCAGCGTTGGCGGTATCGCCGGTGCCGGCGGCGTCAGCCTGATGCTGTGGCTGGGGCTGTCACCCTTGCTGGCAACCTGGGTCACCGTATTGACCATTGCCGCGCTGCTGATGCTGGCCAGTCGCAATTTATTGCGCGAAAGCGGCGGTGAAGAAGGCGGGCCGATGTTCGTGCTGCCTCGTGGCTGGGTGATGTTTATCGGTATCCTGTGCTTCATTATGTTCCTGGCGGAAGGCTCGATGCTCGACTGGAGCGCCCTGTTCCTCACCACCCTGCGTGGGGTTGACCATAGCCAGGCAGGATTAGGCTATGCGCTGTTCTCCATCACCATGACTATCGGCAGGTTGAACGGCGATTGGGTAGTGAACCGGCTGGGCAGATATAAGGTATTGCTGCTGGGTAGCCTGTGTGCGGCCATTGGCCTGAGCCTGGCCATTGTGTTCAACAACGCCATGGTTTCACTGATTGGGTTTATGCTGGTGGGCCTGGGGGCTTCCAACGTGGTGCCAATCCTGTTCAGTGCGGCGGGCAACCAACATGATATGCCGGCCAATCTGGCCATCGCCTCAGTGACCACCGTGGGCTATGCCGGCATTCTCGCCGGACCGGCACTGATCGGCTTTATCGCCCAGTTCTCCAGCCTGACGGCGGCCTTTGCCTGCGTTGCAGTATTACTCCTGGCAGTCACCGCCAGTGCCCGGGCCATAACCCGTTGATTCAGGAATGCGCAGTCAACTATGCAAAATAAACAACTGACCATCAGCTCAAGCAATATTACCCGCTGCTTCCTGTTATTTTCCGTACTGCTGACGATAGCCATCGGCTTGTATGGCTACAACTACACCAACGCCTGGCTGGCAGAAAAGAAATACGCGCTGAACAGCATCGCCAACGGCCTGCAAAAGCGTATCGACAACTACCGCTACATCACTTATCAGATCTACGACAAATTCGGTAATGCGCCGTCATTGAATGTCGATCCCAGCCTGCAGGAAACCCGGCTGCGCCCGGACGTTTATTACCTGGAGAAGCCGCATAAAAAGACCGACGCGGTTATTTTTGGCAGTCATGAAGAAAGCACTCTGGCGATGATCGCCAATATTTCAGACTATCTGGACACCCGTTGGGGGGCCAAGACTGAAAATTACGCCATGTATTACCTTAACGGGCAAGATAACAGCCTGAGTCTGATCACCACCCAGCCGCTGAAAGAACTGGCCTCACGCTTCAAGGAAAGCTATCTGACAACCTCGGCAGAGGATCGTCGGGCCGAAATGCTGCAACAGGCCAATATGCTCGACGAGCGTGAAAGTTTTTCCGCGTTGCGCAAACAACGCTTCCAGAACACCTATTCGTTTTCAATCCGCACCACTTTTAACCAGCCGGGTCATTTGGCCACGGTGATCGCCTTCGACCTGCCGATTAACGACATCATCCCCATTAATATGGCGCGCGCCAACTTCATGCTGTTGCCTGACGATAGCAGCATGGATGACGGAACCTTGCCGTTGGATACGGCGACCAGCACCGGCATAGCAATGAGTGGCAGTTGGGTGGAGTTCAGCGCTCCCCTGCCTAATTCGCCGCTGAAAGTGGTTTACCGCGTCTCCGCTATCAGCCTGGCGATCGACCTGCTGCGGAACAATATCTGGCTGATCGCCATCAATCTGTTGCTGTTGGCGCTGTCGTTGGTGGGTATTTACTTTATCCGTCGCCAATATATCCGCCCGAGCGAGAATATGGCGGTTGAACTTGAAGCCGAACGCGCACTGAATCAGGAAATCATCGCCAGCCTGCCTTCCGGCCTGCTGGTGTACAACTTCGCCAGCAATACGGTGATCGCCAGTAACAAGATCGCCCAACACCTGTTGCCACATTTAAGCCTGCAAAAAATCGCCCATATGGCCGAACAGCATCACGGCGTTATTCAGGCTACGGTCAACAATGAAGTGTATGAGATCCGCATTTTCCGCAGCCAACTGTCGCCGGAAACCTACCTGTTCCTGCTCAACGATCAGGACAAGGAAGTGATGGTGAACAAGCGGTTGCAGCAGGCGCAGCGCGAGTACGATAAAAATGTCCAGGCACGCAAACTGATGCTGCATAACCTGGGCATTGAGCTGAGCCAGCCGGTGCGCCAGATGCACGATCTGGCCGATCGCCTGCGTACGCAAGCGGATGAAGAACAGCAACAAGCGCTATTGAAGCAACTGACGGTACAATCGTCGACGGTGCTGGGGCTGATTGAAAACATCACCCTGCTCACCCGGCTGGAAACCCAGGACTGGCAGCCTTCGCGTCACCCCTTTAGCCCATCGGCCCTGATAGATGAATTACTGCAGGAAGCCCTGCCATCCATCAATCAAAAAGGTCTGTCGTTGTTCAATCATTTCCATCTTGATGTCGAACAGCAATATATCGGGGATGCCAATGCACTGCGCAAGGTGATCTCACTGCTGGTGCATTACGCCATTATCACTACCGCCTGCGGCAAGATTTCGCTGGTGATCGATCATGAGCCCGAGCATCCCGATCGCCTGGTGTTCCATATCAATGACACCGGGTCAGGCATTTCCAACGAAGAGATCAGCAACCTGAACTATCCGTTCCTTAGCCAGACGCTGGTGGATCGTTTTAATCACGGCTCCGGCCTCACCTTCTTTCTGTGTAATCAACTGTGCAAAAAGCTCAATGGCCAGTTGGATATCCGCAGCAAGATTGATATCGGCACCCGCTACACCATCCGCGTGCCGATGGAAATGGAGAAAAAAGAGACGGAAGCGCAGGAAAAGCTGCTCGACGGTGTGACCGCATTGTTGGACATCACTTCTGAAGAAGTGCGTGGCATCGTCACCCATCTGTTGCACGCCTACGGTGCAAGCTGCATCGTTGCCGACGAACGCCAGATTAATCGCGACTACGACGTATTGCTGACCGATAACCCGCAAAGAGCAGACGATTACACCCTGTTGCTGACCAGCGATGAAGCCGGATGGCAGCAGCTTGAAAAACGGTATATTCGGGTAAACTATAACCTGAGTGGTGCGATGATAGACGCCGTGCTGATGCTGATTGAGCAGCAAATGGCCGCGTTGGAACAGCAGGAAAGCGCGCTTTCACTGACCGCCGATGACATCCAACTCTATGAAAAACAATTGAAATCAAGTGATTACTATGGCCTATTTATTGATACAGTACCCGACGATGTCAAAAAACTGTATACTGAGGCGGGCAGCAGTGATTTCAATGCTCTGTCACAGACAGCACACCGCCTGAAAGGCGTGTTTGCCATGTTAAATCTGCTTCCCGGCAAGCAACTGTGTGAATCGTTAGAACAGCACATCGCAGACGGTGATGCGCTCAAGATCGAGAATAACATCAGTCAGATTGATTTTTTCGTCAGTAGACTGCTGCAGCAAGGTAGCCAACAACATGAATAACCTGAACGTAATTATTGCTGATGACCATCCTATCGTACTGTTTGGCATCCGGAAGTCACTTGAGCAAATTGAATGGGTGAATGTCGTTGGGGAGTTTGAAGACTCAACAGCACTGATCAACAATCTGTCCAAACTGGACGCGAACGTCCTGATCACCGACCTTTCGATGCCGGGTGATAAGTATGGCGACGGCATTACGCTGATCAAATACATCAAACGCCATTATCCGCAGTTGTCGATCATCGTTCTGACCATGAACAACAACCCGGCTATTCTTAGCGCCGTGCTGGATCTGGATATCGAAGGCATCGTGCTGAAACAGGGTGCGCCGACCGACCTGCCGAAAGCGCTGGCCGCATTGCAGAAAGGCAAGAAGTTCACGCCGGAAAGCGTCTCCAAACTGTTGGAGAGGATCAGCGCCAGCGGTTACGGTGATAAGCGTCTGTCACCGAAAGAGAGCGAAGTACTGCGCCTGTTCGCCGAAGGTTTCCTGGTGACCGAGATCGCCAAGAAGCTCAATCGCAGCATCAAAACCATCAGTAGCCAAAAGAAATCGGCGATGATGAAGTTGGGTGTTGAGAACGATATTGCGCTGCTCAACTACCTCTCCTCTGTCAGCATGGCACCGCTGGACAAAGACTAAAATCCCGGTAGTTAACAGAGGGCGCGGCATTTTGCTGCGCCCTTTTGCTTTCAGACGTCTTCTGACTCAGCCCGCGTACGGCGTACCTGCTGGCTGTAATACCCCAAAGTCTGCTCCAGCGTTTCCAGCGTCACCGGTTTCGACAGGCAGTTATCCATCCCCGCCTCAATACAGCGCTGCTTCTGCTCCGCCAGGGCATTCGCCGTCACGCCGATCACCGGAGCGGTAAAGTGCAACTGGCGCAAACGCTGGGTCAAAAGATAGCCATCCATGTTGGGCATGTTGACGTCGGTCAGCACGATATCGACAGTATTGCGATTCAGTACGTCGAGTGCATCTACTCCATCATTGGCGGTCACCACCTGATAGCCCAATGAGCCAAGCTGGTCGGACAGCAACCGGCGGTTAATCGGGTGGTCATCCACCACCAGCAAATGAATATCCCCGTTGTCTACCCTGCTGGCCTTGGCCGGTACCGGTAATTGCATCAGGCTATTGCCGCTTTCATCACGGGTACCAAACAAACGGTTGAGCAGCGCCAGGGTTTCACGTGGCGTTGAGGTACTGTGCATCCAATAGCCCGGCCGGGTTTCCTGCGACGGGCCAATATGCTCGGTAGTGAACTGGATCTGCGCCAGCAGTGGCGTATTGACCATCAGTGGGTGATCGCTGAGCATCACATCCCCTACGGCGGTATCCTGCCCCTGGTGACGCAGTACCGTAGCTCCATAACCACCAAGGATCTCCATCAGGTAACTTTCCAACCGCTGGTTGCGGATATCCAGCCACAGAGTTTTACCTTGCCAGGTATCGCTGGGCTGCGGGATCGGGAACTGGGCGTTAAACAGCGGAATGCGAATGGTGAACAGACTGCCTAATCCCGGCTCGGATTCAACGGCAATGTCGCCATCCATCATGTTGATCAGCTTTTCGCAAATCGCCAACCCCAGCCCGGTGCCCTGGAAATGGCGTTGCACACCACTGCCGACCTGGAAGAACGGGTCGAACAGGCGGGTGATTTCTTTCTCCGGAATGCCGACCCCGGTATCGCGAACGCTGAATTCCAGATAGCTACCACGCGTACAGACTTGCAGAATGATGCAGCCGGTATCGGTAAACTTAATCGCGTTGTTCAACAAGTTCGACAGTACCTGCTGCAAACGCACCGGATCGCCGGAAATGCGCTCCGGCACGTTCTGCTCGATAAAACAGTACAACCCCAACCGTTTCTTCACCACCAGCGGCAAATAGTTGCCGGCGATGTGGGTGATCACCTCCAGGCAGGAGAACTCACGCGGTTCAATCTTCAACTGCTCGGATTCAATTTTCGAGAAGTCCAGGATGTCGCTGATGATCTTCAACAACAGCCCGGACGAGTTGTTCATCGCATTGACCAGTCGATCAACGCCCTGCGGCAACGCCTTGGTCTGCAATAAATCGAGGTTGCCGATAATGCCGTACAGCGGCGTACGCAACTCGTGGCTGACGGTCGCCAGGAACATCGATTTGGATTGACTGGCCTGCTCTGCCGCCGCCGCCATCTCCTGTAGCGACTCTTCCATTTTCACACGTGCGCTAACGTCCACCAGCACGCAGATCGCCACATCCTCGTTGCGGTAACGGGAATGAACAAAGCTGATTTGCAGATTATTGTTATTACTGGTCATCACATCGACAAAATTCACCTGTTGTTCGCAGATGATGCGTGTAATGCGGTCACGGTCTTCGTGAGTCAGCAGGTTGATATAGTTGTGTGCCAGCTCATTACTCAGAATGTTGGTACCGTCACTGATGCGCAGAATACAAATGCCCACAGGTGCCGAGGCGACAATCTTACGGTTGAACTGCTCATGCTCCTCCAGCCGGAAAGCGTTGTCTTCCGCCGGCAGGAACATTTTTCGCTCAAACAGCCAGGCCAGGCTGAACAGCACAATGGCGGACAGCAGATTCAGCAGTACTGCATTGAGGATTAACATCCTGAAGCGTTCAACCACCGTCTGCACCGGCACGGCATAAACAATACTGAGCGATGACGGCGGCAGCGCCTTCTTCATGATCAGGTCGCGGTAGTTATCTACATAGCCAAAGTAAGCCGGATCGTCCGGATAGCTGCCGGGGGCCTGCGCATCGCGCTCGCCATCCACCAGCCGCAATATCGGTTGGTTATTCTCATCCAGCAGGGTTACACCGGTCGGCAAGCTGCCTGCGGTGACAAAGTCTTCCAGACGAATAGTCTGCTCAATACCCAGCAGCGCCTCAAGCTTGTTACCAATATAGATAGGCGTCAGCACATACAGATAACCGACATCCGGCCGCTGCTGGCTTGGGCTGATCCAGTACAGATTATTGTCTTTGTCCTGGTTCTTGGCATTACGGTATTTGAGGATGCGCTCATGCAGGGTTTTCAGCGCGTCGGCTCGGTTGGCCACACCGCTGCTGCTGCCACCAAACTCCGCCATGCATAAAGTGTCACCGTCGATGAAAAACACCCGGTTGAGATCGTAGGCCGCAACGAAATTCTCTTTCCAATACTGAATCAGTCCGCTCAGTGAATTGAGCGAGCTGCGATAAGTGGTATTAAGTGAACAGTTGGACTCTGAATACAGTGGTACAAACTCCAGTGGAGTGTTCTTGCCGGGGAAAATACCGCTGAACATGTCCAGGCTACTGACTGAGCCGTTGAGGCGGTTTTCCGCCATATATTTGATATCACGCATTATATCGGCAGAATGGCGGATATAGCCCTGCGCCTGATCGAAATTCAGATTGTAGTCCTGTCGAATGTCAGACTCTTTCTGGTGCAGGATATTCAGGATATAGAAGGTGGTGAGCAACGCCCCCAACGACCACAGCATTATCGCCAGCACCCGGAACAAATAGCGGGATATCTTTAACGTGGTGCGAAAAGAAGCTAAATATTTCAATCGGATACCATACAAAAGTGAGTGGCGACCAGCGCGTTCATATCAGAGCCGGGATCTCTGACTTGGGTCCGGCAATTAAACCATATAACTGAAAAAGGGCCTAGCATCGCTGCCAGGCCCTTTTAACCTCAGTGCGACAGGGGCGGCAAGCCAGCCCCTACCACTTAGGCGTTGTCATCTTCCACGTCATCTGACGCTTCAGAATCATCATCGCCTTCATCCAGCGGTGCAGCGTCTTCTTCTGCAACTTCCGCACCCGGTTCGAGGCTGTCCAGCTCTTCATCTTCCACCGGTTCGGCAACGCGCTGCAGACCGACGACGTTCTCGTCTTCCGCAGTACGGATCAGCGTAACACCCTGGGTATTACGCCCGACCACGCTGACTTCCGATACGCGGGTACGCACCAGCGTACCGGCATCGGTGATCATCATGATCTGATCGGTGGTATCCACCTGAACCGCACCCACTACCTGACCATTACGCTCGCTCACCTTAATGGAGATAACCCCTTGGGTGGCGCGTGACTTGGTCGGATACTCGGTAACCGCAGTACGTTTACCGTAGCCGTTCTGGGTGACGGTCAGAATATCGCCCTCACCACGTGGCACAATCAGGGAAATAACGCTGTCGCCTTCACCCAGATTGATACCGCGCACGCCGGTAGCAGTACGGCCCATTGAACGCACCTGCGTTTCCGGGAAGCGCACCACTTTACCGTTGGCGGAGAACAGCATGACTTCGTTGCTGCCGTCGGTCAGGTCAACACCAATCAGCTCGTCACCCTCATTGAGGTTAACGGCGATGATGCCGGCGCTGCGTGGGCGGCTGAAATCGGTCAACGCGGTTTTCTTCACGGTGCCGCTGGCGGTAGCCATAAACACGTGACGCCCTTCTTCATACTCACGCACTGGCAGAATGGCGGTGATACGCTCATTGGCTTCCAGCGGCAACAAGTTGACGATTGGACGACCACGCGCGCCACGGCTGGCTTCAGGCAGTTGGTACACCTTCATCCAGTACAGGCGACCACGGCTGGAGAAGCACAGGATCGTATCGTG
This sequence comes from Serratia sp. BW106, assembly GCF_002607755.1. Lineage (NCBI taxonomy): Bacteria > Pseudomonadati > Pseudomonadota > Gammaproteobacteria > Enterobacterales > Yersiniaceae > Serratia > Serratia sp. BW106. The sequence goes on from NZ_MCGS01000001.1 coordinate 15,407, forward strand.
GGTGTTAGCCACCAACAGACGATCGATAAAGTCTTCTTCTTTAATACGTGCCGCTGACTTGCCTTTACCACCGCGGCGTTGCGCTTCATAGTCAGTCAGAGGCTGATACTTCACATAGCCCTGGTGCGACAGCGTAACGACCACGTCTTCCTGGTTGATCAGGTCTTCGATATTAATATCTGAAGTATTGGCGGTGATCTCGGTGCGGCGGCCGTCGTTGTACAGCTCTTTGACTGCCACCAGCTCTTCGCGGATCACTTCCATCAGACGGTCTGGGTTTTCCAGAATAAAGATCAGCTCGGCAATCGCCGTCAGCAGCTCTTTATATTCGTCCAGCAGCTTTTCATGCTCCAGGCCGGTCAGTTTCTGCAGACGCAGATCCAGAATCGCCTGAGCTTGCTGCTCGGTCAGATGGTATTTACCGTCACGGATGCCGAACTCCGGTTCCAGCCACTCAGGACGAGCGGCGTTGTCACCGGCTCGCTCCAGCATTGCAGCCACATTACCCAGCTCCCACGCCTGAGCCACCAGCGAGATTTTGGCTTCCGCAGGGGTTGACGCACGACGGATCATTTCGATGATCGGATCGATGTTAGCCAGGGCGATAGCCAACGCTTCCAGGATATGGGCACGATCGCGGGCTTTACGCAGTTCGAAGATGGTACGACGAGTCACCACTTCGCGGCGGTGGCGGACAAACGCCTTCAGAATGTCTTTCAGGTTCAGCAGTTTTGGCTGACCCTGATGCAATGCCACCATGTTGATACCGAAGGTGACCTGCAGTTGCGTCAGCGAGTACAGATTGTTCAGTACCACTTCACCGACCGCGTCGCGCTTGATTTCAACCACGATACGCATGCCGTCTTTGTCGGACTCATCACGCAGCGCGCTGATACCTTCCACGCGTTTTTCTTTGACCAGTTCGGCGATCTTCTCAATCAGACGCGCCTTGTTCACCTGATACGGGATCTCGTGAACAATGATGGTCTCGCGACCGGTTTTGGCATCGGCTTCTACTTCGGCGCGTGCGCGCAAATAGATTTTGCCGCGCCCGGTGCGGTAGGCTTCTTCGATGCCGCGGCGGCCGTTGATGATCGCCGCAGTCGGGAAGTCCGGCCCCGGGATGTGCTCCATCAGGCCTTCGATGCTGATGTTTTCATCATCGATATAAGCCAGGCAGCCGTTGACAACCTCTGACAGGTTATGCGGCGGAATGTTGGTGGCCATGCCCACGGCGATGCCCGACGAGCCGTTAACCAGCAGGTTCGGGATCTTGGTTGGCATGACGGCTGGGATCTGCTCGGTGCCATCATAGTTAGGCACAAAGTCGACGGTTTCTTTTTCCAGATCCGCCAGCAGTTCGTGAGCAATTTTGGACATGCGCACTTCGGTATAACGCATCGCCGCGGCGGAGTCGCCATCGACAGAACCGAAGTTACCCTGACCGTCCACCAGCATATAGCGCAGCGAAAACGGTTGAGCCATACGCACGATGGTGTCGTAAACCGCGCTGTCACCGTGTGGGTGATATTTACCGATTACGTCCCCGACGACACGGGCCGATTTTTTGTATGGTTTATTCCAGTCGTTACCCAATACACTCATCGCGAACAAAACGCGACGGTGCACCGGCTTCAGTCCATCACGAACATCTGGCAGCGCACGTCCGACAATTACGGACATCGCGTAGTCCAGATACGAGTTTTTCAACTCGTCTTCGATGTTTACCGGTGTGATTTCTCTGGCAAGGTCGCTCATGGAGCTGCTATCCCTCTACTAATGATTCATCTGCCCGCTGCCATAGTGGCAAAGGTGTAAAACTATATCACAAAGCACGCTTTACGGGAAAATAACCGCCGCTGTTTAACTTAAATTATGCATATATGTGCAGTAAAAATGCATCGACGCAGACGGTGCTGCGCCGGAACATGTATAATCCGCGCAACGAGAACCAGGAGCCAAATACGCCCATGAATGCAGAATCATCCAGCCAAGCGCAAAACGTAGACCATCATGAAATCGCCAAGTTCGAGGCCGTGGCCTCACGCTGGTGGGATTTGGAAGGTGAATTCAAGCCGCTGCACCGTATCAACCCGCTGCGTCTGAACTACATCCTGCAGCGCGCCGGCGGCATTTTTGACAAAACCGTCCTCGACGTGGGCTGCGGCGGCGGCATTTTGGCGGAAAGCATGGCGCGAGAAGGCGCACAGGTCACCGGGCTGGACATGGGCGCCGAGCCGCTGCAGGTTGCCCGGCTGCACGCACTGGAAAGCGGCGTGAATGTAAACTACATACAGGAAACGGTGGAGAGCCATGCGCAGGCCAACCCACAACGCTATGACGTAGTGACCTGCATGGAAATGCTGGAGCACGTTCCCGATCCGGCTTCGGTGGTACGCGCCTGCGCTCACCTGGTCAAACCGGGTGGCCACGTGTTTTTCTCCACCATTAACCGCAACACCAAAGCCTGGCTGATGGCGGTGGTCGGTGCGGAATATATTCTGAAGATGGTGCCACAGGGCACCCATGACCATAAGAAGTTCATCCGCCCTTCTGAGTTGATCGGCTGGGTTGACGGCACGCCGTTGCGCGAAAAGCATATGATTGGCCTGCATTACAACCCAATCACCGACCATTTCAAGCTTGGCCGCAACGTTGATGTGAACTATATGGTACATACTCAGCACGAAGGCTGAGCCTTCCAAAGCGCGCCGGGACTGGCTTGTCTGTTCCGGTGCGCCGATAACATTAAGATAAATACCTGATTTTTCCGCTTTCGATCAAAATCACCGTTGTAAACAGTTTTTAAGAATATTAAATCAGATCAATATGCCGTTTTTTTCTAACGTTTAATAAAGCGGCAAACGATCACGTTTTTCTGATTCTAAGGAAATTCTTATCCCGCTTATTGACAAGCTTGTCGCGCCAGTCACAGCGCGCACTGCGAAAGACAAGTCACATTTCACCCCCAAGTTATCCACAAATTAGGTCACTTTTGTTCACTTGCAAACGCCCTGTTTTCTCACTATCTTGTTACCTCACCGACATACAACCCCTATATATAGTGTTTACATACTGAGCAGAGCTACTACACTTCTGCTTAGGGGCACCATACGGACAGGTAAAACACCACATGAACCAAAGTCTGCTTGTAACTAAACGCGATGGCCGTAAAGAGCGCATCAACCTCGACAAAATCCACCGTGTCATCGACTGGGCCGCGGAAGGGTTAAACAACGTCTCGGTTTCTCAAGTAGAGTTGCGTTCCCATATTCAGTTTTATGACGGCATCAAAACTGCTGATATTCATGAAACCATTATCAAAGCGGCAGCCGACCTGATCTCGCGCGATGCGCCGGACTATCAGTATCTGGCAGCACGCCTGGCCATCTTCCATCTGCGTAAAAAAGCTTACGACCAATTCGAGCCACCGAAGCTGCTCGCTCACGTAACGCGCATGGTAGAAATGGGCAAGTACGATAAGCATCTGCTGGAAGACTACAGCACTGAAGAGTTCGAGCAGATGGACTCCTTTATCGATCACTGGCGTGATATGAACTTCTCCTACGCAGCCGTTAAGCAGCTGGAAGGGAAGTATCTGGTGCAGAACCGCGTTAGCGGCGAGATCTACGAGAGCGCACAGTTCCTGTATATCCTGGTGGCCGCGTGCCTGTTCTCCAACTATCCGCGTGATACCCGTCTGGACTACGTTAAACGTTTCTACGACGCGATCTCCACCTTCAAGATTTCACTGCCTACGCCAATCATGTCCGGCGTGCGCACCCCAACCCGCCAGTTCAGCTCTTGCGTGCTGATCGAGTGCGGCGACAGCCTGGATTCCATCAACGCCACTTCCAGCGCCATTGTGAAATACGTTTCGCAACGCGCCGGTATCGGTATCAATGCCGGTCGTATTCGTGCGCTGGGCAGCCCAATCCGCGGTGGTGAAGCCTTCCATACCGGCTGTATCCCGTTCTACAAACATTTCCAGACCGCGGTGAAGTCCTGTTCTCAGGGCGGCGTGCGTGGTGGTGCAGCTACGCTGTTCTACCCGATGTGGCATCTGGAAGTTGAAAGCCTGTTGGTGCTGAAGAACAACCGTGGCGTTGAAGGCAACCGCGTGCGCCACATGGATTACGGCGTGCAGTTGAACCGCCTGATGTACCAGCGCCTGATCAAGGGCCAGGACATCACCCTGTTCAGCCCGTCTGACGTGCCGGGGCTGTATGACGCGTTCTTCGCCAATCAGGACGAATTCGAACGTCTGTACACCCAGTACGAACAAGACAGCAGCATCCGCCAGAAACGAGTGAAAGCGGTTGAACTGTTCTCGCTGATGATGCAGGAACGTGCCTCTACCGGCCGCATCTACATCCAGAACGTTGACCACTGCAACACCCACAGCCCGTTTGATCCGCAGATCGCGCCGGTACGCCAGTCCAACCTGTGCCTGGAAATCGCCCTGCCGACCAAGCCGCTGGATGACGTCAACGACGAAAACGGCGAAATTGCCCTGTGTACGCTGTCCGCCTTTAACCTGGGTGCTATCGAAAGCCTGGACGATCTGGAAGAGCTGGCTACCCTGGCAGTACGTGCTCTGGATGCCCTGCTGGACTACCAGGACTACCCAATCAAAGCCGCTCACCGTGGTGCTATGGGTCGTCGCACCCTGGGTATCGGCGTGATCAACTACGCTTACTACCTGGCGAAGAACGGCGTACGCTACTCCGACGGCAGCGCTAACGCCCTGACCCACAAGACTTTCGAAGCCATCCAGTACTACCTGCTGAAGGCCTCGAACCGTCTGGCTCAGGAACAAGGCGCCTGCCCGTGGTTCAATGAAACCACGTATTCACAGGGCATCCTGCCGATCGACACCTACAAGAAAGATCTGGATGTCATCTGCCAGGAGCCACTGCACTACGACTGGGAAAGCCTGCGTAAAGAGATCAAGGAAACCGGTCTGCGCAACTCTACCCTGTCGGCGCTGATGCCTTCGGAAACCTCTTCGCAGATTTCCAACGCCACTAACGGCATTGAGCCGCCACGCGGTCACATCAGTATCAAAGCGTCTAAAGACGGTATTCTGCGCCAGGTGGTACCAGAATATGAGCGTCTGAAAAACGACTACGAACTGCTGTGGGAAATGCCGAACAACGACGGCTATCTGCAGTTGGTTGGTCTGATGCAGAAGTTTATCGACCAGTCGATCTCGGCCAACACCAACTATGACCCAACGCGTTTCCCGGGTGGCAAGGTGCCAATGAAGCAGCTGTTGAAAGACCTGCTCACCACCTACAAGTTTGGTGTCAAGACGCTGTACTATCAGAACACCCGCGACGGTGCCGATGATATTCAGGAAGATTTGCTGCCGGCAAAAGGTGGCGATGATGACTGCGAAAGCGGTGCCTGCAAGATCTAAAGTTTGACACAGCGGGCCGGAACTCTTCCGGCCCCTTCATTTAGCCACGTTACGATGGATTCAGGCTTATGGCTTACACCACATTTTCTCAGAACAAAAACAACCAGTTGCTGGAGCCGATGTTTTTCGGTCAGTCGGTTAACGTTGCGCGTTTCGATCAGCAAAAACATGAAATTTTCGAAAAACTGATTGAGAAGCAACTGTCCTTCTTCTGGCGTCCGGAAGAAGTGGACGTTTCCCGCGACCGTATCGACTATCAGGCGCTGCCGGAACATGAAAAACACATTTTCATCAGCAACCTGAAATATCAGACGCTGCTGGATTCGATCCAGGGCCGTAGCCCGAACGTCGCCCTGCTGCCGCTGATCTCGATCCCTGAGCTGGAAACCTGGATAGAAACCTGGTCCTTCTCCGAGACGATTCACTCACGTTCCTACACCCACATCATCCGTAACATCGTCAACGATCCGGCGGTGGTGTTTGACGACATCGTCACCAACGAAGAGATCCTCAAGCGCGCGAAAGACATCTCCGGCTACTACGACGATCTGATCGAGATGACGGGTTACTATCATCTGCTGGGTGAAGGCACGCATCAGGTCAACGGTAAAACCGTGACCGTTACCCTGCGCGCATTGAAGAAACAACTCTATCTGTGCCTGATGAGCGTTAACGCACTGGAAGCCATCCGCTTCTACGTCAGCTTCGCCTGTTCGTTTGCCTTCGCGGAACGTGAATTGATGGAAGGCAATGCCAAAATCATCAAGCTGATCGCCCGTGACGAAGCGCTGCACCTGACCGGTACCCAGCATATGCTGAACCTGATGCGCTCCGGCGCAGATGACCCGGAGATGGCGGAAATTGCCGTTGAGTGTCAGCAGCAATGTTATGACCTGTTCGTGCTGGCGGCCGAGCAGGAAAAAGAGTGGGCGGAATACCTGTTCCGTGACGGCTCGATGATCGGCCTGAACAAAGACATCCTGTGCCAGTATGTGGAATACATCACCAACATCCGCATGCAGGCGGTCGGCCTTGGCCTGCCGTTCGCAACCCGCTCTAACCCGATCCCATGGATCAACGCCTGGTTAGTGTCTGATAACGTGCAGGTTGCCCCGCAGGAAGTGGAAGTCAGCTCCTACCTGGTCGGCCAGATCGACTCGGAAGTGCATGCCGACGACCTGAGCGACTTCGAACTCTAAGCGATGGCATTATCAATCGTGACGCTGCGTGCCACAGGTACGCAGCTATCCTGCCCAAAAAGTGAAGGCTGCCTGCTCGACGTGCTGGAATTGCACGACGTTGAAGTGGAATACCAGTGCCGTTCCGGCTATTGCGGCGCCTGCCGCCTGAAGCTGGTAAAAGGCGAAGTGGTTTATCACCAGCAGCCGCTGGCGTTTATCAACGACGGTGAGATCCTGCCTTGTTGCTGTATGCCACTGACCGATATCGAACTGGAACTCTAAAAAGTTGGGTGCCGGAAACCGCGCCTGGAGACCAGAAGGCGGGGTTTCCCCCGCCCTATGATTACCGCTTCACATACAGGTTAACGTCATCAGGATAGTGATATCTTTCTGGTAGATTTCCAATCCGCAAAAGCGATCTTTAATCATCCAGATAAATACCAAAACCGTAATACATACAACAATTAACGCGTATAGCGCATGCTTTTTATACATGGCTTGCCTCCTTGCTGTGAAGGGGCTACCATAACGGTGTCTAGGCGTTAGGGCAGCCCCATTCTGATTGAGAGTCAGTTTGGGGCTTTCATCTATCCGCCTTGCCACACAATGCCCAAGACGAATAGTCTCAAGCACCCGCAGTAATTGTAACAGCCTGTCCTCAACGCGATAACCCCTTATAATATTATGATTAATAAGGGATATATCACTACCATCAAGCATTCACTACTCGATAATCTCGACGATCTCCAACCAGCCGTTTTTCCCACATACTGGCCCACCGTTTAGCCAGCGCCGCAACATGTCCAGCGCTAACATTGCCACCGACTCCTGCCGCAGACGCAAACCATGACGCGATGCCTGGTAACGCACTGTCTGCCCGATACCGCCTTTTGGCGTATGCAACACCACGCTCACCTGATCACCGCTCATGGCACTGACCGCCAGCGCCAGCTGTGCCCCGGTCAGTTCTGCCAGCGAACGAGCGCGGGCCAACGTGGTTTCCAGCGTTTCCACACAGTGCGCCGGCAGCAGCTCACCACCGGCCAGCGGCGCGCCCTCGCTCTGTAACTGCAGATTGATCAAGCCGGCGCTAAACTGTTCGCTCAGTGCCAACTTCAACCCCTGCTGATTCAAGCGTTGCGTCAATACTGCCGGCAGGCCAACAGTTCCCTCAAACAGAGTGTTATCCCCCGCCACCTGACGCACCCGTTCCCATGCCTGCTCCATCGCTGCTCGCTGGGTCACCGGGCCGGTTAACTTCAGTTCAATGATCGGGCTGGAAGAGCGGTAGCCCATTACCACGTCTGCCGGCAGCGGCATGCCATCCAGCGCGGCGGCCAGATCGCTCTCCGAGGTGCCAAAGGTGGTTAAACGCAGGCACAGCGGGGGTGCCGGTAAGGTAAAGCGCTCACGCAGACGCGGTACGATTTGCTGCTCGACCATCACTTTGAATTCAGAAGGCACACCAGGGGTGAAAAACATCGTGCATCGGTTCAGCTTCAAGGCGAAGCCACAGGCGGTACCGACCGGGTTATCGAGCATCTCGGCGTTAGCCGGGATCAGCGCCTGTTTACGGTTTGAAGCCGCCATCGGCCGCCCACGCTCGGCAAAATAAGCCTCAATACGCGCCATCCATTCAGCATGTTCAACCAGCTCAACGCCACAAGCGGTGGCCGCCGCCAGCGCGCTGAGATCGTCACTGGTCGGCCCCAGGCCCCCGTTAACGATCAGCACATCGGCGATGTGACTGCGCTCCTGTAATGTTTCGATCAAAGAGGAGAGACTGTCCCCCACCGTTTCGCGCCCGCTCATCGGCATACCCTGCTGGAACAGATAGTCTGCCAGCCAAGCGGCGTTGGTATCTATAATTTGCCCATGCAGCACCTCATCACCGGTGCTGAGCATCTCCACCCTTAACATTGATCTCTCCCACATTTTCTGATCATTCCACTATAGAAGCCCGTAAATAAGTTTTCACTAAGCATCAGCGGATAATTTCTGTCGAAGGCACTTTTTTGCGATATCACGCGGCCCATTGGGGTGTAAACATAAGTTAACATCCTCCGTAACGCCTGTTTGACACAAAATAATCCATCCACTATCCTGCCGCACATAGCATGGGTTACCTATAATTTTACAAAATCTTTGGCTGGTAGAGAAAAACGTGAAAAATCGCACGCTTGGCAGTGTTTTTATCGTGGCAGGAACCACCATTGGCGCAGGGATGTTGGCGATGCCACTGGCGGCTGCCGGTGTCGGCTTTGGCGTCACGCTGGGTCTGTTGGTCGGACTGTGGTTGTTGATGTGTTATACCGCGCTGCTGCTGGTTGAGGTTTATCAACATGAGCAGGCCGGTACCGGCCTCGGCACGCTGGCAAAACGCTACCTTGGCGGCGGGGGCCAATGGCTGACCAGTTTCAGCATGATGTTCCTGATGTATGCCCTGACCGCCGCTTATATCAGCGGCGCCGGCGAATTGCTGGCGGCCAGTATCAGTCAATGGACCTCACAGGATTTCCCCACCACGCTCGGCGTATTGTTGTTTACTCTGGTAGCAGGCGGCGTCGTCTGCATCGGCACCCATTCGGTCGACTTGTTTAACCGTATCCTGTTCAGTGCCAAAGTGGTGTTCCTGATCGTCATGCTGGGCCTGATGTTACCCAATATCCATCAAACCAACCTGATGACCCTGCCGCTGGAACAGGGACTGGCGCTGTCGGCCATCCCGGTGATCTTCACTTCGTTTGGCTTCCACGGCAGCGTGCCCAGCATTGTTAACTACATGGGCGGCAATATCCGCAAGCTGCGCTGGGTATTCATTATCGGCAGTGCCATTCCGCTGGTGGCCTATATCTTCTGGCAGTTGGCGACGCTCGGCAGCATCAGCTCCACCACTTTCGTGGGCATTTTGGCGCAGCAAGCCGGTCTGAACGGCCTGTTGCAGGCAGTACGTGACGTCGTGGCATCCCCACACGTCGAACTGGCGGTGCATCTGTTTGCCGATCTGGCGCTGGCCACTTCATTCCTCGGCGTAGCGCTCGGACTGTTTGATTTCCTGGCTGACCTGTTTAAGCGCCAGGATAACATGCGGGGTCGTCTGCAGACCGGGGCCATTACCTTCTTGCCGCCGTTGGCTTTCGCCCTGTTCTATCCACGTGGCTTTGTGTTGGCTCTGGGCTTTGCTGCCATCGCGCTGGCGGTGCTGGCGCTGTTATTACCGTCACTACTGGTGTGGAAAACCCGTCAGCAGCATCAGGCAAAATACCGCGTCTGGGGTGGCACACCGGCATTGGCATTGGTGTTTGTCTGCGGGATAACGGTGATTGCCATTCAGTTGGGCATCGCCAGCGGCATCCTGCCTGCAGTAGGGTAATAGATTGGTCAATAAAACAAAGGGGCCGATTGGCCCCTTTGTTGTTGGTATCAGAAGCTCAGACCGACACCCACATAGGGGCCATCGGCCAGGGTGTTGTCACGATGCCCGTCTTTCCCTTCCATCTTAATGTAGCGATAACCTACATCTACGCTGAGCGGACGGAATATATTCCAGCGCAGGCCGCCGCTGGCTTCGTTATACGCCTTCACACCGCTGGTCAGTGAATCCGGAGCAAAATAGCCTTCGCCATGCAGGCTGAAGTAACGGCTGATAGCCCAGTCCAGGCCGCCGCCCAATGCCAATGCGCCACCGTTATCGCCGTCTTTCGGACTCAGATACAGTGCCTTGCCGCCCACAGTGGCGGTCAGCGGCCCAAGCGGCAGGCCAAAATTCAACCCGAGACTGCCAACGTTGCCGTTATGATCGCTGCGCGCCCAGTTGCCGGTTAGCCCCAACCCGGTGGTCCCGGTGTCCTGGCCAAAGCCAAGGTTGGTGTAGTGCTGCCCGGCTTCACCCGACAGGCTGAGAGCGCTCGCCGCACCGGTCACGAACAGCATGCTTGCTGCGCAGGCCACCAAAGTCTTTTTCATCATCTATCCCTCTTGCTGCTTCATCCATTGCGAATGATATGAGTTAACCCGTAATAATACCGTCACAAGTCTATACCAAAGCACAACCAGTCCTTAAGGGATAAATCCTTAATTAATCAAACAAATGTAAAGTTTTGCAAGCAAAGCGCATCTCCACTGAGGCAATGGCAACGATAACTCAGACCTATTTGCCGCGAGCGTTCAATAGGGCTACAACTAGTAGTGGCATTGACCCAAGTCAGGGTAACCATTCCCTGCTGAATTATGATGATGAACGCTTAATTCGCCCGAGTTTTCACTCGATTGCACTAAGTTTAAGGAGCAAGTGATGAGCAAGAAAGGACTGACTACCGCAGCCGGCGCCCCGGTTGTCGATAATAATAACGTGATCACCGCAGGCAAACGCGGCCCGATGCTGTTACAGGACGTGTGGTTCCTGGAAAAACTGGCCCATTTCGATCGTGAAGTGATCCCCGAGCGCCGTATGCACGCCAAAGGCTCCGGCGCCTACGGCACTTTCACCGTGACTCACGATATTAGCCAGTACACCCGCGCAAAAATCTTTTCTGAAATCGGCAAGCAAACTGACATGTTCATCCGCTTCTCCACCGTCGCCGGTGAGCGTGGTGCCGCAGATGCCGAGCGTGACATTCGTGGCTTCGCCATGAAGTTTTACACCGAGGAAGGCAACTGGGATCTGGTAGGTAACGATACACCGGTATTCTATCTGCGCGATCCACTGAAATTCCCGGATCTTAACCACGTGGTCAAACGCGATCCACGCACCAATCTGCGTAATCCAACCTACAAGTGGGATTTCTTCTCGCTGTCACCGGAAAGCCTGCACCAGTTGACCATTGACTTCAGCGACCGTGGCATTCCGAAATCCTACCGTCATATGCACGGCTTCGGCAGCCATACCTTCAGCTTTATCAACGCCAACAACGAGCGCTTCTGGGTGAAATTCCACTTCCGTTGCGAACAGGGCATTGAGAACCTGATGGATGATGAAGCGGAAGCGATCATCGCCAAGGATCGTGAAAGCTCACAGCGCGATCTGTATGAGGCCATCGAACGGGGTGATTTCCCGCGTTGGAAACTGCAAATCCAGATTATGCCAGAACACGAAGCCTCCCAAACTCCATACAACCCGTTCGACCTGACCAAGGTATGGCCACACGGTGATTACCCATTGATCGACGTGGGTTTCTTCGAACTGCATCGCAACCCGGAAAACTACTTCTCCGAAGTTGAACAGATGGCGGTGAACCCAGCCAACGTGGTCCCTGGCGTCAGTTTCTCTCCGGATAAAATGCTGCAGGGACGCCTGTTCTCTTACGGAGATGCACAGCGTTACCGTCTGGGCGTAAACCACCATCAAATCCCGGTTAACAGTCCAAAATGCCCATTCCACAACTATCATCGTGACGGTGCAATGCGCGTGGATGGCAACAGCGGCAACGGAGCAACCTACGAGCCGAACAGCTTCGGTCTGTTCCAGGAGCAACCGGACTTTAGCGAACCGCCGTTGAGCATCGAAGGCGCAGCCGACCACTGGAATCACCGTGAAGACGATGATTACTACAGCCAGCCACGCGCGCTGTTCAACCTGTTGAGTGCCGAAGAGCATCAGCGCATGTTCACCCGCATCGCCGGTGAGTTGTCGCAGGTGCCGGAACAAATTCAGCGCCGTCAGGTTGATCTGTTTAGCAAAGTGCACCCGAACTACGGTGCCGGCGTGGCCAAGGCTTTGGGTCTGAAATAAACCTGTCCTGAAGACAAACTGCCCCTGCGGCTAATACCATGCACGCAAGCTCGCTGAATGGGAAAGCCGCTATAGGTATAAAGCACCGATTGATTATCTCGTCGGTGCTTTATACCGGAAAATAAAGGCGTTGAAATCAGACTCGGCGTCCGATTTTGAAACCTTTTACATCAAATGACATCCATTACCATTCTGAATGTATTTTATAACCATCTACCCTGCGCCGAAAACGAGCACCTGGCCAAACCAAACACCATAAACACTTGAGAACAGCGGAAAAACCCAGGTATGGTGCGGGATTCATTGTTCTCCCCACCTCTATGTGCATAGATATCGGCATGCAATTACGCAAGGCTAAAAAGTACAAAAAGTAACCTCGCTAGTTGAATTGTGATAAACATCTAATGATTCGTACAAAAAAACACATTCCCTTTGCCCTTCCGACTGACTTCTGAGAAATATGCTGATGCCTGGTGTCAGGCATACCAACCCTACAAAAGGATCAATGTGATGAAACTGAAAAAAATCAGCAAAAAATCCACGAAGAAGCTGGGCGGCGCAACCTGCGGCTAACCGGTGATCATAATAAGCAGGGCCAGTCATAAGCACCGGCCCTGCCTTCAGAATAAAAGGAAAAAGCCATGGATAAAAACTACCAGACTTCTCCAAAATTCGTTCACAACCTGTGGACCACTAATGAAGATGACGAATACTATCTGCGTTTTACCGCAGGGCTTTACGAAGTGGAAAAGGAAGATGCCCGGGATTTTTATAAAATACGCAGCTATTGCACCGGTCATAACACCGTAGCTGAAATTTCAAGTAAAACAGATATCCCCATTCAGCGTATCGAGGAGATGGTCGCTTCTCTTAACGAAATAGGCATGGTTAGGAACGAGACAAAATCGGCTAATGAAGATTTTCTTGGCAAAGCTATCCAAGCCTGTGAGATGTGGGCGGAGCAGGTCGAAGAAACGCATTTATTTAATAAGTTTCTGTATGGCGATACCAACCGAAACGTCCTTATCGGTTTTTTCATGGAAACTTACCATTATATAAAGGCCTTCCCATCCATCATTAACGCTGCGATTGATAATACAGACAATCCCGAGCTAAAAATGGTTTTAACAGAATACAAACAGCAAGAAACAGGGCATGAATCTTTTATATTGTCGACATTACTGAAACTGGGAATGAAACAGGCCGAAGTGGAAAGCTCGGTTCCTTTGGTCTCAACGCTTAATTTAATCAGCATGATAAGCGCGTTGTTCAGAACCCACCCCAGTACCGTATTCCTTATTGCCAAGGTCATCGAGTCTCATGACTTTGACCAGGCAGAAGTCACAAAAGCCATTGAGGACATCACGCAGCACTATGACCTTGAACCAGGTACCCTTGAGCCATTCTTCCAACATTCACAAATCGACTACGAATTGGGCCATTCACGCCTGCTCGACGAACATAGCCATCTGGTTAGCCTCGGAGAGCTGGAAAAAACCTCTTTCATTTTGAATGCCATACATGACATAAAACATGCCATTGATCTTCAGTGTCTTGAAATAGAAGAGTATTATTCAAAAGAAGGCAACTACATCCCTCGTCAACGAGTCGACTACTTTGGTATATAAGATATGTTTCCCATTCTGCTCTCCGCATTCACATCCGGCGTTTCGATGGCAGTATTCTTCACTGCCATTGCCTGGTTTATAGAGAGCACGTTCAATTCCAGCTTGCTGGTTTCTGTCGTTCTGTCGTCAGGGTATATCATCACCTTTTTTGCCCTGCCCTACATCGGTCACCTGACAGACAAAACAACATGTAAAAAAATGCTCAATATTATTTACGTCGCGGGGGCCTTCAATGCGCTGGTTTTTTTGATAATAAATCCAGCCACGCACGACTCATTACTTTCATTTATCGTCATTTTGTTATCCACAGCGGTGTTTACGCTGATACGTGCATCTGACCAAGTGATCCGTTCCACCTACATGAAAAAGGTCTTGCCTGAACATAAGCTGTACCACGCCAACAGGTTGTTGGAAATGGTCAGGCAAGGGATAACTTTTCTTTCCGGCGGAATTGCATTTTTGATCTTGCAGGATAAATCCATTCAAAACGTTTGTTTGATTGCCCTGATCTGTTTCTCTCTTTCATTAGTTATCAACCGCTATATCCCCCGAGACATTATCAATGAGGTGGATGCGTCAACAACACCAGAACCAAAAAAACTGACGATGTACCATAATGGCTATGTTTTTTTCCTCGGTGACAAAAAACGAATTATTGAACTGCTCTCATTATTCCCCTACATTTGCGTCGTGTTCCTGAACGCATTATATCCGGCTCTATTTACTCATATAGGGGCCCCCGTCAGCGCATATGCTATTCTCGTCGTCCCCTATGGGCTGGGTGCCATTATAGGCAGTATGCTAAATACACAATCTTGGGTGCCAACCTTAAAATCCGTGTATGTTATTTTCGGCAGCGGTTTTATTATCGGACTGCTTTTACCCTTGTTTTTCAAAAGTCTCCCCGCCGTTTATATCTGTCTTTTTATGATCGCCTTCTGTCATTCCCATATTCGGGTGAGAAGAAACACACTGATCATGACCCAGGCAGAAAGCAAAGAACTGGCACGCATCCTCGCCTTCAACGAAGTGCTGTTCATTTGCCTGTCCACGGTGTTAAGTCTGGGATTGAGTCTGATAGCCGACCGACTGGATTTCTGGTTGGCCTGGGAGATCGTGATTGCCCTGAATTCGATGGTGCTGTTGCTGATTGTCCTGACGAAAAATCCGGCGACAGAACCCTGCACATCAATGGAAAGCGCTGCGCAACACGACCGCTGAGCGACGGTTTTGGCCGAAAAAAAGCGGTGCCAGAAACAATCGGCCCCGCTTTTCCTTTTTATCTCACTGCCAGAAAATAACGTTTCGATCCAGGCTGCCTATTCGATGGAGATCTGCTCCGCCACCCATTGCTGCAACTGACGGCGCGAGATCTTGATGCCGCCGGCTTTCAACGCATTTGGCATCGGCAACAGCGCCATTGGCCGCTGGAAGTTCACCAGCCGATCTTGCGACCAGGCCAGCAGTTCTTCCAGCGAAAGAGGCTGCTCACTGTCGATAACCGCCACCGGGCGTTGACCAAATTCGGCATCGTTCACCGGAACCACTACCACTTGTAAAATCTGCGGATGAGCTGCCAACACACGCTCAATATCCTCCGGCTGAATGCCTTCTCCACCGCTGAAAAACAGGTTGTCCAGCCGACCGATAATCCGCAGCTCACCCTGCTCCATAACGCCGCGATCGCGGGTATGGAACCAGCCTTGCGGATCAACGAGCGGCTGCAACGCACCCTGCCGCCAGTATCCCAACGCCAGACTCTGCGCACGGATCCACACTTCTTCATCCACCAGCTTAATTTCCCGACCGGCCAACGGCAGGCCGACACCCGGCCGTGCATCGGCGCGCTTGGCACACACAGTGGAAGCCAGTTCGGTCAGCCCATAACCGCACCAGCAGCGGATACTCGCGGCCTCCGCCTGTTCGGTCAGCGCAACCGGGATCATCGCGCCCCCCAGCAGCACTTTTTTCAGCGTCAGCCCTGCCAGCGGTTGCGCCAGCAGACGCCAAAGCTGAGTCGGCACCAGCGAGGCATGGGTACAGCCCGCCAAAGCATCCGCCAGCGGGTGCATATCGCGCACCACCAGCGTGGCACCCGCCTTCAGCCAGCGCCAGACAATGCCCTGCCCGGACACGTGAAACAAGGGTAACGACAGCAGCCAACGATCCCGAGGTTGAAACTCCATCAGCTGCAACACGCCTTCGGCGCTGGCGAGATGCCCGGCAAAACTGTGTGCGGCCGCTTTCGGTCTGCCGCTGGAGCCGGAGGTCAGGGTCAGCGTGGCCAACCGTTGGGGATCCCAGCGCGGCGGATTCAGCCAACGGGGTTCGGTAGAAGGAGGATTTAAGCGGATAACGCTGGCCGGCAAGGTCGGCAACGCGTCTGGGCTGAAGGCAAAATCGATATCCAGCTCGGGCAACAGCGTCGCCAGCAGGGTAGCAGGCAGCGCCGGATTCAGCGGCAGCAGTCGTGCACCACACTGCAACAGCGCCAGATAGGCCAACAACAGCGGATAACTGTTCTTGCCACACAGCACAACGCCGCAACCGGGCTCTACCCCCTGGTACTGAAAATCCGCCGCCAGCTTATCCACCTGACGCCGTAACACCAGCCAACTCACCGGCTGATGACCGACAATCAGCGCCGTCGCCTGCGGACGCCGTTGCGCCCAATATCGCCATGGCCAGTCATTTAACTGCGCCATACACACTCCAGCGCTTGCTGATCCAGTAGCGGCAGCTTGCTGTCCGGCCAGCGCCGCAGCAGTTGTGCCTGCATCAGATCCAGCGTGTCGAGTCCAGGCACGGTGGCCGGCGTCAGCCAGTGCGCGATGCGCGCCAACTGCGTCAGCCCCAGGCTGGATTCAATGCTGGAACTGATCACCGCCGTCAACCCCACCGCATGGGCCTGATCCACCAACGCACGACAACGGGTCAGGCTACCGACCAACGTCGGCTTAATCACTATCGCTGCCACGCCCGGTTCCGCCTGCACCACAAAATCGGCCTCGCGCACGCTTTCGTCCCAGGCAATGGCAATGCCAGTCGCCTGAGCGAAATCCCGCGATTCATCACGGGTTTTACAAGGTTCTTCAAGGAAAGCAATGCGGTCACGCAGCGCCGGGTTGACGTATTTAGCGAAACCATCGGCCTTGGCACGCGTCCAGCTGCGGTTGGCGTCCAGCCGCAGTCTGAGGTCCGGCAGTGCTTCCAACAGCACGTTGACGATCATGCCGTCGCGCACCGCTTCATACAGCCCGACCTTCACCTTGGCGACCTTTTCCCCCGGCAAGGCGGTCAATACTTCGAACAGCTCATCGGGGTCACCGGTACACAGCGGCGCCTTGCGGTAATCGGCCTGCAGCGGCAGCCGCTGCTCCAGCTCGGCCAATGCACAGCTGATGCCGAACGCCACCGAAGGTAACGGGCTTTCTGCCGGTAATGCCCCACCTTGCCAGCTTTGTAGCCAGCTCAGTGCGGCCTGTTCGGCCTGCGCCAGCGTTTCCTGACTGAACTCCGGCAGTGGCGCGATCTCACCCCAGCCCTCCTGTTCACCCTGCTGCAGATGGATCAGCAAGCCATCGCGGGTTTTCAGCCGCTGGTTGCGCAGCACGACGCCAGCGTCCATCAGCAGGCTGTAACGGTAAACGGCCGCGTTACGTCTAGCCGTGTTCATTACGGATTACGCTTGAATTTGCTGAAGTCAGGCTGGCGCTTTTCGTTAAACGCGTTGCGCCCTTCCTGGCCTTCGTCAGTCATGTAGAACAGCATGGTGGCGTTACCCGCCAATTCCTGCAAACCGGCCTGACCGTCGCAGTCGGCGTTCAGGGCCGCTTTCAGGCAGCGCAGCGCCATCGGGCTGTTCTGCAGCATTTCACGGCACCAGCGCACGGTTTCTTTTTCCAGCTCCGCCAGCGGTACCACGGTATTGACCAGGCCCATGTCCAGTGCTGCGGCTGCGTCATATTGACGGCACAGGAACCAGATCTCGCGGGCTTTCTTCTGGCCGACGATACGCGCCATGTAAGAAGCGCCCCAACCGCCGTCGAAAGAACCGACTTTCGGGCCGGTCTGGCCGAAAATGGCGTTGTCCGCCGCAATGGTCAGGTCACACATCATATGCAACACGTGGCCACCGCCGATCGAATAGCCGGCGACCATCGCCACAATCGGTTTCGGGCAGGTGCGGATTTGACGCTGGAAGTCGAGCACGTTCAGGTGATGTACACCGCTGTCGTCCTGATAGCCGCCGTAGTCGCCGCGTACTTTCTGATCGCCACCGGAGCAAAATGCCTTGTCGCCGGCACCGGTAAGGATAATGGTGCCGATCCCGTCGTCATAACGGGCATTGGACAACGCTTCGATCATCTCTTTTACCGTATGCGGACGGAACGCATTGCGCACCTGCGGACGGTTGATGGTGATTTTGGCAATGCCGTCGCTGGACTTGTGATACAGGATATCTTCGAAATCACCGGAGCAATCCTGCCAGTCGATGGCGGCGTACAGTTGTTCTTCATTCGGATAGAGCATGTTCTGTTCCTTTAACCAGGGTTAACGAGAAAAGTGCGCAGCTCGGCGGCGAAATCTTGCGGATTGGCCAGGTGCGAGTTATGCCCGGCCTGCGGCACGATGCGTAACGGCAGCCCGGCGTCGCGCGCCAGCTGTTGAAATTTGTGATCGTCACCACCACACAGCACCACCAGCGGGACCGGCAGTTGTTGCAGCAGTGGCGCCAGAGAGGGCTGTCTGCCCAGCGAAGTGGCTTCCAGCATGTCCGCCACGGCCGCGCCGGCATTGTCTGAGCGGGCGTCGATCAGCGCCTCACGGTGCACCGCACTGAGATTGGCGAACACCGGCTGTTGATACCAGTCTGCCAGCACCTCGGCGAGTGGCTCACGGCGAAAACGTTCGGCCCAGGCGGCATCATGCGCCAACCGCTGCTCGCGCTGCGCGACATCGGCCAGCCCTGGGTTCCCCCCTTCAATAATGACACCCTGTAAGCCACGGGTGTCACCGTGGCAGGCGTGATACATGGCGATACGTCCGCCCAGCGAATAGCCCACCAGCCAATAGCGTTCGATGCCGTGCATTTGCAGAGTGGCGCTGATCTGCGCGCTGATATCGTCAAAGCTGGTGCAGACTACCGCAACGGAATCCCCGTGGCCGGGCAAGTCGATCGCCAGCGACGGCCATTCCGGACAGCGTGAAGCGATCACTCGCCATTCATTATTATTGCCCAACAGGCCGTGCAGCCAGATCAGCCATGGGCGATCGGCCTCGCCCTGTTGCAATACTTTGGTTGCCAGCATCATTGCTCCGCCATCTGTTGCACCAGATGCTGCAGCGTCTGCGCACCATCACTCGGCGGCACCTGCAGCTCAATCAGCGTGGCACCGCTATGGCGCCAGCCCTGTTCCACCGCCTGCAGCAGTTGCCCCCAGTTTTCCGGGCAGGCGTAAGCCAGCTGGAACATCGCCGCCGCATGGCTGAATTCGACGTCCTGCGGCATGCAGTAAAACCGCTGCCGATCTTCTTCCGGCGTCGGCAACAGTGAGAAAATCTGGCCGCCGTTGTTATTCACCACGATCAGCACCGTCGGCGCAGAACATTGGCGCAGCAGCGCCAGCGCGTTCAGGTCATACAACGCAGAGAGATCCCCCACTACTGCCAGCGTCGGTTTGGCGGTTGCCCGCTGTACGCCAGCCGCCGTGGAGATCAGGCCGTCGATACCGCTGGCCCCGCGATTGCTGAATACCGGGTAACCGGCCGGCAAGCGGGTCAGCGCATCGATCAGCCGCACGATCAGGCTATTGCCGAGGAACAGTTGGCCATTTACCGGCAGTAATTCCGGCAGTCGGTGGGCTAACTGCGCCTCACCAAAGCGGTTAACCAAATGGCCGGCGACGCTATCCAGCGCGTTGTCTGCCAACCGAGTCAACTCATCGGCCCAGGGAGAACGCCGCTGCGCCGGGTGCAGTTCAAGCCACTGCGCCACGCTGGCACGAATGCGACGTCCACGATGCTGCGCCGGATCGAGCCGCCCCGGTAAATCGTCGATCAGCCAATACTCTTGCGGACGACACTGCTCCTGCCACTGCAACAGGCGTTTGCCAGTCAGGCTGCTGCCGAACTGCACCACCAACTGCGCATCATCCAGCAGCTTTTGCGCCTGCGGCTGAGCCAGCCATAAATCGGCGCAGGGCAGCGGCTGCCCAGTCTGAGACAGCACGTCACCAATCAGCGGCCAACCGAGCAGTTCGGCCCATTGGGCCAGTTGCTCGCCCTCTTCCGCGCTCATGCGCCCCGCCACTACCACGCCACGCTTTTGCCGCCAGAAGAACCAGTCCGGCTGCTTGAGCACCTGGTGCGGATCCATTTCCCGCAGCCAGGGCTGGCTGCCTTGCCACCAGTCGCCGAGCGTCGCCGACCAGTCGGCATACTGTTGCTCATCACCGCCGTACAGCGGTTCGGCAAACGGGCAATTAATGTGCAAAGCGCCGTGCTGCAGGCGTGCCATCGCGCTGTCGACGGTGGACACCAGCCAACGGGCAGGAATGTCGGTCGTCGGGCGCGGCAGGTCGATACTCAGCGCCGGGTGGCTGGCATACAGACCATTTTGGCGGATCGCCTGGTTGGCGCCGCAGTTGATCAGTTCAGGTGGCCGATCGGCGGTGAGAAACACCAGCCGTTCACCGGTCAGCCCGGCTTCGATCAGGGAAGGGTAAAGGTTGGCTGCCGCAGTACCGGAAGTGACGATCACCGCCACCGGCTCCCGCGACGCCTTCGCCAGGCCAAGCGCCAAATGGCCCAGCCCGCGTTCATCAAAATGGGTATGGCAGATAAAAGACTTGTTAGCCGCCGCCGCCAGCGTCAACGGTGTAGAGCGTGACCCCGGAGCGATACAGACATGTCGCACTCCATGGCGGGCCAGCGCTTCCAACAGCAACGCCGCCCACCGGCGATTAAAAACACTTGTCGACATAATTCGCTCACAAGTCGGTTAACAGAATCGTCCGCTGGCCCCGCCAATCGGCGGTGTGCCAAAAATGATGTTCTGCATTATATGAGTAGTTATCTTTACGACTTTTGCGCCAGCGCAAAAACGCCGTATATCCCGGTGACTTTATGATAGACAATCAATTGATTTTGAACAAAAAATAAACATAAAAATCACAAACAGTTTACACTCACCGCGCCATTCTCTCAATGAATCCAGAACAACAGCAGGGAAATTCAGGCCAGGCTTAGGGTTGCAGCAAGCTCAGCAACCCGGCGGCCTTGTTTTCAATTTCCTGCCACTCTGCGGCGGCGTCAGAGCCGGCCACGATGCCCGCACCGGCATACAGCCACAATCCCTGGTCATCGAGCTGCGCGCAGCGCAGGGACACACAAAACTCACTGCGGGAAGAAGACAGGTAACCGGCAGATCCGGCGTACCAGCCACGGTCGAAAGGTTCATGTTGCAGGATAAACTCGCGGGCAGCCTGGCGTGGGAGCCCGGCAACCGCCGCCGTGGGCTGCAAGCGCTGCAGACAATCGGCATCGTCACCCTGGTTGAGCCGGCCTTCAATGCGACGCCGCAGATGCTGCACCTTACGCAAGCGCACCACCTCCGGCGGCAACACATCCACCGCATCGGCTCCCCCTTGCAGACGTTGGCAGATGTCATCCACCACCAGCAGATTCTCATGCTGGTTTTTGCCATCCTGCAACAACCACTGCGCCAGCGTCTGAGCCTGCTGTCGATCGGGGTGATTGGCCACGGTGCCCGCCAGCGCCTCCGTCTGCAGATGGCGACCGTTGCGCAGATAGAGCCTTTCCGGACTGGAGCCGAGAAAGGCGCAATCTGCATCAAAGCGCAGCATAAAGTGATAGCAGCGGTGGTTCACCCGGCGGCTGGCGTCCATCATCGCCGGTGCAGACAGCGGGCAATCCAGCGTCAGTAACGTACTGCGCGCTAACACCACCTTCTCCATCCGTTGCCGACCTATCGCTTGCAGTGCGTCGTGCAGCATGATTTCCCACCCGGCAAGATCCGGTTGATGCTGCACCTGGGTCACCTGCGCCTTTAATGGCGTGATGGGCCTTGCCAACGAGGGCTGCTCCAGCCCGTGGCCGGCTAACACCGCATCTTCGCGCAGCGAACTGGCAGAAAACAGATTCAGAGTTAAATGTGTTTCACCGTCACGGCTCAGAATTTCCAGCCGTGGCAAAAATAAATGGGCCTCACCGTCAAAAGCATTCAGCCCCCATACCCGCGCTCCCTCATGCTCCCTGAGAAATGCCTGTGCCTGCCGTGGCTGGCTAAACTGACATACTGCGCCGCAGACTGCCGCCTCCTCATGCCCATCGCGATGACGCCAATAAAATTGCGGGAATGCCGCTTGCGCCGCCAGCCACTCCAGCAAATGGCCGGCTAACGGTGCCGGTACGGGAAGTGAAAGCTGCCGGAAACCACCCACAGCTGGAAAAGGTTGTTCAAGCTGCTGGCGTAACCGCCTCAGCAATCCCGAAAGTTGTTCCACGACCACCTCAATAACCAAGCTTAATGTAAGGAATTATACGGCAAATCAAGGCAGGACGGCGGAAAAATAGCGTTGGGGATCAACGCCAGCGGTCTTTAATTGTTTATTAAAATTAAACAATTAGTTCAAAAAACGGCCAACATGCCATTATGCAGCTATACTGAGAAGGCATGTTCCTGCCTGCTGCGAACCCACGCCAAATCTGCCCGGCGCTAAAAACAGGATATTCACGATCTCCCAGCGGTTTCACCGGCTGCCCTTTGGGTCAGATGTAAGGAGCTTTTGTGTGAAAGAAATACTAATCAATTGGTTAAAAAAACAACGCAGAACACCGAAAGTAAAATCTTTACCCGCCCGGCGCGGCAAGGGAGAACCCGAGCCTAGCGGCGGAACGATCAAGGCCGAGCTCTTTTCTGTCGATCAAATGGAGCGCTATGGCCAACGTCTGGCGCGCTCCCACAAGCTGGCGACGCGTAAGACTCCCTACTACTTGCTGAAACGACTGGATGATAACGAGCGCATCCTGGCGGAAAGCTGCCATCAACTCAGCAATGGCAAGAAAGCCAGCATGACCCCCGCCGGCGAATGGCTGCTGGATAACTACTATCTGATCGAAGAACAAATCCGCGTCGTGCGCCATCACCTGCCGAAAACCTTCGGGCGCGGCCTGCCGCAATTGAGTGCACCGCATAACTGTCCACGCATCTATGACGTTGCTTCGGAAGCCATTGCACACGGTGACGGCCGCTGGGATGCCGAGAGCCTCACGCGCTATATCGCCGCCTATCAAAAAGAAGCCAATCTGACATTGGGTGAGCTTTGGGCGCTGCCTGGCATGCTGCGCCTGGCGTTGATCGAAAACCTGCGGCGCGTCAGCGTTGAGGTGGCCCAGGCGCAGCAGGAGCGCAATCTGGCCGACAGCTGGGTGACTAAAATGCTGGAATCGGCGGAAAACGATCCGGCCAATCTGATCGTGGTGATTGCCGACATGGCGCGATCCAATCCCCCGCGCACCAGTGCCTTCGTCGCCGAGCTGGTTCGCCGCCTGCAGGGTCACGGCACCATGCTGGCGTTGCCGCTCACCTGGGTGGAGCAGCGCCTGGCGGAAGTCGGCCTGACCTCCGACGAATTGATCCACCGCTTTAACCAGCAATTGGCGGTCAGCCAGCTGTCGGTCAGCAACAGTATTTCCGGCCTCCGCCAACTGAGCGAAATGGACTGGGCTGAATTTGTCGAAACCATGAGCCAGGTGGAACAAACTCTGCGCCAGGATCCGGCCGGGGTTTACCCGTTGATGCACTTCACCACCCGCGACAACTACCGCCACGTGATTGAAATGCTGGCGCGGCATTGCCCGCACAATGAAGTGCAGGTCGCCCAGCATGTGCTGAATATGGCGCGCATTGCGGCTGAAATTCCCTCCAGCGATCCACGTTGCAACCACATCGGCTATTACCTGATTGATGATGGCCGCCCGGAGCTGGAGCAGCAACTTGATGTGCGCCTCGGCCGTATTACCCGCCTGCGCCATGCGTTGAGTCAGGCGCCGCTGCTTTCCTGGCTCGGCAGTCTGAGCCTGATCACCACCGCCTGCTGCGCCGAACTGCTGCGCCACGCTTACAGCACCGGCATCAGCTGGGGGCTGGCGCTGTTGTTTTTCCCCATGGCGATCGTCATCAGCCAATTCGTGCTAAACCTGCTCAGCGAGGTCACTACCCGCAGCCGTACCCCACAACCGCTGCCGAGGCTCGATTTTTCCTGCGGCATTCCGGCCGAGTTCCGTAGCCTGGTGGTGATACCGACGCTGATTGACAGTAAAAGCGACGTCGATAAGCTGATCAATGCACTTGAAGTCTGTTATCTGGGCAACGCGATGAAACATCTGCACTTTGCCCTGCTTACCGACTTCAACGATGCCCCGCAACAGCAGCACGCGGACGATGCCGAACTGTTGGCCTATGCCAGCCAACAGATGGAGGCGTTGAACGGGCGCTACCCTTGTGAAGGGCCCAGCCATTTTTTCCTGTTTCACCGCAACCGTGAATGGAACGAAAAACAGGGCGTGTGGATGGGGCTGGAGCGTAAGCGCGGCAAACTGAATGCGCTGAACGACTGGCTGCGCAACCGTGGCAACGCCTTCTGCACCCAGATTGGCGACGGGCTGGAAGTGCTGAAAAACGTCAAATACGTCATCACCCTGGACAGCGATACCGTATTGCCGCGTGAAAGCGCTCACCAGTTGATTGCCGCCATGGCCCATCCACTCAATCAGCCCCAGTATGACGCGCGTCAGCAACGGGTGGTGGAAGGTTATGCCATCCTGCAGCCACGCATGGCCGAGGAGATCCCAAGCTATGGTCAGGGCCGTTATGCCGCGCTGTGCAGCAGTACGCCGGGTAACGATCCCTATACGCTGATGGCCTCGGATATCTATCAGGATTTGTTTGGCGAAGGCTCGTTTATCGGTAAGGGGATTTACGACGTAGACGTGTTCTCACACAGTCTGAAGGGAACCTGTCCGCCCAATCTGGTGCTGAGCCACGATCTGCTCGAGGGGTGTTATGCCCGCTCCGGCCTGCTGAGCGACGTGCTGCTGTATGAACAGTATCCCAGTAATTATCTGGTAGACGTGGCGCGGCGTTCGCGCTGGATCCGCGGTGACTGGCAACTGCTCAACTGGCTACTGCCACGGGTGAAAACCGCAGACGGCAGCCGTACCGCCAACCCGCTGAGCACCCTGTCGCGCTGGAAGCTGTTCGATAACCTGCGTCGCAGCCTGACGGCACCCAGCCTGCTGTTGCTGCTGTTTTGCGGCTTCGTCTGGCTGCCGAATACCCGTTACTGGCTGGCGGTGTTTGCCATTATTCTGCTGCTGCCGACCCTGTTGGCGCTGGTGCAGGACATCGTGCACAAACCGCCTCGCAGGCCGTTCCTGCAGCACCTGTTGTTGGCGCTGAAAGGCTCACTGCGCCGACTGTCGCAGGTTGGATTGCGGCTGGCCACGCTGCCGCATGAAACGCTGTACAGCCTGAAAGCGATTGCCGTCACCCTCTGGCGATTGCTGATCACTCAACGCAACCTGCAGGAGTGGACCAGTTACGATCAATCCAAAGCCCGCCAGCAGGTCACGCTGAAAAACTTCTACCGCGCGATGTGGATCAATCCGGTGACCGGCCTGGTGCTGCTGTTCTTCACCCTGATGCATAACCCGATGGCGCTGTTTATCACCCTGCCGCTGGCCGCCCTGTGGATGCTGGCGCCACTGCTGCTGTGCTATCTCAGCCACGAACCCCAGCGCAGTAAAACCGCCATTAACGATGAACAGCGGCGCTTCCTGCGCCATACCAGCCGCCAGACCTGGGACTTCTTCAATACCTTCGTCAATCAACAGGAAAACTGGCTGCCGCCGGATAACTATCAGGAAATACCCGAACCGGTCGTCGCGCACCGCACTTCACCGACCAATATCGGGCTGTCGCTGCTGGCGAACCTCACTGCCTATGACTTTGGTTATCTGACGCTCAGTGAGGCACTGCGGCGTATCGAACTGACGCTCAATACCCTCGACCGAATGGAACACTATCGCGGCCACCTGTACAACTGGTACGACACTCGCACGCTGGAGCCTCTGACCCCGCGTTATATCTCCAGCGTCGACAGCGGCAACCTGGCCGGTCACCTGCTGACCCTCAGCGCCGGCTTGCCGGCCCTGGCTCACCAACCGGTCATTGACCCGCAACAGATGCTGGCCGGGCTGGGCGACAGTTTGCAACTGCTGGAGCAACATTGGGGCGACGCTGCGCCGAAAAACCTGTCGAAGCTGCGTAATCACTGGGAGCGAGCGCACCACAGCCACCCCGCCGCCCTGCTGGCGGAGCTGAATGCCATGCGCAATTACAGCAACGGGCTGCAAGAGCCGGCACTGAATCACGATGAGGAAACCCAACGCTGGGCCGGTGCACTGCATCAACAGCTCAATGAGCTCTGTGCGGAATGGGCGCAGTGGTGCGACTGGCTGAGCGACGGTCTGTCAGAACTGGAACAGGTGCCCAGCCTGCACTGGCTGGCTAACCCACCGGGAACCTTGAAGCTGTCGCCGGAGCAGCAAAGCCAACTCGAGGCAGCCAGCGCCCTGGCGCAGGAACGACTGACCCAGTTGTACAGCCTGCAGCAGCGGCTGGAAAAAATGGCGCAGATGGACTTCCACTTCCTGTATGACGAATCGACCCATTTACTGACCGTCGGCTTTAACTGCGATCAAAACCGCATGGACAGCAGTAAATACGATCTGCTGGCATCGGAGATCCGCCTGACCAACTACGTCGCTATCGCCACTAACCAGGTACCGCAACGCAGTTGGTTTGCGCTTGGCCGCTTGTTCACCGTGATCGACCGTGAACCAGCGCTGATGTCGTGGAGCGGTTCGATGTTTGAATACCTGATGCCGCAGTTGGTGATGCCCGCCTACCCCGATTCGCTGCTGGTGCAAATGTGCCGGGCGGCGGTGGAACGGCAGATTGCCTGGGGCAAGGAACGTGGCGTGCCCTGGGGCATTTCCGAATCCGGCTACTTTGGCTTCGATGCCGATCAGAACTACCAGTATCATGCCTTTGGCGTGCCCGGACTGGGCCTGAGACGCGGGCTGGGTGACGATATGGTGGTCGCACCTTACGCCACGCTGATGGCGTTGATTGTCGATCCGCACGCCGCCTGCAATAACCTGGTCACGTTGGAACAAAACGGCGCTAAAGGCCGCTATGGTTTCTACGAGGCGCTGGATTACACCACTGCCCGCCTCAGCCGCGGTCAGCTGTACGTAATTATCCGTTCTTATATGGCGCACCATCAGGGCATGAGCTTCCTGGCCCTGTCGCACCTGCTGCTGGATGCGCCGATGGTGGCGCGCTTTGCAGACTATCCGGCATTCCAGTCGACACGCCTGCTGCTGCAGGAACGGGTGCCGGATGCGGTTGAGCTGTACAGCACCCGCCGCCACTTCGAAACCCATGAGGGCACCATTACCCCGGCCAGTTTCGCCGCACGCGAATTCAACCGGGTGGACTCGCCGATCCCGGAAGTGCAGTTGCTGTCCAACGTCAATTATCACCTGATGCTGACCCAGGCGGGTGGCAGCTACAGCCGCTGGCAGAACCTGGCGCTGACCCGCTGGCGTGAAGATGCCACCTGCGATAACTGGGGCGCTTTCTGCTACCTGCGCGATCCGCAAACCGGCGAGGTATGGAGTAATACCTGGCAACCGATCGGCGGTGCCGCCAAGGGGTACAGCGCCGTATTCAACGATGCCGGCGCCGAGTTCCAGCGCCAGCAGGGCGCGTTGTCGGTCAAAACGCAGATCGTGGTGTCACCGGAGGATGATATCGAGCTACGCCGGGTGACGCTGATCAACCGTGGTAAACAGCCGCGGACTATCGAAGTCACCAGCTATGCGGAAGTGGTGCTGGCGCCGGCCGGCAACGATCTGGCTCACCCGGCCTTCAGCAACCTGTTTGTACAAACCGAGCTGCTGGCGGATCAGGACGCTATTTTGTGCCACCGCCGCCCACGCGAACCGCAAGAGAAATGCCCGTGGTTGCTGCACATGATGACGGTACAGGGCCGCAGCAGCCAAACGTCGTTTGAAACCGACCGTGCCAAATTTATCGGCCGTGGTCGTACCCCGGCCAACCCCCAGGCGCTGTATCAAAATACGCCGCTGAGCAACAGCGCCGGCCCGGTAATTGACCCGATCATCGCTATTCGCCAGCGCGTGGTGTTGGAACCGAACGTGCCGCTGACGCTGGATATTTTCTATGGCGTCTGTGAAGACCGAGTCAGCAGCCTGGCGATGCTGGAAAAATACCGCGACCGTCATCTGGCGGACCGCGTGTTTGAACTGGCCTGGTCACACAGCCAGGTGGTACTGCGCCAATTGAATGCCAACGAGGAAGACGCCAACCTGTTCAATCGCCTGGCCAGCGCGGTGGTGTTCCCGGCGCAGGAAATGCGCGCTGCCAGCAACGAGATTATCCAAAACCGCCGTGGCCAGTCAGGGCTGTGGGGACATTCGATCTCCGGCGATCTGCCTATTGTGCTGCTGACCGTCACCGACGGTGAAAATATCGAGCTGGTGCAGCAGCTGATCCAGGCGCACAACTACTGGCGTCTGAAAGGGCTGCAGGTGGATCTGGTGATCCTCAACGAAGACGTCGGCGGCTACCGCCAGGAACTGCAAAATCAGATCATGAGCCTGATCGCCGCCGGGATGGAATCTACCCAGACCGACAAGCCCGGCGGCATCTTCGTGCGCACCAGCGAACATATGTCACCGGATGATCACCGCCTGCTGCTCAGCGTGGCGCGGATATATCTCGACGATCGCCGCGGTGGACTGACCGAACAGCTCAATCAGCGCCTGCAACTGCCGCAAATTCTGCAGCAACCGCTGTCGCCGGTGACCGCCTCGTCGAAACTGGCCACGGTGGACAATCTGCCGCGTAACCTGCATTCGCCGCAGTTGCCCGCCATTGACGCACTGCAGTTCTATAACGGTCTCGGCGGCTTCTCGGAGGATGGCCGTGAATATGTGATTGCGATGAATGAAAGCAAGATCACCCCCGCGCCCTGGTCAAACGTGATCGCCAACCCGATGTTCGGCTCGGTGATCTCGGAAAGTGGTCAGGCATACACCTGGTACGAAAACGCCCATGAATACCGCCTGACGCCGTGGGATAACGATCCGATCTGTGACCGCAGCGGGGAAGCCTTCTATCTGCGTGATGAAGAGAATGGGCATTTCTGGTCGCCCACACCGTTGCCCGCCCGCGGCCGCGGTCACTATCTGACCCGCCACGGTTTTGGCTACAGCGTGTTTGATCACCGCGAAAACGGTATCGACAGCCAGCTCACCGTGCTGGTGGCCAAAGAGGCACCGGTCAAACTGTTCCTGCTGACGCTGACCAACACTTCCGGGCGCACGCGCAAGCTGTCTGCCACGGGCTATGTGGAGTTTATCCTCGGCGATCTGCGGCAAAAATCCGCCATGCACATCGTCACCCAGGCGGCAACGCTCGAGAGCGGCTGCGGGATCCTGGCCACCAACCACTACGGCAGCAGCGGATCGGAACGCACGGCTTTCTTTGGCGTGACCGGTGTGCACTGTTCGATCAGCGGCGATCGGCGTGAATTCATTGGCCGCAATGGTTCGCTAACCAATCCGGCGGTGCTGAAGCTGCGGCGGCTGTCTGGCAAGGTCGGCGCAGCCATGGATCCCTGTGGCGCCGTGCAGTCGGCCATCAGTCTGATCGACGGCGATCAGCGCAGCTTTGTATTCGCCCTCGGCTTGGGGCAAAACGCCGATGAGGCCCAGGCGCTGCTGCAAAATTACCTGCGGGAAGACAGCCTGCAAGATGAACTGCAGCAGGTCGCCGCGCATTGGGACGGCATTCTCAACAAGGTGCAGATCGGCACGCCGCAGCCGGCCGTCGATCTGCTGGCCAACGGCTGGCTGCTGTACCAGACCCTGTCCTGCCGAATTCAGGCGCGCAGCGGTTACTACCAATCCGGCGGTGCCTTTGGCTTCCGCGATCAGCTTCAGGATACGCTGGCATTGACCCACGCCGCCCCTGAGCGCCTGCGAGAACAGATCCTGCTGTGCGCCTCACGTCAGTTTGTCGAAGGCGACGTGCAGCACTGGTGGCACCCGCCACAGGGTAATGGGGTGCGCACGCGCTGTTCAGATGACTATCTGTGGCTACCGCTGGCGATTTGTCACTATCTGGACGCCACCGACGATCAAAGCATTCTGGACGAACAGGTAGGTTATCTGGAGGCACGCAAGCTGGCGCCGGGCGAGGAATCTTCCTACGAACAGCCGGCCCTGAGTGCAACGCAGGAAACCCTGTACCAGCACGGCGTGCGAGCGTTGAAACACGGCTTGACCTTCGGTGAACACGGTCTGCCGCTGATGGGCGCCGGTGACTGGAACGATGGCATGAATATGGTGGGCCTGGAGGGCCGCGGTGAGAGCGTGTGGCTCGGTTTCTTCCTGTTCCATATTCTGCAGCGCTACGGTGAACTGGCGCAACGCCGTAACGACGCCGACCTGGCCACGCAGTGTCGTCAACAGGCCGCCACCCTGCGCGATAATCTGCGCGACCACGCCTGGGACGGCGAATGGTATCGCCGGGGCTATTTTGACAGTGGGGAACCGCTGGGATCTCATCAGTCGGCCGAGTGCCGTATCGATGCCATCGCCCAGAGCTGGTCAGTGCTGTCCGGGGCCGGCGATCAGCCGCGCAGCCTGCAGGCCATGCAGTCACTGGACAAACATCTGGTCGACGATCAGGCCGGTCTGATCAAATTGCTGACGCCGCCGTTTGACGGCAATGGCCCTAATCCTGGCTATATTCGCGGCTATCTGCCCGGCGTGCGGGAAAATGGCGGCCAGTATACCCACGGCGCCGTATGGGCGGTGATGGCCTTCGCCGAGATGGGCAATATTGAACGCGCCTGGGAATTGATGGCGCTGATCAACCCGATCAACCATAGCCTGGACAGCACCGCTGCCGAGCGCTACAAGGTCGAACCTTACGTGGTCACCGCCGATATTTACGCGGTGGCACCGCATGTTGGCCGTGGCGGCTGGAGTTGGTATACCGGTTCGGCCGGCTGGATGTACCGGCTGATCCTCGAGTCATTGCTGGGGCTGAAACGCCATGGCGATCGGCTGACCGTTAACACCCGTCTGCCAGCCGACTGGCCGCAGGTGACGGTTAACTATCGGGAAGGTGGCAGCGAGTATCAGTTGATTGTCCGCCAGGGACAGGGTGATGCGCAGGTGACTGTCGACGGTGAAAAACAGCCGGAGGCCGTGATAATGCTGCTGGACGATGGGAAAATCCATCAGGTGGAGGTCACGCTGGGGCAGTAAATGTCAGGGCGCGGCGGTTGCCGCGCCCACCTTCTGACAGGCGTTATTTACGCGCCAGCAGCAAGCCCAGCACCAGACCGACCGTCGCGCCGATGCCCACGCTGTGCCATGGGTTTTCACGCACGTAACCGTCGGTGCGGCAAACCGCATCCTTGGCCCGCGCATAGTAGGACTCGGTAGAGTCAGCCAGTCGTGATTTGACCTCGCTCAACGCCTCTTCGGCATGAGCCTTGATGTCAATATAGGCCTGATCGGCACGATCGCCGGAGTACTTCAACACTTCTTCCAGCGTGTCGCTCAGCATTCTCAGATCGTCATCGAGCGTGGTTTGATCCGTATCCGTATTTCTCGCCATGTTAAGTTCTCCGTGATAAAAAATGAAAGGCCCTTAACTATAGACAAGGATCACCGCTCTTCGCCATCAGACTATCGGCTAAAATCAGAACACCAGCTGTACCTTGGCCGCCTGACTCTTGTCACCGGCAAAGGTCAACGCCTGTGCCAGTTGCTGATTATCAAACTCGGCAGACAGTAGCGGCAACGGATTGACGGTCCCCTCGGCCAACCAGGCCACCGCCAAATCAAACTCTTCAACAAAACGAAACGATCCCAGCAGAGTCAACTCCTTGGCGATCAGCAACATCAGTGGGAAGTCCGGGAAACTGCCGCCCATGCCTACCTGCACTACCGTACCTTTGGCGCGGGTGACTTCCAGACAACGCTGCAACGACAGTGGGTGGCCGGAAACTTCAAAAGCGATATCAAAGACCCCCTTTTCCTGCTGGTAGGGGCTAAAATCGTCATTGCCGGCATGCAGACAACGGGTCGCCCCCATTTTCTGGGCAATATCCAGGCAACGTGGGCTGAGATCGGCACAGACAATTTCGTCGGCGCCCAGCGCCTTCAGTGCCGCCACCAACAGGCAGCCAATCGGGCCAACGCCGGAAACAAACACCCTTTTCCCTTTAACCTCACCCGGCTGTTTCGCCGCGTGGATCGCCACCGCCAGGGGTTCGGCAAACACCATCACCTTTTCATCGCGATCGGCATCGAAGGCAATGCACTGGGTGCTATCGACCACCTTGTACTGAGTAAAGGCGCCGTCAACATGCGGGAAGTACATCGCACTGCCGAAGAAACGCATTTGGGTACATTGGTTTTGCTGACTCGCCAGGCAATACTTGCACTGTCCACAGGGTTTGCTGGGGTTTAACGCCACCTTCTGCCCCACTGGCAGCCGCGCGGTATCACTGGCCACCACTTCACCGATCACCTCATGGCCGAGCACCATCGGCTGCCGCACCTGAAAACTGCCGACTTTGCCTTCCTGGTAATAATGCAGGTCGGAACCGCAGATGCCACCACGGGTGATTTTCACCAGCGTGCCGATCCCCTGATAATCCACTTCCTGCTCCACCACCGCCACGTCATATTTGCCGTTTACCACGCAGGATTGGGTTTGAATTTTCATCATGATTTTCCCTTGAGCAGGCGGCTAGACCGCAGCGGACATGCCGCCATCGACAAACAGCAGATGACCATTAACAAAATCCGAGGCTTTGGACGACAGGAACACCGCCGCGCCGATCAGCTCCTGCGGATCGCCCCAGCGGGCGGCCGGGGTACGCTTGGTCAGCCAGGCGGTAAACTCCGGGTTATCCGCCAGCGCCTGGGTCATCTCGGTTTTGAAATAGCCCGGTGCGATACCATTGACCTGAATGTTGTAGCGTGCCAGCTCCACGCACATGCCACGCGTCAACATTTTTACCGCACCTTTGGAGGCGGCATACGGCGTGATGGTGTCGCGGCCCAGTTCGCTCTGCATCGAGCCGATATTGATAATTTTGCCGCTTTGGCGCTGCACCATATGGCGCGCTACGGCTTGTGACACCATAAATACCGCCTTCTGGTTGACGGCGATAATGTCGTCCCAGTCTTTTTCCGGAAATTCGGTAAACGGATGACGGCGCTGAATACCGGCGTTGTTGATCAACACATCAATCCCGCCGCTTTCCGCCTCGATTTTTTCTATCGCAGCATGAATAGCCTGTGAGTCGGTGACGTCAAAAGCCGCCGCATCGGCGCGGAACCCTTCACGGCGCAGTGTTTCAACCGCACGCTGGGCGTTTTCCTGAGTGGTGGCATTGACCAGAATATGGGCGCCATACTGCGCCAGCCCACGAGCCAGCAGAAAACCAATGCCTCGAGAAGCGCCGGTAATCAGTATTTTTTTGTTATCCAGTGAAAATAAGGTGTTCATAACATTCCCCGGCAATAGCATTTGGATAGGACTGACGCCTATCTCAGCGGATCGCCGTCGGTAAAAACGTGATAAAGATCACTTAAAACAGTGTTACTAAAAGCTGTTACCTTTAACGTGAAGCCGCGCATTCACCCGGGGCAGGGAATTACCATATTTAATTGAAAAACATGAAGTTTATACTTTACAACGTCGATTGTTATCACCAGATCGATTTGTTAACATGGCAGAATTAGCCATCTTTCCGCTCCACCCTGTTAAGGCCCCTGAATGAAGAACCAACGCGTCACGCTGCAGGACATTGCACTGCTCGCCGGTGTGACCAAAATGACCGTCAGCCGCTATCTGCGTACGCCGGAAAAGGTGGCGGCCGAAACCGCCGCGAAAATTGCCCAGGTGATGAAAGAAGTTAACTTCACCGACAGCGATGAGGCGCGCTCAACTCAAAAACCGCGTATTGGCGTGTTGATCCCCTCCTTCAACAACCAGATTTTTGCCGATCTGCTGGCCGGTATCGAATCCATCACGCTGGAGCACGGCTATCAAACCCTGGTGGTGAACTATGACTACAGTCGTCAGCGGGAAGAAGAGCACATTATCCAACTGCTGGCCTACCCGATCGCCGGGTTGATCCTCACCGATTCAGAGCACACTCTGCGGGCGGAAAAATATCTGGCGGCGGCAAAAATCCCGGTGGCGCAGGTCATGGATCTTGAAGGGCCTGAAGGACGGATCGCCGTGGGGTTTGATAACTATCAGGCGGGTTTTGACATGACCGAAGCGCTGCTCGCCAGCGGTAAACGTCAGGTGGTTTACTTTGGCGCCATGTCCGACGCACGCGACACCAAACGTTTCCAGGGCTATTGCCGGGCGATGGAGAAGCAGGGGTTGATGCCGCGGCAAATCACGCCGCATCGGGTGTCGTCGGTCTCGGTCGGCTCCGACATGCTGGCGATGGCGCGACAGCTCTACCCTGATTTGGATGCTATCTTGTGCACCAATGATGATCTGGCGGTGGGTGTATTGCAGGCGTGTCTGCGGCTCGGGCTGAAGGTCCCGCAGGATATCGCCCTGTCAGGTTTTCACGGTCTGGATATCGGTAAGGCTACCACGCCGGGGATCGCCAGCGTGATCACCCCAAGGTTTGATATGGGCAAGGTCGCTACAGAGATTTTGCTGAAACGCATCAAAGGGGTGCCCTGCATTGAGCGCGTTGACCTGCACTACCGCATTTCACTCGGCGGCACCATTTAAATCAGCGGTTAACATGCTCGGTAACAGCCGTTGTCTGTTTAGGTTTATCTTTGCGCGCCGCCAGCCACAGGCCGCTGTTTTTCATCGCGTAGCCGAATACCAACCCCACCAGCAAGGACAGGGTGACCAGCGGCCAGTCACCGCCACCGGCGAAGGTGGCGCAGGCGCCAATAAAGGTACCGGGAACAAACCCCAACCACTGCTGCCTGGCCTGAATGCACATCAGGAAGGCCACCGCACCGGTCAACAGGTAGCCGAGCATGCTCCAGGCGGGCG
Organism: Serratia sp. BW106; assembly: GCF_002607755.1. Classification (NCBI taxonomy): domain Bacteria; kingdom Pseudomonadati; phylum Pseudomonadota; class Gammaproteobacteria; order Enterobacterales; family Yersiniaceae; genus Serratia; species Serratia sp. BW106. The sequence goes on from NZ_MCGS01000001.1 coordinate 50,616, forward strand.
CCAATTCGCTGCCGTGAATGATCACCATCGCCCAAAAGATCCCGCTGCAACAGGTTAGCGTGCTGATCAACAACCCTTTCAGCCCGCCCTGTGGGCAAGCAAAATAGGCCGTACAGCCCAGGAAACCGGCCCAGCTGATCAGCCCCAGGCTAACCGCCACCCAGCCCCACACGCCGGACAGGATCCCGGTCGTCACAGCAATGGCAAAAATAACGTTCATAAACCGACCCGCAGCAGAGAAAGCGCGCAGTTTACTCGAAAATCGGCAATGTTATGTGATGAAATTCACATAAAACATGTAATGAGAAACATGGTAATTACAGAGTTGTGGAATTTGTCACAAAAAAAACCAGCGTGGCAAGCACGCTGGAAATGACACACAACAACACCAGGGAAATCGGATCGCCACATTGCGCAGCGACTAGAGACTTATACCCTACCAACTTCAACTTTCAGTCAATCAGACATCCAGCTTGGAAGACGACGGGTATCTCAGCGCGGGAAGCCCGCACGGGTCACCATGAAGCTCAAAATTAAGCACACCACGGCACTGACCATAAATAACAGATTGACCGCCAGATGCAGGCTGGCATGGTCGATCACTACCCCCAACAGGATCGGGACCCAGTTGGCGATATAAGCAATAACGTAAAACAGTGAAATCAGTCTGGCATGGCTGGCCTTCGGTGAAATCAGGTTCACCAGCGTGGCACTGCCGACAAAAATAGCCCCGTAGGCATAACCGGCAATCACCATGCCGGCACTGGCCAGACCCAACGAGTTGATCTGAATGGCTTCGGCAAACACCACCACCGACAACGCCTGCGCCAGACAACCAAACATCAGCGAGTGGCGCGCATTAACGCGGCGACTCAGGATCTGGCTGATACCGGCAATCACCAGGTAAACCGCAATCACATAGCCGTAAACGCCGCGGCTATGCATACCCAACAGCTTTTCCGACACGCTCGGACCGATCGCCAGAATACTGGCGGCCACCGCCCAACAGATAAACAGTGCGCCGGCACACAGGTAGAACTTGCCGCCGGTAGCGCGCAGGCCGTCAGCCAACGAACTTTTCTCTGCTGCGGCATCACTCCCCTGCGCCCCGCTTAACGGCACGGCAACGGCTTCAACCGGCCATTTCAGCATCACGCCCAACGCAGCCACGGCGGCCACCGCCATAATGATAATGAACGGCAGCGAAGTGGTATGGAACCCGGTTTGCAGCGCCACACCGCTGAAAATCGGTCCCAGTGCCAGGCCGGTGGTGAATGACAGCGTGGCAATCAGCGCCGCATTTTTACCGCCGTCTTTCGGCCCAAAACGCACCAATGCAATGTTGGCCGCACCGGTCAACGCCCCGGTGCCGATCCCGGCCAGCAAACGTGCCATAAACATCATCAAAAACGAATCGGCCATCGAGAACAACAAGGCCCCGGCCAGCACCACCAGCAAAGCCGGTACTATCATGCTGCGCAGGTCTTTCACCTTACCGGCCATGTTGCCCACGCCGAACAGCGAGATCAGCACACCGGCGGCATAGGCACCATAAATGACCGTAAGGCTGACCGAGCTTAACGCCAACTCATGTTGATAAAGCGGATAAAGCGGCGTCGGCGCACTGCTGTTGAGCAATGCAGACATTAATGCCAGGGCTAAAAACAGCAGGATGGCAAAATGCGACGTGCCCGAATTCGCTTTAGCCGCTTCATCAACAGCCACACCTTCAGACATTCTTCTCTCCCGAAATAATCTGGATAAACACTAAACCCTGAAAACCAAACTCATCAGGAGACGCGTTCATCATACCTTTCGGGTATAACCGTCAAAATAGCCAAGAATGCATCATAGTGATTCATTAATGCATCCTGTTGCATGCAAAACTACACCGCTTCGGCCTTGGCGACCTTCGCCGGCGCGCGTTTTAAAATAGCCAGCGCGCCGGAAAGTATAATCAGTGCCATACCGCCCGCAGCAATATAAGATAGCGTCTCGCCAAACAGCAGATAGCCGAGCAGCGTGGAGAAAATGATGGTGCTGTAGGACAGAATGCTGACGATCACCGCGTTGCCGCTGCCATAGGCACGGGTCATGGTGATCTGCCCCAGGCTACCAAAAACGCCGATGGCACCCACGCACAGCATCATGGCGCTATCCAGCGTGGTAAAGCCCACGACCGTCGTCATCACGCCCCCCACCAGGGTGCCCACCAGCGAGAAGTAAAACACCACCCGCAGTTCCGGTTCGCCACTGCGCACCAGTTTGCCGACGTTAAAATAGGCCAGCGCGGTCAACAAGCCAGAAAACAGGCCGATCAGCGTGGCGGCATACTCACCGTTCGGCGTATCAGGGCGCAGCAGGACCACAATGCCGATAAAGCCCAGCAGCACCGAGAACAGCAGCTTGCCGGTCAACTGCCCTTTCGACGTCACAAAGGCGATCGCCGACTGGAAAATCGGGTTGGTGTAGCCCAGCGTGGTGGCGGTGGCGATCGGCAGGTGGATCAGCGAATAGAAACCGCAGTACATTGCCGCATTACCGATGGCGGCGCGCTTCATATGCAGACCCAGGTGCCGGGTGCGAAAGCCGAGGTTTTTAACCTGAATTAACGCAGCGACGATCAGCACGTTAATCACCGAGCGGTAAAAAATGATGTCGAAAAAGCCGACTTTGGCCGAAGCCAGTTTGATGCTGGCCCCCATCAGCGCAAAGAACCCGCTGGCGACAACCATCCACAAAGCAACCATGATTCCCTCGGTATACCGCCCCCAATGGGCAATAAAATAAAACGGGGCGAATGTATTCGCCCCCTACAGGTAACGCAATCGACAACGCTGTAGCTTGAAAGATGTCGGGGATATTATTCGGCGGCTTTCACCGTCAAGGGCTTGTTATCGGCGCAGGCAAAGAATACCAGCATCTCGGCACCTTTATCGCCGGAAACGCCCTGATGCACGATATCTACCGTGTCGGTAAAGGAGTCGCCCTGCTTAAAGGTGTGCTTCACGCCGGTTTTCTTAACCGTCAGTGAGACGCTGCCACCGGTCATATACACCGCGCTAATGCACGGATGGGTATGCCAGGCGAGCACCTTGTTCGGCTCCACCGTGACCTTCAACATGGTGATCTGCGGGGCGCCGGCCGGATAATGCTGGTACGGCGAACCTTCCCACGAGGTCTCGGTTTTCAGCAGGGTTTCTTTGGTAATGCCTTCGCCGTGATCGTCAGCGGCCTGGGCATAGCCCTGAAATGCCATCATTAATGCCAGAAGTGCCAGTTTATACATTGTTATCGCTCCATGACTACTGTGAACAAAATAGAATGGCGTGATACAAAAGCAATAATGACGGCTCCCGCAGTTTGTGGGCTACGTCCTTACAAGCCTTTGATACGCTGCTCGTATTCTACGATGCTCTCGGCATAGTATCGATTAGGCGCCACATGATTACCTACCAACACTTCTATCAGGAACGGTCCTTCGTGCTCAGCCGCAGCGGCTAACGCCTCATCCAGCTCTTCCAGCGTGGCCGCTTTGGCAGAAGGAACCCCCAGACTGTTGGCGAAGGCCTTCCAGTCGTGATTCGGCAGCGCCGTATAGTCCGCCGAGACACCACGGTTCTGCAAGGTATCTATGTGCATCGCACCATGGGCGCAGTTATTCATCACCACAAAGGTCATCTTGACCTGATAACGGGCCGCAGTCTGGATCTCCATGCCGTGCATCAGCATACAACCGTCGCCGGTGACCACCACACAATCACGGTGCGGCGCCGCCAGCTTGATGCCGATACCGGCACAAATCGCCCAGCCCATCGGTGCCAGAGAGCTTGAGGTATGGTAATCACCGCGCCCACTGGCCAGCCAATGATGTGCCATAAAGATCCGGTGCGCACCGGAGTCGACCACCACGTTAGTGTCCTGATTCATACGGCTGCGAATGCGTTTGATGGCATCGCCGGGGTACATATTGGCTTCACCCAGGGCAAGACGCGCCTGTAAATCGGGTCGTTGTTGCTCCAGCGGCAGTGAACGCACCTGTTCGAGCCAGCCATTGCGCAAGCTTTTGATACCGACCAAATGCGCATCTTCATCGCTGACCGCATCCAACAGGTGGTGCAGCGTGCCGGTCAGGCTGGAGAAAATCTGCATGTCCGGCTGATAATGCGAACTGACCTTGTCAAAATCTTCATCAATTACCACCAGCGTTTTGGTGCCATGCAGCCGCGGATTCCAGTTCAGGCTGTCGCGCTGGCTGAGATCGCAGCCCAGCACCAGCAGCACATCGACTTCGTCGCCATTGATGGTTTCCACCGCCCGGGTGTGACCGGCGAAGCCATACAGCCCCAGCGCCAGCTCGTGCCCTTCGGGAAAAGCGCCCTTGCCGGACAGCGTAGTGGCGACCGGCAAACGGTATTTCTCCGCCAGGCGCAACAACAGTGCAGCATCCAGCGGGTTATTCATGCGGTTTCCCACCAGGCAGGCAACGTTCAGCCCGCGCAGCAGATAATCGTCCACGACCTGCTCCAGCGCCTGCTGGTCGATCGCTGCTTCGCGGCACTGCGGCGTACGCTGCGGGCTGGCTTCATAATTGCCGGCCACCCCTTTCTTTTGCATATCAACCGGCACGCTTAAATAAGCACGGCCTTTACGCTGGGTGTTCAGGCAGGACAAACTGCGCCGCAGCTCGTGCTGCAACGTAAGGTTATTTTTCACTTCTATGGCGGCGGAAAGCAGCGGTTTGACGATAGTCAGCTCATCGATGCCGCTATTGCTGCCGTCCTGGAAAGCGCCCTGCGCTTCATGATAAGTGGCGATCCCGCCGGCCAGATACAGCACCGGGATTTTATCGGCCTGTGCCGCGGCCATTGCCGGCAGGAAATTCATGGTGCCGGGGCCGGAGATACCCAGGCAGACGCCAAATTTGCGATTAGCACGGGCGTAGCCATCGGCCATAAAACCGCAGGCGGTTTCATGAGCACCGACGATGCCGGTAATGGCTGAATGTTCAATGGATTTAATCAGTGGGTACACCAGCTTGCCGGGTACCAGGAATATGTGCTGAATGCCGCGTGCTTCAAGACTCTGGATAATCACATCAGCGTTACTTTGCTCTGCCGCTTTCGCGCCGGGCGTTGCAATAACCCTGACACCGTCCGCAGTTGCCAGTGCAACGGGGGTGTATAACTTCTCTGCGTGAGACTCCATTTTTAATGTCCAGTCGTGGTAGGCCAACCTGATTCAGAGTCGATCCCACCAGGCTGTTAGCCAACAGAGACAGGCTCTCATACGCATCTGTTTATGCGTTTAGGGTAACACTGGCACGAAATGTGCGCCAGATCACAGCATAAACGTTGATAAGCATAAAGATTGTCGGGTAAAAATAAAGATGCAAAACTGCTTCACGTTGATGCATTTATTCATATCCTGAAACATAATAAATAATTATGATACGTGGGCTCCATTTGCAGCCTAAACCAGAGCCAGTACGGTTGCGCAAGAATGAACATCGACAAGGCCGATAAGCCTGTACAAAGGAAATGGCATGATGAATTGGGATGACGCACGCTTCTTCCTGGCAGTAGCACGCTGCGGCACTTTACGAAAGGCCGCCAATGAACTACACGTCGACCAGGCCACCGTCGGACGGCGCATTACCGCTTTTGAAGAGAGCCTCGGCTCCAAGCTGTTTATCCGCACGCCAAAATCATTTTCCCTCAGCCCCCTGGGCGAGGAAATGCTGGCGGACGTCATGAATATGGAAAACGCCGTGCAGGCGATTGGCCGTAAAGCCACCAGCGGCGACGACAGCCTGTGCGGCAATGTGCGCATCGCCACCACCGATACCATGGCCGAGGCCTTTGTCATCCCGGCGCTGAAAGCACTGCGGGAGCAACACCCGCTAATCACCGTCACCATGCTGACGGCGGTGAATATCTCTGATATTTCCTATCGTGGCGCAGATCTGGCGATCCGCGGCGCACGGCCCGAGTCCGATGAGCTGATTATCAAACGTATGGCGACCATCGAAATGGGCTTGTATGCGACACAGGACTATCTCGACAAACACGGCTTGCCGACCAAGGGTGACCATCTGCGCGGTCACGATCTGCTGATGTTCCCGCGCGAACTGGTGCCCCGTCACTGGAACGACTTTTGTGGCGAAGCGCTGATCGATCCCAACGTGGTTCTGCAGTGTAATTCGCAGTTACTGCTGCGCTCGGCGACCCGTAACGGCTTGGGGATCGGCCTGCTGTCCTCCTTCCTGGCGGATAAAGACCCGGACCTGGTGCGCATCTTCCCGGAGAATAAAGACTGGGTCGATATCTGGCTGGTGCTGCATCCCGATCTGCAGCGTGCCGCGCGGGTACGTGCCGTCGTGCAGGCACTGGAAGCCTCGTTTCAAAACAATCCCGGCTGATCTCCCGCCTCATAAAAAAAGGTTGCCGAAGCGACCTCAGACTGCTGACAAAGCCCGTTATTAGGGAGAGCGTGCCGAAGGGGTCGTAGCGGCTTGCCCGCCGGAGCGCCCCTCGGTGCGCTAGGCCCGGGTATCTCGGCTTCAATGACGATTTCATCTTCATCAAACTCAAAAAAAGGGCGCCAAATGGCGCCCTTTTTTACTGCCTTGCTGCCAATCAGAACATTGGCTGTGCCATCTGCACCAGCGTAATCAGTGGCTGTGGATAAACACCCAACAGCAGCACCAACGCGGCGGAGATCAGCACTACCACACCGCCTGCGGTCAACGCCCAGTTGTTCGGGGTATCGCGCTGCAGCGCTTCCGGCGCACTGAGGAACAGGCTGACGGTCACACGCAGGTAGTAGTACAAACCAATGGCGCTGCCCAGCACCACTGCGCCGGTCAACCACCACAGGTGAGCACTGACACCCATCGCGATAACAAAGAACTTACCGATAAAGCCCAGAGTCATCGGGATACCGGCCAGTGACAGCATCATCACCGTCATGACCGCGGACAGAATTGGCTTATGCCAGAACAGACCACGGTAGGAGAACAGTGAGTCGGCGTCCGGGCCACGGTACGGGCTGGACATCAGGCTGACCACACCGAACGCGCCCAGGCTGCTGAACAGGTAACCGGCCAGGTAAACCCCGGCAGTTTCCAGCGACAGCTGATGGGTTTGCACCGCAATCAACGCCACCAGCAGATAACCCAGGTGGGCGATCGACGAGTAACCCAGCAGACGCTTGATGTTGGTCTGGCTGATGGCCATCAGGTTGCCGAACAAAATTGAGCAGACGGCAATGATTGACAGCACCATGCGCAGCGCTTCGTTGTCGGCAGCCGGTGCATACAGGAACAAACGCATCACTACGGCAAAGATCGCAATCTTGCTGGCGGTCGCCAGGAAGGTTGAAACCGGCGCAGGCGCCCCCTGATACACATCCGGCGTCCACAGTTGGAAGGGTACCAACGACAGCTTGAAGCCCAGACCAACAATCATCATGCCCATACCCGCCAGGATCAGCGGCTGGTGCATCATGTTTTCTTGCATGCTTTTGCCCAGGCCGGCCAGTGACAGGTCACCGGACTCCGCATACAGCAGCGCCATACCGAACAGCAGGAATGACGACGCGGCAGCGGACAGCAACATGTACTTGATAGCCGCTTCCAGCGGGCGCTTCTGGCGGTAGGCATAGCCCACCAGGCCAAACAGCGGTAGCGAGATCAGTTCAATACCGAGGAACAGCGACGCCAGATGGTTGGCGCTCGCCAGCAGAATGCCACCCATGGTCGCAATCAGCACCAGCAGGTAGAACTCTTCGCGGTTGTCCGGGTAACCGACCAGCCAAGGATAGGCAAAGGTACAGGTCGCCAGACTCGCCAGTATCACCAGCCCGGTATAGAACATCGAGTAGCCGTCTATCCGCATCAGCGGGGTGACGTCCATTGGGCCTACCTGGCCAACAAAGTACAGTGAAAGCAGCGCCAGGTTGAGACCGATCACGGTCAGGGTGGCGTTGATAAAGTGGTCGCGTCGCCACGCAATGCCTAGCATCACAACCACCACCGTCAATCCGACGATCAACAGTGGTAACAATGCGATCAGTTGTTGAGGAGTTATTGTCATGGCGAATTACGGCCTTGTTGTTGAAATTGCTGAAACTGACGAACCAAACCAGTGTTGCACGTTGCTCATCGCCGCATTGGAAGTATCCAGAATCGGCTGCGGGTAAACCCCGAGCAGAACCAGCAATACCACCAGCAACAGAACGATAAACAGCTCACGCGCGGTCATGCCCGGCAACGGTTGGTCAGATTTGGCTTTGCCGTAATAGGCACGCTGCATCATGATCAACGAGTAAACCGAAGCAAACACCAGACCGAAGGTAGAAATCACGGTGATCACCGGCACAACCTGGTAGCTGCCGAACAGGATCATGAATTCACCGACGAAGTTACCGGTACCCGGCATCCCCAGCGTCGCCACTGCGAAGAACAGCGACAGCGCAGGGATGTATTTGATACGTCCCCACAGACCGCCCATTTCACGCATGTCACGGGTATGCAGACGTTCGTACAGCTGGCCACAGATGATGAACATACCGGCCGCAGACAGGCCGTGCGCAATCATCTGGATCACCGCGCCCTGGTAAGCCAGTTGGCTGCCGGTGTAGATGGCGATCAGCACGAAGCCCATATGGGAAACCGAGGTGTAAGCAATCAGACGCTTGATGTCGGTCTGCGCAAACGCCATCCAGGCGCCGTAGAAGATACCGATCACACCCAGCCACATGGCGATAGGCGCAAACTCGTGTGACGCTTCCGGGAACAGCGGCAGGCTGAAACGTAACATGCCGTAGGCCGCGGTCTTCAGCAAGATCCCCGCCAGGTCCACAGAACCTGCGGTAGGGGCCTGGCTATGCGCATCAGGCAACCAGCCGTGCAGCGGTACCACCGGCATTTTCACCGCGAAGGCAATGAAGAAGCCTAGCATCAACAGGTATTGCACGTTGTGCGACATTGGCGTCTGCAGCAGATCTTCGTAATCGAAGGTCCACACGCCGGTCGCGTTATAGTGCACGAACACCAGGCCCATAATCGCAATCAGCATCACCAGACCGCTGGCCTGGGTATAGATGAAGAACTTGGTGGCCGCAGTGATACGGGTTTTCCCGTCCGACGCCTTGTGACCCCAGAGCGCAATCAGGAAGTACATCGGCACCAACATCATTTCCCAGAAGAAGAAGAACAGGAACATGTCGATGGCGAGGAACACGCCGATTACCCCACCCAGGATCCACAGCAGGTTCAGGTGGAAGAAGCCCTGATATTTCTGGATTTCACGCCAGGAACAGAGGATCGCCAGCACGCCCAGCAGGCCGGTCAGCACCACCATCAGCAGTGACAGGCCGTCCAGCGCCAGGTGGATGGAAATACCAAAGCGTGGGATCCACGGCAGCAGGAATTCAGACTGCCACTGCGGAATGCCTTTCGGCGTAGTCAATGTGTAGCCACCCTGCATCCACAGATACAGAGAAAGCGCCAATGTCAGCCCCATTGCGATCAACGCAATCCAGCGCGGCACCTTAGTACCGAAGCGCTCAAACTGCCAGCACAGCAGACCGCCAATAAAGGGGATAAGAATTAGCCAAGGTAATAGCATGGCGTTTTGTGTCCCTTATACGAATAATTTCAAACTTTGTACGTAGCGCCTGCCCTGCAGGGCGCTACGCCCGAAAAATGCGTCTGTTTAAATTATTCAATTAAACCAGAATCAACAGAGCCAATACGACCACTGCACCCACACCCATAGACGCTATATACCAACGCACCTGACCGTTCTCGCTCACTGTCAGACCTCGGTTCCCCCAGCGGGAGAAGATGGCCGGCAGATTCATCATCGAGTTCAGCGGATCACGTTGCAGCAACTTCGCAATACCCAGGTACGGCTTGACGAACACTTTGTCGTACAGCCAGTCGAAGCCCCAGGCATGGAACCACCAGGTCGAGAAGAAACGTCCCGGTGCGCTCTTGGCAATGCGGGTCACCAGGCTACGTTTGCCCAGCCACAGTGCCGCCGCCAACAGGATGCCGACAATAGCCACTACGCCGGAGGTGATCTCCAGTTGCAGTACGCTACCGTGCGCCAGCTCGGTGGTGTCTGGCAGTACGCCCTGCAGTGGCGGAACGATCATCGCGCCAACGAAGGTGGACAGCACCAGCAGAACCAATAGCGGCAGGTGGTGAGTGATGCCTTTACCGGCATGCGCTTTGATTTTCTCTTCGCCATGGAACACGATGAAAATCATACGGAAGGTGTACAGCGAGGTCATGAACGCACCGATCAGACCGGCAATCATCAGGTTGATGTGACCGTTAGCCATCGCACCGGCCAGGATCTCATCCTTACTGAAGAAGCCTGCGGTGATCAGCGGCAAGGCCGACAGCGCAGCGCCACCCACCAGGAAGCAGACGTAAACCAGCGGAATGCTCTTGCGCAGGCCACCCATCTTGAAGATGTTCTGCTCGTGATGGCAGGCCAGGATCACCGAACCGGAGGACAGGAACAGCAGCGCCTTGAAGAACGCATGGGTCATCAGGTGGAAGATAGCCGCATCCCACGCCTGCACGCCCAACGCCAGGAACATGTAGCCAATCTGGCTCATGGTGGAGTAGGCAAGTACGCGTTTGATATCGGTCTGCACCAGCGCGGCAAAGCCGGCCAGCACCAGGGTCACCGCCCCGATAATCCCCACCAGATGCAGTACTTCCGGCGCCATCAGGAACAGGCCGTGAGTACGGGCAATCAGATAAACGCCCGCGGTCACCATGGTCGCCGCGTGGATCAGTGCGGAAACCGGGGTTGGACCCGCCATCGCATCTGCCAGCCAGGTCTGCAACGGCAACTGCGCCGATTTACCGACCGCACCACCCAGCAACATCAGGGTAGCCCAGGTGATCGCCGTATCGCCGATCGCCAGTTTTTGCGGTGCCAGGATCATCAGTTCGCGGATGTTCAGCGTGCCCAGCTCGTTGTAGAGAATGAACAGCGCAAACGCCAGGAACACATCACCAACGCGAGTCACGATGAAGGCTTTCATCGCCGCCGCACCGTTGGCCGGATCCTTGTAATAGAAGCCGATCAACAGATAGCTGCACAGGCCCACGCCTTCCCAACCCAGGTACAGCAGCAACAGGTTGTCCGCCAGTACCAATATCACCATGCTGGCGATAAACAGGTTGGTGTAAGCGAAGAAGCGTGAGTAGCCCTCTTCACCGCGCATGTACCAGGAAGCGAACATGTGAATGAAGAAGCCCACGCCGGTCACCACTGACAGCATGGTCAACGACAGGCCATCCAGCGTCAGAGTCACGCCAATGTTGAAGTTACCGACGCTCATCCAGTTCCACAGGCTTTGCTCAAACAGCTGCACGCCAGTGGCTTTCTGGGCGAAGAAATCCATCCCCACATAGACAGTGACCAGAGCAGCCAGGCCGATAGAGCCTACGCCGACGGTTGCCGAGGTGTTCTCAGACCAGCGGCCACGGGAAAAGGCCAACAGCAGGAACCCGATCAGCGGTAGCAGAATAGTTAAATATAATAGGTTCATCCGCGCATCTCACTGACAGTATCAATATTCAGGGTATGACGACGACGGTAAAGCTGCAGCAGCAATGCCAGACCAATACTGGCCTCGGCGGCTGCCAGGCTGATCGCCAGGATATACATCACCTGCCCGTCCGGTTGGCCCCAGTAGCTGCCCGCAACGATAAACGCCAATGCTGCGGCGTTGATCATCACTTCCAGACTGATCAGCATAAACAGCAGATTGCGACGGACCAGCAACCCGGTCAGACCCAGGACGAACAGGACTGCCGCCAGGATCAGGCCATGTTGAAGAGGGATCATGCTTGCTCCTCCGATTTTCTTCTCGCCATTTCGCTACTGGCCGGGGCGTTGCTCAACACCTCACCCGGTTTGTGCTCACGGCCAATGTGGAAGGCAACAACCAGACCTGCCAACAGCAGCATTGAAGCCAGCTCAACCGCCAGAACGTAAGGACCAAACAGGCTGATCCCCACCGCTTTAGCGTCAACCATCTCACCGCTGATGCCCTGATCGGACACGCTGCGGATAGCGACAATCAGCACCGCCAACAGCGCCAGCGACAAGATGCCAGGGCCGATCCACACCGACGGCTTCAGCCAATCGCGCTCTTGCTGCTGCACCGCGTTGCCGAGGTTCAGCATCATAACCACGAACACGAACAACACCATGATGGCGCCGGCGTAGACGATGATTTCCAATGCCGCGGCGAAGTACGCGCCGAGTGAGAAAAAGACTGCAGAGATCGCCAGTAACGAAACGATCAGATACAGCAACGCATGCACAGGATTGGTATGCGAGATCACGCGAATTGTCGAGATCACCGCAATAAAACCTGCCAGATAAAAGGCAATTTCCATGCTTGCTGGCTCCTTAAGGCAACAGACCTTTGACGTCGATCGGTTTGGCTTCGTTTTCGGCTTCGCCCTTGGCTTTGCCGTCAATCGCCATACCGGCCATCCGGTAGAAGTTATATTCCGGATATTTACCCGGCCCCGAGATCAACAGATCTTCTTTTTCGTACACCAGATCCTGACGCTTGAACTCACCCATTTCGAAATCCGGCGTCAGCTGGATCGCGGTAGTTGGGCAAGCTTCTTCGCACAGGCCGCAGAAAATGCAGCGCGAGAAGTTGATGCGGAAGAACTCCGGGTACCAACGGCCGTCTTTCTGTTCTGCTTTTTGCAGCGAGATACAGCCCACCGGGCAGGCAACCGCACACAGGTTACACGCCACGCAGCGCTCTTCGCCGTCCGGATCGCGCGTCAGCACGATGCGGCCACGGTAGCGCGGCGGCAGGTAAACCGGTTCTTCCGGATACATCTGGGTTTCGCGTTTGGCGAAGGCGTGCAGGCCTATCATCCAAATACTGCGCACCTGGGTGCCGAAACCAACCAATAACTCTTTCAATGTCATGGTTTATTCACCCCTTATTGAGCGTTGTACAAAATGACTGCGGCAGTCGCCAGCAGGTTCAGTAGCGTCAACGGCAGACAGACTTTCCAGCCGAAGGACATCACCTGGTCATAGCGCGGGCGTGGCAGAGCAGCACGAATCAGAATGAACATCATCATGAAGAAAGCCGTTTTCAGCGCGAACCAGATGAATGGCGGTAGGAAAGGACCCTGCCAGCCACCGAAGAACAACGTCACAATCAGGGCAGAAACGGTGACGATACCTATGTATTCACCCACGAAGAACAGACCGAACTTCATGCCGGAATATTCAATGTGGTAACCGTCAGCCAGTTCCTGCTCGGCTTCCGGTTGGTCAAACGGGTGACGGTGACACACCGCCACGCCGGCAATCGCAAAGGTAATGAAACCAAAGAATTGCGGGATGACGTTCCACATATGCGCCTGAGATTCAACGATCGCCTGCATGTTGAAGGAGTCCGCCTGCGCCACCACACCCATCAACGACAGGCCGATGAACACTTCGTAGCTCAGGGTTTGCGCAGAAGCACGCATCGCCCCCAACAGCGAGTATTTGTTGTTGCTCGACCAGCCGGCAAACAGCACGGCGTAAACCGCCAGGCCGGCCATCATCAGGAAGAACAAAATACCGATGTTGAGGTCGGACACCGCCCAGGTCGGACTGACCGGGACGATGGCAAATGCCAGCAACAGGGAAGTAAAGGCGATCATCGGCGCCAGGGTAAAGATCACCCGGTCGGAGAATTTCGGTACCCAGTCTTCCTTGAAGAACATTTTGATCATGTCGGCGACCAGCTGCAGTGAGCCACCCCAGCCGACACGGTTCGGTCCATAACGGTTCTGGAACAAGCCGAGCAAACGGCGTTCGCCGAAGCTCATGAATGCCCCACAGGTGACTACGACCAGCAGGATCACTACCGCTTTAAGAATGGAGATCAGAATGTCGATCACCTCAGGGGTAAACCAGCTCATCGTGTTGCCTCCCGCAGATTTTCAACCGTTGCACCCACCAGTACCGGCGAGATCCCTGGCAAGCCGAGCGGTAAGCCCACCTGGCCCTGGGCCAGGGTTTCACTCAGACGCACCGGCAGACGCAAGGTCTGACCCGCACAGCTGAACTCCACCAGCGCACCGGCATTGACGCCAAGCGCAGCAGCGTCGGTCGGGTTGACCATCACATAAGCATCCGGCATGCGCTGCTGAATCACCCCGGAACGCTGTGACATTTCATCACTGCCGAACAGGTGGTAATACGGCGCGACACGCCAGCCTTGCTGTTGACCAAAGGCGGCAGGCACTTGGGTGAAGTAACCCAGCTTGCCCTCCCCCGCTTCGATCAAGCGCACGCCCGGATCGCCATGACGCAGCTTGCCACCCACTTCGGCTTGGAATTTGTTCCAGGCTTGCGGTGAGTTCCAACCTGGTGCCCAGGCGAACGGGATCTGCTGACGATCGGCAAACGGGCTGTTGTTCCCTTCCATTGAGAAGGCAAACATGGTGTCTTTATCCTGCGGCTGACGCGGTTCGTGCACGCTGATATTGGCGCGCATCGCCGTACGGCCACTGGAGCGGATCGGAGAACGTGCCAGTTTCTGGCCGCGGATACGGAAACTCGCGTCCGGTGCGGCGTCGACAATACCCTGCAACTGCGGCAACGCGGTGACACAGGCTTCGATCACATGGTCGAGCTGAGTCCAGTCCACGTGGCGGCTGGTATAGGTGGAATGCAGCGAGTGCATCCAACGCCAGCTTTCCAGCATCACGGTGTAAACGTCTTTCTTCGCGTCGTCGTAGTACGCCGGATCGTAAACCTGGAAGAAACGCTGTGCGCGGCCTTCCTGGTTGACCAGAGTACCGTCGCTTTCGGCGAAGCTGGCCGCCGACAGGATCAGGTTAGCCTTGTCCATGATGGCGGTACGCTGGTGATCGACCACGATCAGGTTGCTGACCTTGGCCAGCGCAGCGTCCACTTTCGCCGCCGGCGCATGCCGGTAGAGATCGTTTTCCATCACGATGGCCGTGTCGGCTTCGCCGCTTTCCAGCAGGGTCAGAGCCTGATCGAGCGAACCGCCGCCGATCATCGACAAACCGATGCTGTTGGCAGCGCTGGCGACAAAGGTGATGCCGACGTCAGAACCGCGATCCTTCAGCGCTTTGGCGATGTTGGCCGCCGCTTCGATGATGGCTTCGCTGCCGGCGTTGCTGCCGGTAACGATCAGCGGTTTACGCGCGTCGGTCAGCGCCTGCACGATGATATCGACTTTCTTGTTCAGGCCGTCAGCCAAATCGTTGACCGCCGGTGCCGCGTTGTCCAGCGCATGGGCGATAGCGAAGCCGAAGCGCGCCTGCTCATCCACCGGTGCACGGTAATTCCATGCCGCGATGTCGTCCAGACGGGTGTTATCCACGTTGGTAACGAACAGCGGGTGTTTGGCGTGCTGGCCGATGTTCTGCACCGCAGCAATCTGCCAGTCGGCAACGCGTTGGGCCGCAGCCATGGCGCGAGCCTTGCCCTTCACCGCCTGACGTACCGACAGGGCAATACGTGCACCGGTCTGGGTCAAATCTTCACCCAGCACCAGCACCGCGTCGTAACCTTCGATTTCGCGCAGCGCAGGGGTGTGAACACCGCTGTTTTGCAGCACGTTCAGCATCAGGTCCAGACGGCCCTGCTCGGCCTGCGAGATACCGGTGTAGAAGTTCTCGGCACCCACCAAATCACGCAGTGCGAAGTTACTTTCCAGACTGGCGCGTGGTGAGCCAATGCCGATGGTTTTCTTCGCCTGACGCAGAATATCCGCAGCGCCCTGCATCGCCTGCTCGGCGTTCAGGGTGATCCAGTCGTTGCCACGCAGTTGTTGTGGCTGACGCGGACGATCTTTCTGGTTCACGTAGCCATAACCGAAGCGGCCGCGGTCACACAGGAAGTAGTGGTTCACGCTGCCGTTATAACGGTTTTCGATACGACGCAGTTCACCATAGCGTTCGCCTGGGCTGGTGTTACAGCCGATGCTGCACTGCTGGCAGATGCTTGGCGCAAACTGCATGTCCCACTTACGGTTATAGCGCTCGGAGTGGGTTTTATCGGTGAACACGCCGGTCGGGCACACTTCCACCAGGTTGCCGGAGAACTCGCTTTCCAGCGTGCCGCTCTCGGTACGACCGAAGTAGACGTTATCGTGCGCGCCGTACACACCGAAGTCGGTGCCGTCCGCATAATCCTTGTAGTAGCGCACACAACGGTAACAGGCGATACAGCGGTTCATCTCATGCGAGATAAACGGCCCCAGCTCCTGGTTGTTGTGAGTACGCTTACTGAAGCGGTATTTACGGAAGCTGTGGCCGGTCATTACTGTCATATCCTGCAGGTGACAGTTACCGCCTTCTTCACATACCGGACAGTCGTGCGGGTGGTTGGTCATCAACCACTCAACCACGCTTTCACGGAACTGTTTGGCTTCGCCATCGTCGATGGAAATAAAGGTTCCATCGGATGCCGGTGTCATACAAGACATCACCAAACGGCCACGCGTATCTTCCGCGTTTTGGTATTGCTTTACCGCACATTGGCGGCAAGCGCCGACGCTTCCCAGCGCCGGATGCCAGCAAAAGTAAGGAATATCGAGCCCGAGGGAGAGACAAGCCTGCAGCAGGTTGTCGGCCCCATCTACGTCGTATTCTTTGCCGTCTACATGAATCGTAGCCATAGTCAGCATGCTTCCAAGTGGCCTGCCTTGCGGCAGGCGTTAATCAAAAATTCTGGCCGTGTCGTCGGGGCGAGTCGGCTTACCAGCGTTGCTTCAGCAGATTGTTCGGCTGAATACCGCCAATCGCATGCGCGTTACTGAAGTGCTTCACGGCAATGCCCGCTTCGAACTCTTCACGGAAATATTTAATCGCGCTTTGCAGTGGCTCTACGGCACCTGGCGCATGGGCGCAGAAGGTTTTGCCCGGGCCGAGAGAACGGCACAGCTGCTCAAGGGTTTCGATATCCCCCGGCTGCCCTTCGCCATTCTCCAGCGCACGCAGGATCTTCACGCTCCACGGCAGACCGTCACGGCATGGCGTACACCAGCCGCAGGACTCGCGAGAGAAAAATTCTTCCAGGTTACGCACCAGCGGAACCATGCCAATCTCGTGGTCTACGGCCATCGCCAGCGCGGTACCGAGACGGCTACCGGCTTTACCGATGCTCTCGAAGTCCATCGGCAGATCGAGGTGATCGGCGGTCAGGAAGTCGGTGCCCGCGCCGCCTGGCTGCCAGGCTTTGAAACGCAGACCGTCACGCATGCCACCGGCGTAATCTTCCAGAATTTCACGTGCGGTGGTGCCAAACGGCAGCTCCCAAACGCCTGGGTTTTTCACCCGGCCGGAGAAGCCCATCAGTTTGGTACCGGCGTCGTTACTCTTGCCGGCGGAGATCCCCTTGTACCAGTCAACGCCGCTTTCAAGGATCGCCGGAACGTTGCACAGGGTTTCTACGTTATTGACGCAGGTCGGTTTGCCCCAGACACCGGAGGACGCCGGGAAAGGTGGCTTGGAACGCGGGTTGGCACGGCGGCCTTCCAGCGAGTTGATCAGTGCGGTTTCTTCGCCACAGATGTAGCGACCGGCGCCGGTATGAACAATCAGCTCGAAGTCGAAGCCGCTGCCCATGATGTTCTTGCCCAAATAACCGGCTTCGGTGGCTTCAGCGATCGCCCGGCGCAAATGCACCGCAGCTTCGATGTACTCACCACGCAGGAAGATGTAGCCGCGATAGGCCTTCAGCGCGAACGCCGAGATCAGCATGCCTTCCACCAACAGGTGCGGCAGTTGCTCCATCAGCAAGCGGTCTTTATAGGTGCCCGGCTCCATTTCATCGGCGTTACACAGCAGGTAACGGATGTTCATGGATTCGTCTTTCGGCATCAGGCTCCACTTCAAACCGGTGGAGAAGCCCGCACCGCCGCGACCTTTCAACCCGGCGTCTTTCACCAGGGTGACGATCTCGTCCGGAGCCATGCCCTTGATGGCCTTTTCGGCACCGGCATAGCCGTTCTTGCTGCGGTATTCATCCAGCCAGACCGGCTGTTTGTCATCGCGCAGCCGCCAGGTCAGCGGGTGCATTTCGGGAGTGCGCACAATGTCTTTAATCATTGATACTGCTCCAGTAGCGTCTCGATATCTTCAGGCTTCAGCTGACTGTGAGTGTCCTCATCAATCATCATGGTCGGCCCTTTATCGCAGTTGCCCAGGCAGCAGGTTGGCAGCAGAGTGAAACGGCCATCAAAGGTGGTTTGACCCGGTTTGATGCTCAGCTTCTTCTCAATGGCGGCCTGAATGCCCTGGTAACCGGTGATGTGACAAACAACGCTGTCACAATAACGGATCACGTGACGTCCTACTGGCTGACGGAAAATCTGGCTGTAGAACGTGGCCACGCCTTCTACGTCACTGGCAGGAATGCCCAGCAGCTCCGCGATGGCATAAATCGCCCCATCCGGAACCCAGCCACGCTGCTTCTGCACAATTTTCAGTGCTTCGATAGAGGCGGCGCGTGGGTCCTCGTAATGGTGCTTTTCGTGCTCGATCGCATCACGTTCTTCCGCACTCAGCTCAAATGCATCAACGCCGCTCTGAGGAGCGGCCGCATTGATAGGTTCAAGCGCGGGGTTATTCGCGTGATTGTCTTTTTGATCATGCATAGTTAGCGGTCCACATCTGACATTACAAAATCGATACTACCCAGATAGACGATCAGGTCGGAGACCAGGCTGCCACGGATTACCGCTGGGATTTGCTGCAGGTGCGCAAAGCTTGGCGTACGTACCCGGGTGCGGTAGCTCATGGTGCTGCCGTCGCTGGTCAGGTAGTAGCTGTTGATCCCTTTAGTGGCTTCAATCATCTGGAATGATTCGTTGGCTGGCATCACCGGGCCCCAGGAAACCTGCAGGAAGTGGGTGATCAGCGTTTCAATGTGCTGCAGCGTGCGCTCTTTCGGCGGCGGCGTGGTCAGCGGGTGATCGGCCTTGAACGGGCCTTCCGGCATGTTGTTCAGGCACTGTTCGAGAATGCGCAAGCTCTGGCGCAGCTCTTCCACCTTCAGCATCACACGGGTGTAGCAGTCGCTGTTACCGTCACCGACCGGAACTTCGAAATCGAAATTCTCATAGCCGGAATACGGACGCCATTTGCGCACATCGAACTCGATACCGGTGGCACGCAGACCCGCGCCAGTGACGCCCCACTCCAACGCTTCTTTCGCATTGTAGGATGCCACGCCAACGGAACGGCCTTTCAGGATGCTGTTCTTCAGTGCGGCCTTGACGTAAGAATCCAGACGTTTTGGCATCCACTCAAGGAACTCGCGCAGCAGGCGATCCCATCCGCGCGGCAGGTCGTGTGCAACACCGCCAATACGGAACCAGGCCGGGTGCATACGGAAACCGGTGATCGCTTCAACCAGATCGTAGATTTTCTGACGGTCGGTAAAGGCGAAGAACACCGGGGTCATGGCGCCGACGTCCTGAATGAAGGTACTGATGTACAGCAGGTGGCTGTTGATACGGAACAGTTCGGACAGCATCACGCGGATGGTATCAACGCGATCCGGCACCTTGATGCCTGCCAGTTTCTCAACTGCCAGCACGTAAGGCATTTCATTCACGCAGCCGCCGAGGTACTCGATACGGTCGGTGTACGGAATATAGCTGTGCCAGGACTGACGCTCGCCCATCTTCTCGGCGCCACGGTGGTGGTAACCGATATCCGGTACGCAGTCGACAATATCTTCGCCATCCAACTGCAGAATGATACGGAATGCACCGTGCGCAGACGGGTGGTTCGGGCCGAGGTTAAGGAACATGAAGTCCTCGTTCTCGGTACCGCGCTTCATGCCCCAGTCTTCCGGTTTGAAAGTCAGCGCTTCCATTTCCAGATCTTCTTTCTGTTTGGTCAACACAAAGGGATCGAATTCGGTGGCACGCGCCGGGTAATCTTTACGCAGCGGGTGGCCTTCCCAGGTTTGCGGCATCATGATGCGCGTCAGGTGCGGGTGGCCGTCGAAGGTAATACCGAACATTTCCCAGGTTTCACGCTCATACCAGTTGGCATTAGGGAATACCTTGGTCGCTGTGGGCACGTGCAGGTCTTTTTCAGACAGCGCCACTTTCAGCATGATGTCGCGGTTGCGTTCGATAGAAATCAGATGATAGAAAACAGAAAAATCCGCAGCAGGCAAGCCGTCGCGGTGGGTACGAAGACGCTCGTCCATGCCATGCAGATCGAACAGCATGACATAAGGCTTCGGCTGCTTTCTCAAAAACGTCATTACTTCCAGTAACTGATCGGCTTTGACCCATACCACGGGTATTCCGGTACGGGTAGGCTGAACAGTAAAGGCTTCCGGCCCAAAACGGTTGCGCAGTTCGCCAATCACCGGATCGTCAAGGTGATCTCTGGTTTGCCAGGCCGGCAATGCGTCGTGCGTCGTTGAATCTGTCATAATTTTTTTCACCACACTGAAGGGTTATTTCGCCGCAAGTTCACTTTTCGCTGTGTTAACCAATAGCGCACTAAGATGGACGTTAAATGAACGTCTTAAATCTCGTCAGGCGTCCGAAGGTTGGTCACCGCGATACGCTCGCCGTGTTTACGCTCTCTTTCAGACTGCATGTTGGCGCGGTAAACACCCTGATCGCCGACAACCCAGGACAGAGGGCGGCGTTCTTTGCCAATAGATTCCTGCAACAGCATCAGTGCCTGCATGTAAGCTTCCGGGCGCGGTGGACAGCCAGGAATGTACACGTCGACCGGCAGGAACTTGTCCACGCCCTGTACCACGGAATAGATATCGTACATGCCGCCGGAGTTGGCACAGGCACCCATGGAGATCACCCATTTTGGTTCCAGCATCTGTTCGTACAGACGTTGAATAACCGGGGCCATCTTGGTAAAGCAGGTACCGGCCACCACCATCAGGTCAGCCTGACGCGGTGATGCACGCAGAACTTCAGCACCAAAACGCGCCACGTCGTGAACGGCGGTAAACGACGTCACCATCTCCACGTAACAGCACGAAAGGCCGAAGTTATACGGCCAAATAGAGTTTTTACGCCCCCAGTTCACCATGTCATGCAATGCATGTTCGAGTTTACCCATGTAAACCGTGCGGTGAACCTGTTGGTCCAGGGGATCGGCAACGATCTCCTGTTTTTGCAGGGGGTAACGGTCGTTCTCACCGTTCGGGTCTATGCGGGTGAGCGTATAGTCCATCTTAATGCCTCGTTTTTAACCGACTACTGCGGATGACTGTTAGTGGCGTTTTTGATTGTGCCTGGCTTGCTCTGGCGCCGGGAGCGCACCGGAGTCCAATCCAATGCGCCAATACGCACCAGATAAACCAGCCCAGCCAATAACACCAAAATGAAAATGGCGGCTTCGATAAAGCCTACCCACCCGCTCTCACGTATGGAGACCGACCAGGCGTACAGGTACAAGGCTTCAACATCGAAAATAACGAAGAACATGGCGACCAGGTAGAACTTGGCGGACAGACGCATGCGCGCCGTACCGACCGAGTCGATGCCTGATTCAAACGGGGTATGTTTGGCGCGCGCACGGGCTCTCCCACCCAGGAAGAACGCACCCATAAGCATTAAACAGCAAAGCCCGATTGCCACGACAAAAAATACGGCGAACGCCCAGTGATGAGCGATAACTTCAGTGGTTGTTGACATACTCTATGCTTACTCATCAAAAGTGGCGTCGATCGCTCTGCTCTTGTTTCTGGCAGTTAGTGCACCACATCGATTTAAGGGAAGGATAAATAAACCACACAAACAAACTGCTATTACAGCAAGTTAGCCAGCGTTTTACTGTGGGCTTTTTACTCCTTTCTATAACCTTTTGTCAACTTTGACAAAAGTATCTACACACTAGTTTACATACATATCATTTAATTAACATTTGATGCGCCTGGCTTAGGCTAAATCGTGTCAGTTAATTGATGTGTAGAAACAGATAGATATAAACCAACATGCTCATTTCAGTTTTACTATACCATTGTCTCAGGAATCTCCTGTTCTTCCACTCACTACCTAGGGGTATTTTTTTGATCCAGGACACGTTTTTAGCATAAACCCTCAAAAAAAGTGTGGCCCTTTAATAAATTTTGTCAATTACGTCGGTCAAATAATCCCGGCACAAACTACCAAAATAACCATATTGATTCCAGGCCTTTACCTTTATAATTATTCGTTCAAAAAATAACCGAAAGGCTATTTCTTCGTCTGATAACCGTTCTCATCGGCAACGATTTAGTCAAACAAATAACCACTTCGCTATGAAAATAAAACGAACCCCTCATAAATTAAATTTTCACTGAATTCAGAGCAAAAAAAACCTCCGCCGAAGCAGAGGTTTTATCACCGGATTTAACGCGTTTTGGAGTTATTCCTCATCGTCAACCAGGCAGGTGTCATCCTGCAACGAGCTACTCGGCCCATTGAAGCTGTAGTTATCGTTGCCGTTCTGCATGGCACTGAAAATGGCCATCGCCAGCTCGTTGCCGCACTGCAGGTCCTTGCACAAGCTGTATTGCGTGTCCGGCAGCGTTGGCAAACCTTCCGCTGCGCCGAGCACCCGCAGGTCCGGGCTCATCATTTCAATTGGTCGAACGGTGATGCCCAACCCAGCCTTGCAGGCTGCACGAACGGCGGACAGCGTCGAGGCCACATAGGCAATGCGCCATGGGATCCCGGCGTCATCCAGGTGTTGAATCGCCATCGCGCGGAACGGACTGGGTTCGTCCATCACCACCAACGGGATCGGTTCACCGGCCTGAAAATGGTAATCCGCCGCGCAATACCACAGGGTTGGCGAAGTACGCAGCACAATGTGCGGGCGATCTTCGGTAGCCATCGTGGTAATCGCCAGATCAACTTCACCGTTTTCCAGCATCTCGATCATGAACGAGCTGGGTTTCACCCGCACATCAATCGCCAGTTTTGGATACACAGAAGTGACGCGGTTAAGCAGGAAAGGCAGGATGGTATCGGCGGTATCATCAGAAGCGCCAATAGTCAGAACACCTTTAATATTGTTGTACATCAGAGAGGTACAGGCTTCGTCGTTAAAGCGCAGAATTTTTCTGGCGTAGCCGAGAAGCTGAATACCGTGTTCAGTCAGTAATTTATTGCGCCCGTGACGGGCAAACAACTCTTTGCCAACCAGTTGCTCTAACCGCTGCATTTGTTGGCTGACGGCTGATTGAGTACGACAAACGGCGACTGCCGCCGCCGCAAAAGTATTCAAATCAGCAACAGCTACAAAGGTTCTTAGCAGATCGAGGTCGAGATTGAGTATCGGACGATTTGCAGTTGTCATAGTGTTTTCTTCACTTTTTAAATTCTAATTTACAAACTACCCTGGTGTGTTTCTAAGACATCGTTTAAAAGGGACGATGCCAGACATGACAGTACCCCACTCATTAGTGGAGGGCAAAAAATTACTTTTATTTCGTTACCTCTATCGCCTTTTAAAATGTGATCTATCGAGAATGCTTATACAACGTCTGACGTTATAAGTGGTGCAAGTGTTTCATTTTTACCGAACAAAATATTTTACTCATTCAGATAGCGGGATTACCACACCAATTGTGCTGCACAACCTCCGCAGCCAGACTGGCCTCAGCGTATTCTCATACGTAAAAGAGTAAGACGATCCTCTTGTAACAGCCGGTACATTTTTTAATGATTTTAATAAATTCAATCAGTAACATTTACCCCGTGAATAACTAAGGAATAACTACTTAAACGCGGCTTAACAGAGAAACTAAAATAGCGCTAATGTGAATTTTCTTATGATTCAGTTTGGAGTGAGCCTGGACAAGCGACTATCAGACTACTCTGGCATTATCATTTCTTTACAGTTTATCTCCGCTAAATCCCCGATGTGGCTTAACAGTGAGTACGGTTCTGTCAGCATTGCATCAATAACATGGGGCCATTATCTCTACCCGATCTCACCTCTACAGAATAAAAAACCAATAAAATAATAAACACTGGAATTAAACACCAGTAAATCACTTTGGTATTGTTCATCATCCCTGAAATCCCCCGTTGCGCCCTTCGTTTGCACCAAAGGCGTGCACAACCCTTCAAAAGCATCTGCGCCAGGAGTACATTGAGCAGGTTGCGGTGTTCCACGGTAGGAACGCCCCTATCCCAGCAAAAGGCTCAACTTTCTATGTCCCCCATTGAGAAATCCAGCAAACTGGACAACGTCTGTTATGACATTCGCGGCCCGGTGCTCAAAGAAGCTAAACGTCTTGAAGAAGAAGGCCATAAAGTCCTGAAACTGAACATCGGCAACCCTGCCCCGTTTGGTTTTGACGCCCCTGATGAAATCCTGGTCGACGTGATCCGCAATCTGCCCACGGCGCAAGGCTATTCCGATTCCAAAGGGCTCTTCTCGGCGCGTAAAGCGATCATGCAGCACTATCAGGCGCGCAACATACGTGACGTGACCGTTGAGGATATCTACATCGGTAATGGGGTTTCCGAGCTGATTGTGCAATCCATGCAGGCGCTGCTCAACAGCGGCGACGAAATGCTGGTACCGGCACCGGATTACCCGCTGTGGACCGCAGCTGTTTCGCTGTCCGGCGGCAAAGCCGTGCATTACCTGTGTGATGAAGAAGCCGGCTGGTTCCCGGATCTGGACGATATCATCAGCAAGATCACCCCACGCACCCGCGGCATTGTGATCATCAACCCAAACAACCCGACCGGCGCGGTCTACAGCAAGGCACTGCTGGAGCAGATTGTTGAGATCGCCCGTCAGCACAACCTGATCATCTTTTCTGATGAAATCTACGACAAGATTCTGTATGACGAAGCCGAGCACCATTCGATCGCTGCGCTGGCGCCGGACCTGCTGACCGTGACCTTTAACGGACTGTCAAAAACCTATCGCGTGGCGGGTTTCCGCCAGGGCTGGATGGTGTTGAACGGGCCGAAGAAGCACGCCAAGGGGTATATCGAAGGGCTGGAAATGCTGGCATCCATGCGGCTATGCGCCAACGTGCCGATGCAGCATGCGATCCAAACCGCGCTGGGTGGCTACCAGAGCATCAACGAATTTATTCAACCGGGCGGGCGTCTGTATGAACAGCGCAATCGTACCTGGGAACTGTTGAACCAAATCCCGGGCGTTTCCTGCGTGAAACCTCAGGGGGCGCTGTATATGTTCCCGCGCATCGACGCTAAACGCTTTAACATTCACGATGATCAGAAATTGGTGCTGGACCTGTTGCTGCAGGAAAAAGTGCTGCTGGTACAGGGTAGCGCGTTCAACTGGCCGTATCCGGACCACGTGCGCATCGTGACTCTGCCACGGGTGGATGAACTGGAAATGGCGGTGGGCAAACTGGGCCGCTTCCTGGAAGGCTACCGTCAGTAAAAATTAAGCACGCTCTCGTAATAACCGAAATGCTTCGCGTTGCATCAAGGCGGCAACTGAGCACATCCTCGAGAGCATAGATAGCTATGTGACCGGGGTGAGCGAAGGCAGCCAACAAAGAGGCAGCGTGAAGCATGAAGGATATTTGCATAACCTGCTGTCACTGCTCACAATGGAACCCTCACTTGCCGTTGTAAAAGAGAGCACCATGAGCCAGAGCCACTTTTTTGCCCATCTGTCCCGTTTGAAACTGATTAACCGCTGGCCGCTGATGCGCAATGTTCGCACCGAGAACGTTTCCGAACACAGCCTGCAGGTGGCATTTGTTGCCCACGCCCTGGCGGTGATCAAAAACCGAAAATTCAATGGCAACCTGAGCGCCGATCGCGTCGCCCTGCTGGCGATGTACCACGATGCCAGCGAAGTGATCACCGGCGACATGCCAACGCCGATCAAATACTACAATCCGCAGATCGCCCACGAGTATAAGAAGATCGAAAAGATCGCCCAGCAGAAACTGCTGGATATGATCCCGGCGGAATTACGCAACGATTTCCGCTCGATCCTCGACGAACACTATTACACCGAAGACGAAAAGTTGGTGGTGAAACAGGCCGATGCGCTGTGCGCCTACCTGAAATGTCTGGAAGAGTTGTCTGCCGGCAATAACGAATTCAAGCTGGCGAAAGCACGACTGGAAAAAACCCTGCAGCAGCGTAGCAGCCCGGAGATGGATTATTTCATGAACGTGTTTATCCCCAGCTTCAGCCTGTCGCTGGATGAAATCAGCCTGGATTCTTCCCTGTAATTCTCATGGCGCAGCGCGCTGCGCCGTTAATTAGAATGCATACAGCCAGGGCACGATAATCACGCTGACCACCATCACCAACAGCGTGAACGGCACGCCCATGCGGATAAAATCACCGAACTTATAGTTTCCCGGCCCCAGCACCAGCGTGTTTACCGGTGAAGAAACCGGCGTCATAAATGCGGCCGAAGCGGCGATGGCGATAATCATCGCAAAGGGGTAAGGCGAAACGCCCATTTCACGCGCGGCCGCAATGGCGATCGGCGCCATCAGCACCGCGGTGGCGGTGTTGGAGATAAACAGGCCGATAGTGGCGCAAAGGGCAAACAGGCACACCAGCATCACCCGCGGTCCGGCATCGCCCGCCACGTCCATTAAGCCACGCACGATCAAATCGACCCCGCCGGTTTTTTGCAGCGCCTGGGCAAACGGCATCATACCGACAATCAAAATAATGCTCGGCCAGTGAATCGACTTATAGGCGCTTTCCATATCGATGCAGCGAAACTTGCCCATCAACAGGCAGGCAATCAGCGCGGCGATCGGGTTGGGGATTTCATCGGTCAGCATCATCGCGACCATCAGCGCCAGGCAGAACAGTGCGTGCGGTGCCTGGGTAATGGCCGGTGCCACTTCATCAACCTCGGCCGGCAGATTGAGCACGATAAAATCATGGGTTTTCGCCTGCAACTGGCGGATCGCCTTCCAGTCGCCGATCACCAACAGAATATCGCCCAACGCCAGGGGCTCATCCACCAACTTGCCTGCCAGGGTTTCGCCATTGCGACGAATACCAACCACGTTCAGATCGTAGCGGCTGCGAAAGGCTGACTCGCGCAGGCTTTTGCCCAACAGGGTTGAATCGGGGATCAACGACACTTCCGCCATGCCGACGTTACGTGACTGTTCAGAGAAATAGTCGCCGCGCAGGACCATCGGCTCCAACTGCTGCTCGCTGCAGAACTCACGCAGATCAACCTGACTGTCCGACATGTCGAGCAGCAGCACATCCCCTTCGCGCAGCTCGGTGCTGCCGGATGCGCTGACCATCACCCGCCGGAAACGTTTCCAGCGTTCAATCCCCACCACGTTAGCACCGTAACGGGCGCGCAGGTGCAGCTCGTCCAGCGAGTGACCGACCAGCGGCGAGCCGCTGCGCAGTGCCAAGCGGCGGGCACGACCGGTCAGCTTATAGTCACGGATCAGATCGCGGAAGGTACGGCGCTGCCAGGTTTCACGCGTTTTATCACCGTCGTCACTGGCCAACCAGCGCCGGGCCACCAGCATGTACCCCACGCCCAACACCAGCACCGCCAGACCGACCGGGGTTACGCCGAAGAAGCCAAAACCACTGATACCCTCGCGGACCAGCTCACTGTTGACCACCATGTTCGGCGGCGTTGCCACCAGGGTCATCATGCCGCTGATCAAACCGGCAAAGCTCAGTGGCATCATCAACCTGCCCGGCGCGATTTTCATCCGCGCCGCCACGCTGAGTACCACCGGAATAAAGATCGCCACCACGCCGGTCGAGCTCATAAAAGCCCCGAGTCCGGCCACGGTGACCATCAACAACATCAGCATTCTGGTTTCGCTGCTGCCGGCCACCTTCACCAGCCAGTCCCCCACCTGATAAGCCACGCCGGTGCGTACCAACCCTTCACCAATCACGAACAACGCGGCGATCAGGATCACATTGGGATCGCTGAAGCCCACCGTGGCCTCCGCCAAGGTCAGCGTGCCGCTCAACACAAAAGCGATGATCACCAGCAACGCCACGACGTCCATCCGCAGCTTGTTGGTGGTAAACAGCACAATGGCAATCAACAGTAAACTCAGCACCCACAGTAATTCGCTGTTCAAAACGGCCTCATCCGGCAGAGATATCCAAGGGCTTAAAAATTAGCATAAAAAAACCCCGCCGGTGCGGGGTCTAATCAATTTGGGTGAAGATAGGTTCGGTCAGGCGACCAGGCTTATCGCCGCACCCTGCTCCGTTTTACTCACTGCAATCTGCTCCAGCGAGGTTAACAACAGATCAACCTGCTCTAGCTTGGGGGCGTCGGCTGGTGCGTTGACCGCAATCACCTGGCAGCCCGCAGCCAACCCGGAAAGAATACCGGCAGCGGCGTCTTCCACCACCACACAGTCCTGAGGCGCCAGCCCCAGGCGCTCCGCACCCAGCAGGTAGGCATCCGGCTGCGGCTTGCCATGTTTTACCTGCTCGGCGGTGATGAACACCTCCGGCTGCGGCAAACCACCGGCATTACGACGAGCAGTAGCCACCGGGATCGAACCGGAAGTCACGATCGCCCACGGGATATCGAGGCGGTTCAAGCGCTCCAGCAAGGCTGCAGCCCCAGGCAATGCCGTGACGCCATCGGTATCCTGCGCTTCCACCTGCTCCAGCAGCAGGAACTCCTGTTGGATGGCTTCCTCACTTTCACCCGGCATAAAGTGACGTAACGAGGTAATGGCCTGTTTACCGTGAATGAAATCCAGTACGTCCTGCGGATTAATACCGCGGCGTTTGGCCCAGTTAATCCAGGCACGCTCTACCGCCGGCAGTGAATCAACCAACGTCCCATCAAGATCGAACAGAAAACCCTTACACTCCACAGGAAACCTCTTTTAATCAGGCATTGATAATTTGCGCTATCTCAACGGCGCTCAGATGATACTGGCGTGGGCATGACAGCCAGATGGCCAGCATCCGCTGGTACTTTTCCCACATTTTGGTTTGGGCATTAAAGCCATGGCTGCCAGAATCGAAATGAGTATAGCGTCCCTCGGTGGTCACAAGGAACCGCACATAGCTCAGATAACGCGCTTCGGTTGCGGCGTCAAAGCCGAGAAACGCCAGGCGGCGCGCCTCAATCCCCTGTTTTTCCTTCAGGTTATCCCAGGAGACCTGCAACGCATGGTGCATTTCCATCACGTTGATAATGGTGCGGCACACTTCTTCGCTCATTTCGCCGAAGTCGCGATCCAGCTCGCGCATCTGCAGGCCAAAACCACGTTCGATAACGGTCTGCAGGCGGCGGTAACGCTCGGCGTTATCCGGATCCAGCATGGTCATCATTTTGTATTGGTTCGACAGGATCAGCCGTTGGGCGTGGGTCATTTCCATTATAATTTCCTCGATAAATTACTAATGGCGGAAGCATCGCACAGCGCAATATCGCAGGAAATCACAACTCGCCGGTTCTTTGATTTAAACCGGGGTTATTGGCTGGAACAAGCTATGCCCAGGCCTATTA
Organism: Serratia sp. BW106; assembly: GCF_002607755.1. Classification (NCBI taxonomy): domain Bacteria; kingdom Pseudomonadati; phylum Pseudomonadota; class Gammaproteobacteria; order Enterobacterales; family Yersiniaceae; genus Serratia; species Serratia sp. BW106. Next base: position 80,140 of record NZ_MCGS01000001.1, read on the forward strand.
TTAGGGAGAGCGTGCCGAAGGGGTCGTAGCAGCTTCAGCTGCCGGAGCGCCCCTCGGTGCGCTAGGCCCGGGTATCTCAGACTAGACATCAAACTTAATCAGGCCGCAATCAATGCGGCCATTTTTGTGGTTACAGGTCATCCAGGAAGGTTTTATCCAACTGCTTGAAGGCGCGTTTCAGCAGGTCCGCCAGCGCCTGGTAGGTCGGCGGGCCTTCTACCGGTGCTACCGCCTGACCGGCTTCCGCCAGCTTGTTGCGGACTTCATGGAACCATTGCAGCAGCGTTGGCGGCAACGGGGTGACCGAACGACGGCCCAACCACCACAGACCCTGCATCGGCATGCTGCACGCAAACAGCGCAGTGGCGATCGCCGGGCCCAACTGGCCACCCAGGGCAATCTGCCAGGTCAGGGCAAACACCGCCAGCGGTGGCATAAAGCGGACGGCAAAACGGGTGGCACTCGCAACGCGATTCTCCGGAAAGACCGGAGCCAGACGTTTGTCCGACGGCCAGGTTTTCATATAATGCTGCCCGCGCTGGAAGACCTGAAACCAGCTAACGGAACCGGACGGTTTGCTCGTCATTGCGTACCTCAACGTCACAAAGAAAAATAAGGACACAGCCAACACAATACTAAAAAAGTTGAAGCTTTAAATTTATTTTGTGTTTGCCTCAGGCTATCGGTATCCTAAGCCGGCCTTTTGGCCGGTAGAAGATGACAAGAATTCTGTCAACTTTTAGCCCTATAAAAATCAAGATTACTTAAACCGCAGAGAAATCATCGGTTTTTTCATCGTCATGTGGTTTGTGCAATTCACATGATGTTAATCATAAATGTCAACGGCATTATGCGCTACGCTTGTTGTCTGATTGACGATTAATTCACCACGTGTTTTGGTCTTTCCTTTAACAACACGAACTATTTAAGTAGGTACTTCCATGTCGAGTAAGCTAGTACTGGTCCTGAACTGCGGCAGTTCTTCCCTGAAGTTCGCTATCATCGATGCTGTCAACGGTGAAGAACACCTCTCCGGCTTAGCCGAATGTTTCCACCTGCCTGAGGCTCGCCTCAAGTGGAAGATGGACGGCGCGAAACACGAAGCGGCTCTGGGCGCCGGCGCTGCGCACAGCGAAGCACTGAACTACATTGTTAATACAATTCTGGCACAAAAACCTGAGCTTTCTGCACAGCTGACCGCTATCGGTCACCGCATTGTGCACGGCGGCGAGAAGTTTACTGCTTCTGCCGTGATCAATGACGAAGTCCTGCAGGGTATCAAAGATTCGGTGCCTTTTGCACCACTGCATAACCCGGCGCACCTGATCGGTATCGCTGAAGCATTGAAATCTTTCCCTAAACTGGCGGATAAAAACGTTGCCGTGTTCGACACCGCGTTCCACCAGACCATGCCGGAAGAATCCTACCTGTACGCCCTGCCGTACAGCCTGTACCGTGACCACAGCGTTCGCCGTTATGGCGCACACGGCACCAGCCACTTCTACGTAACTCAAGAAGCGGCCAAGGCGCTGAACAAGCCGGTTGAAGAAGTTAACCTGATCACCTGCCACCTGGGCAACGGCGGTTCCGTTACCGCAGTGCGCAACGGCAAATGCGTTGACACCTCCATGGGTCTGACCCCGCTGGAAGGCCTGGTCATGGGTACCCGTAGCGGTGACATCGATCCTGCCATTATCTTCCACCTGCACGACTCCCTGGGCATGAGCGTTGATCAAATCAACAAAATGCTGACCAAAGAATCCGGCCTGCTGGGCCTGACCGAAGTCACCAGCGACTGCCGTTATGTTGAAGACAACTACGAAAGCAAAGCCGATGCCAAGCGTGCGATGGACGTATTCTGCCACCGCCTGGCCAAGTACATCGGTGCCTACAGCGCACTGATGGACGGCCGTCTGGACGCAGTCGTCTTCACCGGCGGTATCGGTGAAAACGCCGGTATGGTGCGTGAGCTGACCCTGAACAAACTGGGCCTGCTGGGCTTCGAAGTTGACCACGACCGCAACATGGATGCTCGCTTCGGTAAATCCGGTGCCATCACCAAAGACGGTAGCCGCCTGGCGCTGGTTATCCCGACCAACGAAGAGTTGGTCATCGCGCAAGACGCATCCCGTCTGACCGCGTAACGCTCTCCGACACCGTCAGCCCAGGCTGACGGTGCTGTTTTAGCCTCATGTTAATTCGTGAAGAGGACTATTCTGTGTCACGTACAATTATGTTGATCCCCACTGGCACCAGCGTCGGCCTGACCAGCGTCAGCCTGGGTGTCATTCGCTCCATGGAGCAAAAAGGCGTTAGCCTGAGCGTGTTCAAACCTATCGCACAGCCACGTACTGGCGGCGACTCGCTCGATCAAACCACCACCATCATCCGCAGCAGCAACTCCACCATCACCGCGGCCGAACCGCTGCGCATGAGCTACGTTGAGGGCCTGCTGAGCTCCAACAAGCAAGATGAGCTGATGGAAGAGATCGTGGCTCGCTACCACGAAAACACCAAAGACGCAGAAGTGGTGTTGATCGAAGGTCTGGTACCGACCCGTAAACATCAGTTCGCCAACGCGCTGAACTACGAAATCGCCAAAACGCTGAATGCAGAAATCGTCTTCGTGCTGGCGCTGGGTAACGACTCCCCGGCACAGCTGAAAGAGCGCATCGAGCTGGCCCGCAGCAGCTTCGGCGGCAGCAAAAACAAAAACATCACCGGCGTGATCATCAACAAGCTGAACGCCCCGGTTGACGAGCAGGGCCGCACCCGTCCTGACCTGTCCGAGATCTTCGACGACTCCACCAAGGCCAGCGTGACCAACGTTGACCCGGCGCAGCTGTTCGCCAACAGCCCGCTGCCGATTCTGGGTTGCGTGCCGTGGAGCTTTGATCTGATCGCCACCCGCGCTATCGACATGGCTCGTCACCTGAAGGCCTCCGTGGTCAATGAAGGCGACATCATGACCCGCCGCGTGAAGTCTGTGACCTTCTGTGCGCGCAGCATCCCGCACATGCTGGAACACTTCCGCCCAGGCTCACTGCTGGTGACCTCGGCAGACCGTCCTGACGTGCTGGTTTCTGCCTGTCTGGCTGCGATGAATGGCGTAGAAATCGGCGCCATCCTGCTGACCGGTGGTTATGCCATCGACGAGCCGATCAGAAAGCTGTGTGAACGTGCCTTCCAGACCGGCCTGCCGGTATTTATGGTCGACACCAACACCTGGCAGACCTCGCTCAGCCTGCAAAGCTTCAACCTTGAAGTGCCGGCGGACGACCATCAGCGCATCGAGAAAGTGCAGAACTACGTGGCCAGCCACATCAACGCCGAATGGATCGAGTCTCTGACCGCCACCTCCGAGCGTTCACGTCGTCTGTCTCCACCGGCATTCCGTTACGAACTGACCGAGCTGGCACGCAAAGCCGGCAAACGCATTGTGCTGCCTGAAGGTGACGAGCCGCGTACCGTGAAAGCGGCAGCTATCTGTGCCGAACGCGGTATCGCAGAATGCGTGCTGTTGGGTAATCCGGAAGAGATCAAGCGCGTTGCTGCCGCTCAGGGCGTTGAACTGGGCAAAGGCATCGAAATCGTTGATCCGGTCGCCGTCCGCGAACTCTATGTGCCGCGTCTGGTTGAGCTGCGTAAGAGCAAGGGCATGACCGAAGTGGTTGCGCGTGAGCAACTGGAAGACAACGTGGTTCTCGGCACCCTGATGCTGGAGAAAGGCGAAGTTGACGGGCTAGTTTCCGGCGCGGTTCACACTACTGCCAACACCATCCGTCCACCGCTGCAGTTGATCAAAACCGCACCGGGCAGCTCGCTGGTGTCCTCCGTGTTCTTCATGCTGCTGCCTGACCAGGTTCTGGTGTACGGCGACTGTGCGATCAACCCGGATCCAACCGCTGAGCAACTGTCTGAGATCGCAATCCAGTCAGCCGACTCCGCCGCCGCTTTCGGTATCGAACCACGCGTAGCGATGATCTCCTACTCCACCGGCAACTCCGGTGCGGGCAGCGACGTTGAGAAAGTGCGTGAAGCGACCCGTCTGGCACAGGAAAAACGTCCTGACCTGATCATCGACGGTCCGTTGCAGTACGACGCCGCGATCATGGCTGACGTAGCCAAATCCAAGGCGCCTAACTCACCGGTTGCGGGCCAGGCTACCGTGTTCATCTTCCCGGACCTGAACACCGGTAACACCACCTACAAAGCGGTACAGCGTTCTGCTGACCTGGTGTCCATCGGGCCAATGCTGCAAGGCATGCGCAAGCCGGTGAACGACCTGTCACGTGGCGCACTGGTAGACGACATTGTTTACACCGTGGCGCTGACCGCCATTCAGTCTTCCCAGGCTGATGAAGCTGTAGTGAAAGCCTGATAACCTCTGGGTTATCCGATAAAAAAAGCCGGTCAATTGACCGGCTTAGTCTGATGACAAACACCCGAAAAACGTGGTTTTCGGATGTTTGGGGTAAATCAGAAGACATAATCCTTTGTTTTTTATTAGCCATCAGTTCAAGACTTTTAACTGCAAAGAACTTTGTCAGCAATCTGAGCCGGTCAATTGACCGGCTTTTTCATTTCTGAAACCCCATCAGGCATTTTCATCGCTATCGCGTAGCGGTTTACCGTAAGCCTGCTCGTTGTTGCGTGTCAGCCAGAGCGACAGCGCTTTTAGCGAATCTGGCGTGAATTCGTCGCAGCGGGCGGTGATCTCTTCCGGCGTCAGCCAGCTCACCTCAGCCACTTCTTCTTCCTGCAGCGCAAACGGGCCGTGAGATACGCAACTGAATAATGCGCCCCACACCCGGCACTGATCTTCTTCAAAGTAAAACAGGCCGTGTTCGGCGAAAGGCACGCCGGCAATGCCCAGCTCCTCTTCCGCTTCGCGACGGGCGGAATCCAGTACATTCTCCCCGCTCTGCACCACACCACCCGCAGTGGCGTCCAGCCAGCCCGGATAGAAATCTTTAATGTCGGTGCGACGCTGCACCAGAATTTTTCCCATTCCATCATGCACCACAATATAGGTAGCACGATGACGCAGCCGTTGGGCACGCATCTGTTGGCGACTGGATTGAGCAATCACTTCGTTTTGCTCGTTGACGATATCAACCCACTCGGTATCTGCAGCCTGATCCTGTTCCGCCATCCTCTAAAACCTTCTATTTTGGCGCGATGCATCCCGCGCACTGGTTAATCAATGAGTGTTTTTCAAAGATTTTTATTGTGTGTGTATAAATTAGTGCGTTAATGCCACCTCTGCAACAGCCTTGCCGCCGAGCAAAGTGACCACACTTAAAACGCCGTCCTCCAGTATGCCATAGCTGGCAGGAAAGCCCCCTTTCGGAATGCTGACCGACCCTGGATTAAAGCAGTAAATTTCTCCCTGCCGTTCCGCCTGCGGCAAATGGCTGTGTCCGTAGACCAACACATCACCGGCAGATAACGGCGGCAGTGCCGAGGGATGATAAAGGTGACCGTGGGTTAAAAACAATCGTCTTTTTTGTAATAGCACCTGCTGCCAAGACGCGGTGATAGGGAAAGACAGTAGCATCTGATCGACTTCACTGTCACAGTTGCCGCGAACGGCGATGATCTTGTCGCTATAGCGATTCAATTGTTCGGCAACCTGCGTCGGCTGATAACCCACCGGCAGTGCATTGCGCGGCCCATGATTCAGCAAATCGCCCAGCAGGATCAGCCAGTCGGCGCCGCTTTGTTCAAAACGCTCCAGCACGCTTTCGGTGGCGGGGAGCGAACCATGTATGTCCGAGGCAAATAACAGCTTCATAACCTTGTCCCTGATAAGGAAATAAGCCCTATTTTAGCGCGCTGGCACCGTGCGGCAAACCGCAGATGCGCCTGCAAAGCATTGTGATGCATCTTGTGGAGATAGCATCAGACGAATCTCACATAGCCTGCTATTCTTAGCTGCTATTGTTGGTAACCCTAGAGAAAGATCTCTGATATACCTTTGTGCGCGGCGAAGACCGCAACAACGTGTAATGACTTACAGATCACCTTACCGCAGGAGGCAACATGATTGACCTGTATTACGCGCCTACTCCCAATGGTCACAAGATTACCCTGTTTCTGGAGGAGGTTGGCTTACCCTACCGTATCCACCGCGTAAATATCAGCGCCGGCGACCAGTTCAAGCCGGATTTTCTGAGCATTTCACCCAACAACAAAATCCCGGCGATTGTCGACCAGCAACCGGTTGATGGCGGTACGCCGATCAGCCTGTTCGAGTCCGGCGAAATTCTGCTGTACCTGGCGGAGAAAACCGGCAAGCTGCTGAGCAAAGGGCTGCGTGAGCGCGCTGCCACGCTGCAGTGGTTGTTTTGGCAAGTGGCGGGCTTTGGGCCCATGCTCGGGCAAAATCACCACTTCAACCACTACGCGCCACAGCCGGTGCCTTACGCCATCGAACGCTACCACCTGGAAACCAAGCGCCTGTATGCCGTGCTGGAAGCCGAGCTGCAAAAGCACCCCTATCTGGGCGGTGACAACTACAGCATAGCCGATATCGCGACCTATCCCTGGGTGGTGTCACACCCGCGTCAGCGCATCGATCTGGCGGATTATCCGGCGGTACGCAACTGGTTCGAACGCATCAGCAACCGCCCGGCTACCGAGCGTGCCTACAAGCTGGCTGAGCAGGGTTAAATTTCCAGCTCCCCGGCCTCCGGGGAGTTTCCCCCGGCTCGTTATCTTTTCCCTGCTTTCCGTGTATTCTGAGCACCAATAATCAGACCTGTGGAGACTCTCTGATGTCATTCAGTCAACCCGACGCCATTATTCGTATAAAAAATCTGCGGTTGCGTACATTCATCGGTATCAAGGAAGAAGAAATCAACAACCGTCAGGACATCCTGATTAACGTGGTGATCCATTACCCGGCGGACAAGGCGCGCGACAGTGAAAATATCGACGACGCGCTCAATTACCGCACCATCACCAAAGCCATCATCCGTCATGTGGAAGATAACCGCTTCGCCCTGCTGGAAAAATTAACTCAGGATGTGCTCGATATCGTGAAACAACACGCCTGGGTAACCTATGCTGAAGTGGAGATAGATAAACTACTGGCCCTGCGCTACGCCGACTCGGTTTCGATGACCATGAGCTATCGCCGGGCCTGAAAACCACAGTTTCAGGGAGAATCGACCATGCGGATCCTGATCACCGGTGCCACAGGATTGATAGGGAGCAGCCTGACGCAGCGGCTGCTGGGCCTTTCTCACCAAATTACGGTGCTGAGCCGCAACGTGCAGCGCGCACGTGAGCAGTTCGGCGAGCAGGTCAGCTACTGGTCAACGCTGCAGGATCAGCCCTCGCTGGACGGTTTTGACGCAGTGATCAACCTGGCCGGGGAGCCGATCGCCGACAAGCGCTGGAGCAAAGCGCAGAAAGAGCGACTGTGCCACAGCCGTTGGGATCTGACCGAGCAGTTGGCCAAGCTGATTAACGCCGGCAGCGCGCCACCCAGCGTGCTGATTTCCGGTTCTGCGATTGGCTACTATGGCGATCAGGGCCAGGCGGTGGTCACCGAAGACGAAGCCCCACACGACGAATTCACCCATCAGCTGTGCCAACGCTGGGAGTCCCTGGCTTTGCAAGCGCAAAGCGATGCCACCCGCGTCTGTTTGCTACGTACCGGCGTGGTGCTGGCGCCCAAAGGCGGTGCCTTGGCGAAAATGCTGCCGCCGTTCCGCTTTGGGCTGGGCGGTCCCATAGGCGACGGCCGCCAATATCTGCCATGGATCCATCTGGAAGACATGGTCGATGGCATTGTCTATTTGCTGGAACACCAAACCCTGCAAGGGCCGTTCAATATGGTTGCCCCCTACCCGGTTCACAACGAACAGTTTACCGCTCAGCTCGCCAACGTGCTCGATCGGCCGGCATTTCTACGCGTACCGGCATTCGCCATGCGTTTATTGATGGGGGAAGCCGCAGTATTAGTGTTGGGTGGACAGCGAGCAGTACCCAGAAGGCTGGAGGAAGCCGGTTTTAGCTTCCGCTTTTTGGAGCTGGAACAGGCATTGGATGATGTGATTAATCAGCGGGCCGAAACCCGCTGATGATCCGCTCGGGGCCAGAAAGATCCGGCCCCGACAGGTCACTATTTTAACGCGCCGGACAGGAACTGCTGCAGGCGAGGACTTTTCGGATTGCCAAACAGCTCAGCCGGTGGCCCCTGCTCTTCGATCAGCCCTTTGTGCAGGAAGATCACGTGGCTGGAAACATGGCGCGCAAACTCCATTTCGTGGGTTACCACCACCATGGTTTTGCCCTCTTCCGCCAGCTTCTGCATGATGCGCAGGACTTCCCCCACCAACTCCGGATCCAGCGCCGACGTCGGCTCATCGAACAGTAAAACTTCCGGTTCCATCGCCAGGGCGCGCGCGATAGACACACGCTGTTGCTGGCCGCCAGACAGATGCACCGGGTATTTGCCGCGAGCCCGCTCGTCGATACCCACCTTATCCAGATAACGTATCGCGCGCTCACGCGCTTCGGTCTTGCTCAGCCCCAGCACCTGTACCGGCGCCTCCATCACGTTCTCCAGCACCGTCATGTGGCTCCACAGGTTAAAATGCTGGAACACCATAGTCAGGCGGGTACGCAGCAGCTGCAGCTGTTTCTTGTCGAAGACCTTCAGTTGGCCGTCCTTGTCACGCACCATGCGGATATCTTCGTTGTTCAGGCTGATGGAGCCTTCACTCGGCTTCTCCAGGAAGTTAATGCAGCGTAAAAAGGTACTTTTACCGGAGCCGGAAGACCCGATGATGCTAATCACATCCCCTGCGTTGGCCGCCAGCGAGACGCCTTTCAGCACTTCGTGTTCGCCATAGCGTTTATGCAGTTCGGTGACGGCTAATTTATTCTCAGACATAGTAGGTTCCCGTCATTATCAGTGATTAACGTGTGCCATCCAGCGCTTTTCCGCCTTGCGGAACAGGCTGATTAACCCGTAAGAGATGATCAGATACAGCACCGCCGCAATGCCAAAGGCATAGAACGGCTGGTAGGTCGCCGCATTGATATCTCGCGCTATCTTCAACAAGTCCGGCACGGTGGCGGTAAACGCCAGTGCGGTGGAATGCAGCATCAGGATCACTTCGTTGCTGTAGGCCGGCAGTGCGGTGCGCAGCGCAGAAGGCAAAATGATGCAGCGGTACATTTTGAAGCGTGAGAAGCCATAGGCATTGGCCGCCTCGATTTCACCGTGCGACACCGAGCGGATCGCCCCGGCGAAGATCTCGGTGGTATAGGCACAGGTGTTCAGCGTCAGCGCCAAAATGGTGCAGTTAAGCCCGCTGCGGAAGAAGGCATTGAGGAAGTCCGTCCCACGGACGATTTCCAGGCTGTACATACCGGAGTAAAACACCAGCAGTTGCACATACAGCGGCGTGCCGCGGAAAATATAGGTGTAGAGCCAGACCGGGAAACGCACCCAGGTGATGGAAGAAACGCGCGCCACCGCCATTGGGATCGCCAGTAAGCCGCCCATCACCACCGAGGAAATCAGCAGCCATAAGGTGACGGCGACACCGGTAAAACGGTAGCCGTCACTCCACAGCAGCGATTGCCAGTACTGTTGCAAAATTTCGATCATAGCTCAGCCCTCCGGACGCCCAGGGAATAACGCCGTTCAAGCCACAGCAACACGCCATTGGAGAGAGTAGTGAAAATCAGATAAACCACCCCGGCGACGATCGCAAAGAAGAACGGCTGATAGGTACCTTTACCGGCCAATTGAGTGGCTTTCACCACGTCATTCAGGCCCAGAATAGATACCAGCGCCGTCGCCTTCAGGATCACCTGCCAGTTGTTGCCAATGCCCGGCAGGGCAAAACGCATCATCGCGGGAAACAGAATGCGGCGGAAAATCTGCGAACCGGTGAAGCCATAGGCGGTTGCCGCCTCGATCTGCCCCTTCGGCACGGCCATATAGGCACCGCGGAAGGTTTCAGTGAAATAGGCACCGTAGATAAACCCGAGGGTGATGATCCCCGCGCTGAGCGGATCAATATCGATTTGCGAGAAGCCAAGCAGTTCGGTGAGGTTGTTGAGCGCAATTTGCAGGCCGTAGAAAATCAACAGCATCAGCACCAGGTCAGGCACGCCGCGGATCAGCGTGGTATAGGCGCCAAACAGCGTTGAAAGCAGGCGATTTTGGGAAAGCTTGCCACCGGCACCGATCAAACCGATCACCAGCGCCAGCAGTACAGAACTGAGGGCCAGCTCCAGCGTCACCAGAGCGCCCTCAAATATCAATTGGGAATAGCCTTGCAGCATTTACTTCACCCTGTCGTCATTGGATCCCGAACCATCGGGGCCGGCGAGCCAGCCCCGAAGTCACAACACGGAACGGTTGCGGCATTAACCGCCGTAGACGTCAAAATCGAAGTATTTCTTCGCGAACTTGTCGTAAGTGCCGTCTTTGCGCATTTCAGCAAAGGCTTTATCCAGCGCCGCTTTCAGCTCGGTATCGGTCTTGCGCAGGCCCATGCCGGTACCCACGCCGAAGAATTTGTCATCCTTCACCGACTCACCGGCAAAAGCATAATCCTTGCCTGGAGGCTGTTTCAGGAAGCCATCGCTGCCCGCCACTTCGTCCTGGAAGGCGGCATCGATACGGCCGGATGCCAAGTCGGCATACACCAGATCCTGGTTCTGATAAGGCACAACGGTGATGCCCTTAGGCTGCCACATGGCGTTGGCATAGGCTTCCTGGGTGGTGCCCTGCAACACGCCGACGCTCTTGCCTTTCAGCGCGTCCACGGTTGGCAGCAGCTTGGAGCCTTTCGGTGCAATCAGACGGGCGTTAGCGGCGTACAGCTTGTCGGTAAAGGCTATTTCCTGCTGGCGTTTTTCGGTGATCGACAGAGAAGAGATGATGGCGTCAATTTTCTTCGCCTTCAGGGACGGGATCAGCGCGTCAAAATCGCTTTCCACAAAGGTACATTGGGTATTTATGCGTTTACACAGCTCTTTGGCCAGATCGATATCAAAACCGACCAGCTCACCTTTGGCATTTTTGGATTCAAATGGTGCATAGGTCGGATCGGTACCTATCTTCAGCGTCGATGGTACCGCGGCAAATGCGCTGCTTGCTGCTGCTAAAGCCAAGACTAAAGGGAGAACCTTAACCAGCTTTTTCATAAATTACCCTCAAATTGATTTTTTGATGCCACTGCGGGCATTACTTTTCCACCAAATCAATTTGCAGTAATCGTGCCACATTTGTTGCTGTAGGCGGAGGGAACGGCTCCGGCCTTCACAAAACTGTTTCCTGGGACGATAACCGCAAAATTAAATCGGCCAGTGTTGGCCGCGCCACGGGCAATGGAGAAATACCAGAGCCTTGAAACAGTGAGCGTGATGAAGTGGGATCATTATGGTGCATGCGCCGCCCTAATTCAGTGCGGTGTTGCACAAATGTACCAAATTGGGGAAAAATTTGTTAATTCGTGCCTTGCCAGCGGGCAAATAAATCTTGCGGTAATTCAATGTCAAACTGATCGACCACCCGGTTAACGGTTTGATCGATGATATCTTCTACGCTTTCAGGGCGATGATAAAACGCCGGCACGGGCGGCATGATCACCGCTCCCATTTCCGCCACCTGAGTCATCAGGCGCAGATGGCCGATATGCAACGGGGTTTCACGTACGCACAGCACTAACCGACGACGCTCTTTCAGCACCACATCGGCAGCCCGCGTCAGCAGACCGTCACTGTAGCTATTGGCGATACCCGATAATGTTTTGATCGAGCAAGGTAAAATCACCATCCCGGCCGTTTTGAACGAACCGGAAGAAATACTGGCACCAATGTCGCGTGAGTCATGCACCACATCGGCCAGCGCCTGCACTTCACGCAGGCTGAGATCGGTTTCCAGCGCCAGAGTTTGCCGGGCCGCGTTACTCATCACCAAATGGGTTTCCACCTCTGCGACGTCGCGCAATACCTGTAACAGGCGCACGCCGTAGATTGCGCCGCTGGCGCCGGAAATACCGATGATGAGTCGTTTCATAAAGCTGGCCTCTGCCAAGGAAAAAATGGGATCAGGCAGACTTTGCCGCAATGGGGCTACATAAGCAAGTCAGGGAGGGATAATGCACCGCAGCGAGCGCCACGGTGCACTGTTTTGGTCAAGGCCAAGGCTTAGCCTTCGTTGTGCATTTCGAGATTTTCCGCTTCGGTCTGCCCACGCATTTCTTTGGCGTCGTCATTGCGCAGCGATTCCAGATACTCGAGGTAGCTCTGGTCGACGTCTTTGGTGACGTAGATACCGTTAAATACCGAGCATTCGAACTGGCTGATATCCGGGTTCTCTTCGCGCACCGCTTCGATCAGATCGTCCAGGTCCTGGAAGATCAAGCCGTCGGCACCGATGATCTGGCGGATTTCATCCACTTCACGGCCGTGGGCAATCAGTTCATTGGCGCTCGGCATGTCGATGCCGTACACGTTAGGGAAACGGATCTCCGGCGCAGCGGAAGCCAGATAAACGCGTTTCGCCCCGGCGTCACGCGCCATCTCTACGATCTGCTCGGAAGTGGTACCGCGCACGATGGAATCATCCACCAGCAGCACATTCTTGTCGCGGAACTCGGCACGGTTGGCGTTCAACTTGCGGCGTACCGACTTACGGCGCGCCTGCTGGCCCGGCATGATGAAGGTACGGCCGACATAGCGGTTCTTCACAAAGCCCTGACGATACGGCTTATCCAGGATACGCGCAATTTCCAACGCGATATCGCAGGAGGTTTCCGGGATGGGGATCACCACGTCGATGTCCAAATCTTCCCACTCACGGGCAATCTTCTCACCCAACTTCTGCCCCATACGCACACGGGCGCTGTAGACCGAAATCTTGTCCATAAAGGAGTCTGGACGAGCAAAGTAGACGTATTCGAACAGGCACGGGTTGGTTTTCGGGTTCTCTGCACACTGGCGAGTGAACAGTTGGCCTTTATCGGTGATGTACACCGCTTCGCCCGGCGCCACGTCGCGCAGGAATTCGAAGCCCAGCGTGTCCAGTGCCACGCTCTCGGAAGCCACCATATACTCGTTACGGCCATCTTCCAGCGTGCGTTTGCCAATCACCAGCGGGCGGATACCGTTAGGGTCACGGAACGCCAGCAGACCGTGGCCGATGATCATCGCTACGCAGGCGTATGCGCCACGCAGTTGCTGATGCATGGCGGCAACGGCGGTGAAAATGTTGTCGGACTCCAGCGGATAATGTTGGAAACGGTCCAGCTCACTGGCCAGTACGTTCAGCAGGATCTCGGAATCGGAGGTGGTGTTGATATGGCGGCGGCCGCTTTCAAACAGCTTTTGGCGCAGCTCATGGGCGTTGGTCAGGTTACCGTTGTGGGCCAGCGTAAGGCCGAACGGCGAGTTGACATAGAAGGGTTGAGCCTCTGAGGCACTGGAGCTGCCAGCCGTCGGGTAGCGCACATGGCCAATACCCATGTTGCCCTGCAAGCGCTGCATATGGCGTGCCTCAAACACATCCTTCACCAGACCGTTGGCTTTACGCAGACGGAACCCATTATGGGCATCTATGGTGACGATGCCTGCGGCATCCTGGCCACGGTGCTGAAGCACCATCAACGCATCATAAATCGACTGGTTTACCGGCATAAAACCGGCGATACCGACAATACCGCACATGTTGTCTTTTCCTCATCAGCGCTACCGCCCCGGTAAATGGGTCGGCAAGAAACTCGACGTGCTCTGCAGGTAGTCAAAGAACCACCTGATGATGTAACTGAACTGGGGGATCAGCTGCGACTGTTTCCAGTCGGTACTTTGTGAAAAGCCGGTAAAGGTATCCAGGAAAAACAGTATCGCCGAAACGATCAACACGCCGCGCAGTGCGCCGAAACAGACGCCCAGCACCCGGTCGGTGCCTGATAACCCGGTTTTCTCTACCAGTGAGCTAATCACATAGTTAACAATAGCGCCTACGATCAGGGTCGCGATAAACAAGATGGCAATCGCGATGCCGTTTCGCACCAGTTCATCTTCAAAACGAGTGAAGTAGACTGCAAGGTAAGAGTAAAAATGGCTGGCAACAAAAAACGCACATCCCCATGTCACAAGTGACAATGCTTCGCGAACAAACCCTCGGATCAGGCTCACCAGAGCCGAAAATCCAATCACCGCTATAATGACGTAATCAATCCAGACCATGAACTATTCCAATGATGAATCGCCCCTGCATCCATTTCGCGGCGAATTCTAACAGAAAACGTAAACGTTTGCGTAGGGGTTTTCCTACCACGTTACAAATAAAAAACGGCGATAAAAAAATTCCCAATCGCCGCGCCTACATAGGCCATTTCAGCTACGAAAGGCACATTATTTTTAATGATTATATCGGCATCCATCGTTTCAGGGGCACAGCATGCTGTGCCCCCTCATCTTAACGTACGCCGTACGGCTTCACCTGACCGCTCAAACCACTGATCGAGTTCAGCGCGGACAGCGAAGACTGCAGCTTCTGTTTCGAGGCGTCCGGACCGACATAAATCCGGGTGATCTGCCCCTGTACCGGCGTTGACGGCACGGTAAAGGCGCGATAGCCGGACAGCCTGAGCGATGCCACCACCTCATTGACCTTGGCGGCGTTCTTCAGCGCGCCGAGCTGCACCACATAAGCCTGCCCCGCCGGCGCTTTCTCTTCCGCCGGTTTCTGCACAGGTGCAGGCTCAGGCTTGGGTACTGGCGTTGGCTCAGGTTTCACTACCGGCTTCACTTCTACCGGCTTCGGCTGCTGCACCGGTTTTGGCTTCACCTCTACCGGTTTCGGTTTTGGCTGTGGCGTCGGCTGTGGTGTCGGCTGTGGACGGGTTTCGACCGGCGGCGTAACCAACGTCGGCTGCTGCGTCGGCTGGCGAACTGCCTGCTGCGCTGCGGCCTCATTGGCCGCCTGCTGCTCAACCAACGCGCCCGCCCCTTCCGGCGGCTGTGCCGGTAGCGGTTGGCTTACCGGTGGCAGCACGTCGTTTTCTTCCACATCACCGGCCTTTGGCACCAATGGAATGGCGGCGAATTCGTCCTCATAATGCTTCTTTTTACCGTCCAGCAGCCCTGGCAGGATAATCACCCCCAGCGCGACCAAAATAACGGTACCGACCAATCGGTTTTGAAATTTACTTGCCACTCACACTCCCCGCATCTCGTCTAACGCCGCCATAACCTGTGCAACGGTGTGGAACGATCCACAGACGATCACAATATCCTGAATATCTGCGTCCTGCATAGCCTGACGCCAGGCAGTTTCGACATCGGCAAACTGCCGCGGTTCCGTCAAATATTGCGCCAACAGTTCAACGCTGGCCCCGCGCGGCCCGTCCAGCGGTGCGCAATACCACTCATCGACCTGCTCACTCAAACAGGCCAGGGTGCCGGCGATGTCTTTATCCGACAACATCCCTACCACCGCACGCACCTTGCCACCCTTGCGCGGCAAAGTCGCCAGACGCCCGGCCAGATAGCCTGCCGCGTGAGGGTTATGCGCCACGTCGAGGATCAGCGTCGGCTCACGCCGTACAATCTGGAAGCGCCCAGGCAATGTCGCTTGCTGCAGCCCGGTGAAGATCGCCCGCTCATCAATTTCCAATGCAGAAAAATGCAGCGCTGCCAGCGCGGTCGCAGCGTTGGCCAAGGGGACGTTTGGCATCGGCAGGTCGGTCAGCAAAGTGCCGCCGCCTTGCCACTGCCAGCGTTCGCCCTGTTCACTGAAGGTCCAGGCATCGCCACGGCGGTACAGTTGGGCACCCAGGGTTTCCGCTACCTGCCCAATGGTGGCCGGCATATCAGGTTCACCTACCACCGCCGGCTTGCCGCTACGGAAGATACCGGCCTTTTCGCGGCCAATGCTTTCGCGATCGTTGCCCAGCCAGTCGGTATGATCCAGCGCGATGCTGGTCACCACCGCCACGCTCGGATCGACGATATTGGTCGCGTCCAGGCGTCCACCGAGTCCGACTTCCAGGATCACCACGTCAAGCTTAGCCTGTTTAAACAGTTGCAGCGCCGACAGGGTGCCGAATTCGAAGTAGGTCAAAGAAGTTTCACCCCGGCCCGCCTCAATAGCGGCGAACGAACGGCAATGCTCGGCCTCGCTCAGTTCATCGCCCTGAATGCGTACCCGTTCGGTATAACGCACCAGGTGCGGCGAGCTGTAGACGCCAACGCGCAAACCGGCCGCCAACAGGATGGTTTCCAGGGTGCGACAGGTGGTGCCTTTGCCGTTGGTACCGGCAACGGTAAATACCGTCGGTGCAGGAGTGAGTAAATCAAGATGCGCCGCAACGCGCTGTACGCGTTCCAGGCCGAGTTCGATCGCCTGGCTGTGCAGACGTTCCAGATAAAAAAGCCACGAGCTCAATGGCGACGTGGCTTGGGGAATTTGGTGGTTTTGCATGAGTCCCGTCACTGAACTTGGGTTCATTAATCCATCGGGCACCACCCTCACCGCGGTAAAGGCGATGCTCTCCGTTTTCAGCCGTCATTTAGCCACAAAATGGCGGCTGAACCCACACCGACTGATAGCGGTGTGGGTCACTTATTGCCTCAGGCGTCGGCCTGATTTTCCTGCTCAGACACCGGCGCGGCTTCATCGAAATGCGGCTGCGGCTGGTTGGTCAGCTTGGAAAGGATACTCGCCAGGGTCTGGCGCATTTCCGGACGGCGTACAATCATGTCGATCGCGCCTTTTTCAATCAGGAACTCACTGCGCTGGAAGCCCGGCGGCAGCTTTTCACGTACCGTCTGTTCGATAACGCGTGGACCGGCAAAACCGATCAGCGCTTTCGGCTCGGCGATATTGATATCGCCCAGCATCGCCAGACTGGCAGAAACACCACCCATGGTCGGATCGGTCAATACCGAAATGTACGGCAGACCGCGTTCCTGCAGTTTCGCCAGCGCTGCGCTGGTCTTCGCCATCTGCATCAGCGACATCAGCGCTTCCTGCATACGGGCACCGCCACTGGCTGAGAAACACACCAGCGGGCAGTTATCTTCCATCGCCTGCTCAACCGCACGCACAAAGCGCGCACCGACCACGGACGACATGGAACCACCGATAAAGGCAAATTCAAACGAAGCCGCGACAATCGGCATGCCGTACAGCGTGCCCTTCATCACGACCAGCGCGTCTTTTTCACCGGTCGCTTTCTGTGCGGCAACCAGGCGATCTTTATACTTTTTGGAATCCTTGAACTTCAGAACGTCTTTCGGCTCCAGTTCGCTGCCCAGTTCCACTTCACTGCCTTCATCCAGCAGGGTATGCAGACGCATACGCGCAGTCATGCGCATGTGGTGGTCGCATTTCGGGCACACTTCCAGATTACGCTCCAGCTCGGCGCGGTAGAGAACCTGACCGCAGCTATCGCATTTGGTCCAGACCCCTTCAGGAATACTCGCCTTACGGGTTTGGGTGATATTGCTCTTGTTAAGAATTCGTTCAATCCAGCTCATCGATGACCTTTCTGTTTGAACCTGGCAGACGCCAGTCCGCTGTTCATGCTTTAACAATCCCCCCGAAAACACACCAATGAAAAATGCCTGGGCAAAACGCGGCATGCGCGCGAGCAAGGCACAGGTTTCAAGGTTGTTAACAGGAACAGACCATAAATGTCGCTCATTAAACCATATCGGCCCGACTCTGTGGACAAAAAACTGGTCGAACCGACAGGTTAAGCGATGTTTTTACTGTTTTTGCTGGCGGGCAGCCGCGCGCTTATGGCGCCAAATTTCAATGACCCCCGGCAGAATTGAAACAATGATGATACCCACGATCAACAGTTTCAGGTTTTCCTGCACGATCGGCAGATCGCCAAAGAGGTAGCCAGCATAAGTGAAGAGCAGCACCCAAACCAGAGCACCAATCACGTTGTAGGCAGCAAAATGGCGATAGGACATATGCCCCATACCGGCAACAAACGGCGCAAAAGTACGCACGATCGGCACAAATCGCGCCAGGATAATCGTTTTTCCACCGTGTTTTTCATAAAACTGGTGGGTTTTATCCAGGTAGCTGCGGCGGAAAATTTTCGAATTCGGGTTACTGAACAGCTTTTCCCCAAACAGCCGACCTATGGTGTAGTTGACCGCATCCCCGAGTATCGCCGCACCTATCATCAACGCAACCATGGTGTGCACATTCAGATCGTTGGTCGGCAATGCCGCCAGCGCACCGGCAACAAACAGCAGAGAATCGCCCGGCAGGAAAGGCGTCACCACCAGCCCGGTTTCACAAAACAGGATCAGGAACAGAATCGCGTACACCCACATACCGTATTGCGCCACCAGTTCGGCCAGATGCACGTCAATATGCAGAATAAAATCAATCACAAACTTGATAATGTCCATAGGTTCTCTCTTTTACCGGGTGTCTCACCCACCCGGCAGGTACACAAGGGAGTAACGCGTCAAGCGCGCCAGTGTTTATACCCGTCGCCTTTCAAGCTGCAGCGTTGTTACCTGCACTCACTCACCCCAGTTACTTACTCAAGTAAGCGCCTGGGGATGAGTGAGCTGGGCGCCTAGCTGCAGCTTGAAATTCATAGGGCACATTTGTTTAATTGTCGGGTAAAAACAGTGGCCCCATTGCCGGCCGGGGTATGGCAAAGTGCTCAGGGTAATCGACGCTAACCAGGTATAACCCGTCGGCCCGCGCCGTCGCCGCAGCCAGATTTCGATCCTTCAGTGCCAACAACTCGGCCATCCAGTTCTCATCCTGATTGCCGCAGCCAATTTCCATCAGGCTACCGACAATGTTGCGAACCATATGATGTACAAAGGCATTCGCCTTGATATCTACCACAAGATACTCGCCGTAGCGCGTAACCTTAACGTGTTTTACATTACGCCAGGGCGTGCGCGACTGGCATTGTACGGCGCGGAACGAAGTAAAGTCGTTCTCGCCCAGCAGCGCCTGAGCCGCCCTTTCCATCCGTTCGGCATCCAGCGGGTGATAAAAATGGGTCATCCCCTGCTGTAATACCGCCGGGCGGTAGCGGTGGTTATAAATAATGTAGCGATAGCGGCGTGCAGTAGCACTGAAACGCGCATGAAAATCTTCAGCCACGCCGGTCACCCAGCGCACGGCGATATCCGGCGGCAAATGGGTGTTGACCCCCATCGTCCAGGCGGCGTCCTTGCGCTGCGCGGTGGTTTCAAAATGTACCACCTGGCCGGTAGCATGCACCCCGGCGTCGGTACGTCCGGCGCACAGCACGTTGATCGGCGCATTGGCCACCTTGCTCAACGCCTGTTCCAGACAGGCCTGCACGCTGGCCACTTCCTGCTGACGCTGCCAGCCGTAATAATGGCTGCCGTCATATTCAATCCCCAGCGCGATTTTTAAGGTCGGCTGGGTGGGCAAGACAACTTCAGACATCAGTACATCTGCTCCTGCACCAGACGTTCGGCAGTTTCGATCGCCATTAACGCGCCGCCAAAGCGTACGTTATCAGCGACCGACCAGAACTGCAGGATCTCCGGAATGCCGTAGTCATTGCGCAGGCAGCCGACGCTTAACACATCGCTGCCGGAGGCTTCCGTCACCTGGGTCGGGTAGTCGTCTTCTTCACTCAGTTGGATATCGTCCACCTGCTCCAGTTCACCGCGTGCTTCTTCCGCAGACATTGGGCGCAGCGCTTCCAGATGAACCACCTGCGCATGGCCGTAGAATACCGGCGACTGCACACAGCTCACGGAAATCGGCAACCCTTCGTCCTGCAGCACTTTACGTACCTGATCGACAATCAAACGTTCCTCGCGCACGCTGCCCTGTTCATCAGCCAGCAACGGCAACAGGTTGAACGCCAGCTGCTTGGCAAAAACGCCCGCTTCAGCCGGAATGCCGTTCAACAGGCGTGCACTTTGGCCGGCCAGATCGTCGACCGCCACTTTGCCACGTGCCGATACCGACATCAGGGTAGTGACGTGCAGACGGGAAAGCCCGGCCTGCTCGGTCAGAGGTTTGATCGCGGTCAGCAGTTGGCTGACCATGCTGTCGGCCACGGCAACGATATTGCGGTTACGGTAATCTGCCAGCACCTGCGGGTTCACCCCAGGGACCACCAGCGGCACGTCCGGCTCCAGCGCAAACAGGCCGCTGGTGTCGATCACCAGGCAGCCCATGTTGCCGGCTTCTTCCGCGTAGCGGGCCGAGGCCTCGGTACCGGCGACGAAGAACGCCAACTGCGCCTGTGACCAGTCAAATTCTTCCGCTTTTTGTACCAGTACCGATTTACCATTGAAGCGCACCGTAGCACCGGCACCACGAACACTTGCCAAGGGATAGAGTTCGCCCACCGGGAACTGGCGTTCCTGTAATAATTCCAGCAACGCTTCACCTACCGCGCCAGTGGCGCCAAGCAGAGCGATATTCCAGCCGTCAGACATTGGGTTTCTCCAGAGTATTTATTCAAATGCAGATGGGCGGCTACTGCACCGCCCTGATAACAAAATTAGTCGCTGTGGCTTAAGAAAGCCTTATGCCGTCAGGAAACCCAGCTTGTGCAGCAGCTCCGCACTGGCACTGTCATCGCACTGGACGCGCAATGAAGACCACTCGCGGCGTTCCTGATAATGCTTGCGCAGACGATCAAATTCGCCCGGTTGCCCGGCTACTTTGCGCAGCGGCGCATCATCGCGGCGCACATCATACACCAAGTGCATCAATCGTTTTAATTTGCCTTCATCCAGCGGCCCATTGAGCTGGATCTGGCTGAATTCGGGTACCGGCAGCAGCGAGGCCAGCTCGATCTGTTGCGGCTGCCCCAGGTGGCGGCTGAAGGCTTCAAACACCTGAGTGGTGCCGCGCGCCTTGCCTTCCAGCGTGTAACCGGCAATATGCGCGGTGCCGATATCCACCCGCGCCAGCAACGGTAGCGAGAGCTCCGGTTCCGGTTCCCAGACATCCAGCACTGTACTCAGCTTTTTGCCTTTTTCCAGCGCCTGCAGCAGCGCAGCATTATCCACCACCGCACCGCGGCAGGCGTTGATCAGAATACGATTGTCCGGCAGTGCCGCCAGCAGTTCAGCGCCCACCAGGTGCAGCGAGTTATAAGGGCCGGATTTATTCAGCGGCGTATGGAAGGTCAACACGTCGGCTTCCGCCACCAGTTTTTCCAGCGGCCAGAACTCACCGGCATCACCACGTTCGGCACGCGGTGGATCGCATAACAAGGTGCGCACCCCCAGGGCTTTCAGGCGGGCATCCAGACGCGAGCCTACGTTGCCCACGCCGATAATGCCGACGGTTTTATCCCGCAGTTGAAAACCGTCACGTTCGGCCAGCAGCATCAGCGCGGAGAACACATATTCCACCACCGCAATGGCATTACAGCCCGGTGCCGCAGAAAAACCGATGCCCTGCTGTTGCAGCCAGGCATCGTCTACGTGGTCGGTCCCGGCGGTGGCGGTGCCGACAAAACCAATACGGGTACCGGCCAGCAGCGCTTCATTGACTTTCGTCACTGAACGCACCATCAACGCATCGGCATCAGCCAGCGCATCACTCGGGATCGGACGGCCAGGCACCGCCTGCACATTCCCCAAACGACTGAACAATTCAGTCGCGTATGGCATATTTTCATCAACCAGGATTTTCACTTATTGCTCCGACGGTTTACGGCTATTTCGCTGGGAAATAGTGTGCCACCGAATCATGCCCGGCGAAAGCGCTCGGGGGTGGTACCGGCGATTTGCTGAAACATGACAATAAACGCCGAGGCCGAGCTGTACCCTACCTCGAGCGCCACTTCCTGCACGGTTTTTCCCTGTTCCAGTAAGGATACGGCATGCAGGAAACGCAACCGCTGGCGCCATTCGCTGAATGACATCCCCAGATCCTGCTGGCAACGGCGCGACAGCGTACGTTCGGTGGTATAAACCCGGGCAGCCCAGGCGGCGAGCGACGTGTTGTCCGAAGGGCAGTGCTCCAGCGCCTCCAGCACCGGTGCCAGGAATTTGTCTTCGGACGACGGCAGGTAGGTTTGCTGAATCGGCGACAGATGCAGTTGGTCGATCAGTGCCCGGCACAGGCGCAAATCCTGTTTGCTCTGAGGGATATATTGTTTGCGTGCGTAAAAATCTTCGGCAATGGCGCGGAAAATCGGCGTTACGCTGATCAAACAGGGGTCAACCGGCAGCCCGGCGCACAGCGGCAACGCAATATCGACCATGCGGCACTGCGCCAATCGCTGGTTATAACAGGAGTGTTCAATGCCCGCCGGTGCCCACAGCACAAACTCCGGCGGAGCCAAAAAACGCTGGCCGCCGATGCGCAGCACCATCACACCGGCCTTGACCCACATCAACTGCCCCCAACTGTGCTGGTGTGGCTGAAACTCCGTACGGGCGTTGAACTCCTCGCAGCGGAATTGCACCGGCCGTGGCGCCGGGATCAGCGCTTCGGGATAATGACGAATTTCTGGCATGGTTTCGCCCCGTGACTTGTCTTGTTTAGGGAAAATATTGTCTGGATATCGCTATATATAATAAACCGGACACGAGTAAACTAGCCAGCATGTCCGTTGTTAATGAGAATAATTATCATGAATATGCTGTTCCCTCTGCTGGCGGTGTTGATTTGGTCAATCAATGCCGTGGTCAGCAAGCTCTCCGCCACCGCCATCGATCCGGCAGCCATCTCCTTCTACCGCTGGCTGCTGGCGTTGATCGCTCTGACGCCTTTCGTCCTGCCAGGGGTGATCCGTCACTGGGGGGCAATACGCGCCAACTGGTGGAAGCTGCTGGTTCTCGGCATGTTGGGCATGGTGCTGTATCAGAGCCTGGCCTATTACGCGGCACAGAGCGTCAGCGCGCTGTTTATGGGGATTATTGTTTCCCTGATCCCGTTACTGACCATTCTGATCAGTATTGTGTTATTGCGGGTAGCACCGACGGTGGGCATTGCGATCGGCAGCCTGTTGTCGCTGGCTGGCTTAATCTGGCTGGTGAGCGCCGGTAACCCGGCCGAATTGTTGCAACATGGAATCGGCAAAGGCGAGTTGATGATGTTTGCCGCCACCGCCGCCTATGCGCTGTATGGCGTGCTGACCAAGCGCTGGGCGATCGCCCTGCCAAATTGGCAGTCATTGTATGTACAGATCGTCTTCGGCGTAGTGTTGCTGTTGCCTAATTTTCTGATGGCGCAGGACGTCGCGCTGACCAGCCAGAATATCCCGCTGGTGCTGTTCGCCGGTATCCCGGCCTCGATCATTGCACCTTACCTGTGGATCCACGGCGTAATGCGTCTGGGTGCCAATACCGCGTCGATCTTTATGAATCTGGCACCGGTATTTACCGCTATCATTGCGGTGCTGTTCCTGCATGAACATCTGCACAGTTACCATTTGATCGGCGGCGGCATCACCCTGCTGGGGGTGATCCTGTCGCAGCGCCTGCGCACGCCGCTGGCACGCAAGGCAAAACAAACCGCAGAGTGTGAAAGCTAAGGCAGCAGTTGAAAGCGCACCCGCACCAGCAGGCCTCCCAGGGTGGCCGAGGTCAACAGCTCCGGGCGGGTGCCGTGATAACGGGTAATGTCGCTGACCAGCGCCAGCCCCAGGCCGGCACCGGGCTGATTGCCCACGTTATCCAGCCGATGAAACGGCTGCAGCGCCTGCGCCGTGTCCTGTTCGGCAATGCCTGGGCCGCTGTCTTCAATTTCCAGCACGCACTCCCGTGCCAACGTATCCATGGTGAGTCGTGCCGTGACCGTACCCTGATTCGGGGTGTATTTCAGCGCATTGTCCAGCAGGTTGGCACACAGTTCAGTCAGCAGCAACGCCTCCCCACCGACCCAACAGACGGATTCCCCCTCATACCCCAGATCGATACGTTTACTGCGCGCCTGTGGCAGCCGTGAAAAACAGGCATCGCGCAGCACCTGCGCCAGATTCACCGGCTGCAACTGGCGATCCGCCTGGTGTTCATGGGCTTTGAGCCTGGAGAGATAAAGCAGACGATCGGTCAGCGCCACCGTGTTATCCAGCGTAGCGCTCATCGCTAACAGGCTTTCCCGCCACTGCTGCGGTTTATCGCTGGCCAGCGCGACCCCCACCTGAGTCTTTAGCACGGTTAACGGCGTGCGAAGCTGGTGCGAAGCGTCGGCACTGAAACGTTCCTGACGCGCCACCATCAGCCGCAGCCGTTCAATATAACGGTTAAATGCCAATAGCAGTGGCTGCATTTCCGACCAGGGCAACACCATCGGCAAGGGCGTCAGTTCACCCGGATCGCGCCGCAGCATGATGCCGGAAAGCTTGCGCATCGGTTTCAGCACCCGCTTGAGCAGCGCAAAGGCCAGGATCATGGTCAACACCACCACGGTACCCTGGCTGAGCAACGCGGAAAGCATCATTTGCCGCGCCAGATAGCGGCGTGACTCCAGCGTTTCCGCCACCAGAATGGTCGCCATGCCCATCACGCCAGACTCGTTGATCGGCTGGTACAGCGCAGCCACGCGAATAGGTCGGCCGCGATATTCGGCATCATAGAAATGCACCAGCGCTGGATACAGGCTGGAACGCAGAATATGGGGCGGCATCGGCGGCAGATCGTTATAGCCAGAAATACTTTCCCCCAGCGGGGAGATCACTTCGTAATACAGCTGATCGTTCATGTTGCGCTCGAAGCTGTCGAGGACCACATAGGGTACATCCGCTTCCAGCCGACCATTGCGCACCACCAGCCGCTCCGCCACGGTACGCGCCGATGCTAGCAGCGTGCGATCGTAGGCCAGCGTGGCAGCATTCATCGCGCTGAAGTAGTGGGTATAAATCGAGATGCCGCCCAACACCAGCAACGGTAAACCAAAGAATAACAACAGTTGATAAAACAGCGATCTCGGCGCGTTAAACCACCTCATTGCTGAGCTCCAGGCTGTAGCCCAGACCACGCAGGGTGATTATTGCCACATTGCTGCCCTGCAGCTTTTTCCGCAGCCGATGAACGTACAGTTCGATGCTCTCCGGATTGGCCTCATCGGACAGGGTAAACACCTGTTCAAACAGCTGCTGTTTGGCAACCGGTCGGCCACGCCGGTGGATCAACGCGGTCAGCACCGCCAGTTCCCGTGGCGTCAACTGCAAGGGTTTGTCGTCCAGTTGGAAATAGCCTTCATCATGATAGGTCAGCGCCCCGTACTGCAGCGCCTGTTGAGTGACGCCGACGCTGCGGCGCAGCAACGCCCGGATACGCGCTTCCAGCTCATCCAGCTCGAACGGCTTGGTCAGGTAATCGTCTGCGCCCAGATTCAGCCCTTTGACCCGATCGGCGACGTCGGTTCTGGCCGTCAGTAACAACACCGGTAAATCCTGTCCGCGCTTGCGCAGCCGGGCCAGCAGCTCCAGCCCATTCAGGCGCGGCAACGCCACGTCGAGCACCACCAGCGCATAGGTTTCGTTTAATAACAGATGGTCGGCCGCCAGCCCGTCCGGCGCGACGTCGACGGCAAAACCGACGCCGGTCAGCGCCTTTTGCAACCAGTGAGATAACTCGGGATGGTCTTCAACCAATAACAGACGCATTTTTCCATTCCATTGATTTATCTATACCTACAGGCCAGATGCGGTGCCGAGGGACCCGGCTCTGGTCAGTGGTTAATTAACATATTGATAACCGAAGGATGGCACGTAAGACCGGGGGATAGAAGGGTTATGCCGAGCCAGTTTTGGGAGCTGGGGCACAATTGTGACACGGAATAAACGCTGGCCAGTCGGCGCAGCCGTCTATTCCGTGGGCGGGCTATTATTTTCCGCTTTCGGCCAGGGCAATATCCAACACCGGCTGCAATTTGGTTGGGGTGAATGGCGGTGACACCAGCACCGAGCGATTATGGGCGGCAAAAACAATATCAATGCCGGTAATACAGGCCGTCATTGGGCAAACGTATTTATCGCCTTTTTCAGTAGAAAAATGCAGTTCAAAAACGCCAATCTCCGGTCGCAGGCGTTTCAGCCGACACTCTCCTGCCCCTCCGGACATCTCGGCATACGCCGACGGTAACATTTTAATAGCTCTTACTTTATCGCTATCCCTGCCACCGAATAATTTCCCTAATAAAAACATAATCCCGCACCCGTCATAATTTTAGTTTTAGGCATTTTATCTCAAAAAAACCTCGGCAAAACTGATAATACACAGGTTTTAAGCAAGGTTTACGGGCTGTAATTATCACAGGGCATGTGTTAGCGCAACAGCCGCCCCGTAAACACCGCTGTTTTGCCCCTAACAGGAGATGCGTATCACATCCCGTAAACTTTTCCGCGGGTTGAAAGGTAAATGAAAGGTTGTTGATTTAACAATCCAGCAACCCGTATCGGCGGGGATCGACACCGACTGAAAAAATACCTTGGGGAAAGCAATGAAAAAAATAATCACCCGCACTCTGACCGCTACCGCCCTGCTGCTGGCAACCCATCAGGCCTTTGCCATTGAAGCACCGAAACGTACCGAATGTATCGCCCCTGCCAAGCCCGGCGGTGGGTTTGACCTGACCTGCAAGCTGATTCAGGTCTCGCTGCAGGAAACCAAAGCCATCGATAAACCGATGCGCGTCACCTACATGCCCGGCGGCGTTGGCGCGGTGGCCTATAACGCCATTGTCGCCCAGCGTCCGGCGGAATTCGGCACCGTGGTCGCCTTCTCCGGCGGCTCATTGCTGAACCTGTCACAAGGGAAATTTGGCCGTTACAACGTCGACGACGTGAAATGGCTGGCCGCCGTCGGTACTGATTACGGCATGATCGCGGTCCGCGCCGACTCGCCGTACAAAACCCTGAAAGACCTGATGGATGCCTTCCAAAAAGATCCGAACAGCGTGGTGTTCGGCGCAGGTGCCTCTATCGGCAGCCAGGACTGGATGAAAACCGCCCTGCTGGCGCGTGAGGTCGGGATCGATCCTCACAAGATGCGTTACGTGGCATTCGAAGGCGGCGGCGAACCGGTTACCGCCCTGCTCGGCAACCACATTCAGGCAGTTTCCGGTGATTTGAGCGAAATGGTGCCCTACCTGCAGGGCGACAAAATCCGCGTACTGGCGGTATATGCCGATCAGCGTCTGCCGGGTCAGTTAGCCAATGTACCGACAGCCAAAGAACAAGGGTTCAATCTGGTTTGGCCGGTTATCCGCGGTTTCTACCTTGGCCCGAAGGTCAGTGAAGAGGAATACCAATGGTGGCTCGACACCTTCCAGAAAATGGCGGCGACCGATGAGTTCAAAAAACAGCGCGATCTGCGTGGCCTGTTTGAATTCAACCTGGCCGGCAAGGAACTGGATGCCTACGTGAAAACCCAGGTCAATCAGTACCGCGAACAGGCCAAAATTTTCGGCCTGGCCAAGTAACCGGGGGCATACCATGAGCGATCGCATTTTTGCCGGTTTCTGGCTGCTGCTGTGTATCGGCGGCCTGTTTATCGGCTGGGGTATCCAGAGCGAATACAGTTACGAGCCCCTGGGGCCACGTCCCTTCCCGCTGGCGATCCTCAGCCTGATGGCGCTGTGCGCAGCCCTGCTGCTGCTGAACAAACCTCAGGTAGTTGAATGGCCACATAACAAGGTCATGCAACGCCTGCTGGTGCTGGTGATTACCCTGGTGCTGTACGCCTGGGGCTTCGAGTGGCTGGGCTTTCCGCTGGCGACGACATTGTTGACCTTCAGCATTGGCCTGCTGTTCCAGGCCAGCCTGAAGGCAGCATTGGTGTCCGGCGTGGTGATGGGCGTGGCGCTGTATTACGCCTTTGACCGCTTACTTGATGTGACACTGCCACTCGGCGTTTGGCTGAGCTAACGGGGGCGATGATGGAAACCTGGATGTATTTATCTCAAGGGTTCGAGGTGGCATTGGTGCCACAGAACCTGATTATTGCCCTGATCGGCTGCTTCGTTGGCACCATTGTCGGCCTGCTGCCGGGGTTGGGGCCGATCAACGGCGTGGCTATTTTGCTGCCGCTGGCGTTCGCCCTCAAACTGCCGGCCGAGTCCGCGCTGATCCTGTTGGCGACGGTGTATATCGGCTGCGAGTACGGCGGTCGTATCTCCTCGATACTGCTTAACGTACCGGGTGACGCGGCGGCCATCATGACCGCGCTGGACGGCTACCCGATGGCGCAGCAAGGCCGTGCCGGTGTGGCACTGTCGATCTCGGCAGTCAGCTCTTTTGTCGGTTCGATGATCGCCATCGGCGGGATTATCCTGTTCGCCCCACTGCTGGCACGCTGGTCACTGGCGTTCGGCCCGGCGGAGTACTTTGCCCTGATGGTGTTCGCCATCGCCTGCCTGGGCAGCATGATGAGCCAGAACCCGCTGAAGTCGCTGCTGGCGGCGCTGATTGGCCTGGGGCTGGCGACGGTCGGGGTGGATGCCAACACCGGAGTTTACCGCTTCACCTTCGACAGTGTTCATCTCTCCGACGGCGTGCAGTTCATCGTGGTGGTGATTGGCCTGTTCTCGGTCAGTGAAATCCTGTTGATGCTGGAAAGCACCAGCGGCGGACAAAAGCTGGTGCGCAAAACCGGCCGCCTGCTGTTCAACCGTAAGGAAGCCGCCCAGTGCGTTGGCCCAACCTTGCGTTCTTCGGTGATTGGTTTCTTCGTCGGCATTCTGCCGGGCGCAGGTGCCACCATCGCCAGTGCGCTCACCTACATGACCGAAAAGAAAATCAGCGGTAACAGCGACACCTTCGGTAAAGGGGATATTCGCGGCGTGGCAGCGCCAGAGGCCGCCAATAACGCCTCAGCCTGCGGCTCGTTTATTCCGATGCTGACGCTGGGCGTGCCGGGTTCCGGTACCACGGCGGTGATGATGGGCGCGCTGACGCTGTATAACATCACGCCTGGCCCGGCGATGTTCACCGAACAACCGGATATTGTCTGGGGCCTGATCGCCGCATTGTTGATTGCCAACGTGATCTTGTTGATCATGAACCTGCCGCTGGTCGGCCTGTTCACCCGCATGCTGACCATTCCGCTGTGGTTCCTGGTCCCGGCGATTGCCGCGGTGTCTGCGGTCGGCGTTTATGCAGTGCACAGCACCACCTTTGACCTGCTGTTGATGGTCGGGCTGGGGGTGTTTGGCTATATTCTGAGGAAAATGCACTTCCCAATGTCGCCGTTGATTTTGGGCTTCGTATTAGGGGAGATGCTGGAGCAGAACCTGCGCCGCGCGCTGTCGATCAGCAACGGGGAGTTTGGCATTTTGTGGAGCAGCAGCATCGCGCAAACCTTGCTGGTGCTGGCGGTGTCCGTGCTGGTGCTGCCGCCACTGCTGCGCATCGTACGCAAACGCCGCCAAAGGGCGGAAGCGGCCAAGGCCGAGTAAGCCAAAGGGCGGGGTGTTTACCCCGCCCTTGGTTTGATGACAAAGTTGTCTTTGAACCCTAGATACTCGGGCCTAGCGCACCGAGGGGCGCTCCGGCAGCTAAAGCTGCTACGACCCCTTCGGCACGCTCTCCCTAATAACGAGCTTTGTCAGCCGTCTGAGGGTGAGTGATTTCCGCCCTTTATCTACTGCAAGAAACAACATCCTAAAGCCTGAGGCATTGTTTTTGAGTAACAAATCACGCCTCAGCCGTCTTGCTCTTCAACATCAGCACCCCGCCCATCACCAGCGCGCTACCCAGCAACTGCAACTGATTCATGTTTTCCCCCAGCAGGAAATAGGCGATCACCGCCGTAAACACCAGCTCCAGCGACAAAATCAGGTTGGCCACCGCCAGCGGCAAGGTTTTCAGACTGATGTTGTACAAACCAAACCCCAACAGCGTCGGCCCGGCGGCCAGGGTCAGCAACAACAGCCAGCCACGCCACTCAATGCCCTGAACGCCGTGGGACAGGAACCACAAAGAACCGGTCATGCCGTGGAACGCCGCCAGCGGGTAGAACGTCAACGCGGCGTTGAACAGCCACTGGTAGATGGCCGAAAAGCCGAACACGTACAAGATGGTATTCCACACTGGATAATGACGCTCCGTCGCGACCCGCCCGCCCAGCGTGTAGAGGGTATAACCGATACCGGACAGCATACCGACCAGCAGCCCCAGCAGGTTAAAATGGCTGTTGCCCATGCTGTCACCGTTGCTGACCAGGAAACAGCCGCCCAGACTGACCACAATCACCACCAACTGACGCAGGTTCAGGCGCTCGCTGTAGATCATCCAACCGAGAAAGACGGTAAAGCCTACCGAACAGTAAGTCAGAATGGTCGCCACCGACGCGCCGTTCAGCGCCACCGACAACGTCCACAGGCTGTTGAATACCGCCAGCAGCAGGCCATAGCAGGCATAAAAGGGGATCTGCGAACGCCGTAAATGCGCCCACTCGGGCTTAAACAGCAACAACGCCGGCAATAAAACCAGCGCCACCAACGCCGCTCGCCAAAAGGCCAGCACAAAGGTCGGCAGGTGATAATACTGCGTCAGCACGCGGATAATAATGGCGGTAAAAGCCAGCAACATGGCGCTGATAATGGCAATCACATAACCCTGACTGCTGCCCTGTAAAATACCCGCGCCGGGGAAAACCGGCCTGGCTGAAACACCCGATGGTAATGACATGACACCCTCAAAAAATGGCGGTAATAGACTCAGGCTGAGATTCTAACGCCGCGCGATTTTGCCGCCAGAGCCACTTTCCCCCAATGTTATACAGGCCACTTTTATCCGCTTGAAGGCCTGCTGCTATGGGGTATAGTAAAAATCATCACCGTTAACCGAGCCAATTTCGCATGCATATTCCATTAGACCGCCAGCAGGACGTCCCGCTGTATCTGCAAATTGAAGAAGCGCTGCGGCGGGCGATCCTGAGCGGCGTGTTTGTCGATGGCGATAAGCTGCCTTCCACCCGTACGCTGGCGAGCGAACTGGCCGTCAGCCGGTTGACGGTAGATAACGCCTATGCCGAACTGGCGGCCAAAGGCTTCTTGCGCCAACGGCGCGGCAGCGGTGCCTATGTCCAGCACCCGCTGCCACAACCCGCTCAACCGCGCCCCAGCACCGACACAGCTTTCCCGACGGAACGTTTCACCACCCTGACCTCACGGCTGGATGGCTACCCCGATATCCCGCTGCCGGACAACATCATCAACTTTGCCGCCGGTGTCGGTAGCCCGAAGGTTTTCCCTCAGGAAGAATTCCGCAAGATATTGCTGTCAGTACTCAGCCGCCATGCGGAAGAGGCTTTCAGCTATGGCGAATACTGTGGCTACTACCCGCTGCGCGATACGCTGGGGCGGATCCTCACCGCGCAGGGCATTCCGACCCATGCAGAACAATTGCTGATCACCAACGGTTCGCAGCACGCCATCAGCCTGATTGTGCAAAGCCTGCTGGAGCCGGGCGATACGGTGATCGTCGAACAGCCGACCTACGCCGAAGCGCTGGGGCTGCTGCGCCTGCACCGCATCAATATCGTCACTGTCCCCAGCGATCGGCACGGCATGCTGGTTGAACAGTTGCCTGCCCTGCTGGAAAAACATCGCCCGAAGCTGATTTACACCATTCCCAATTTCCATAATCCCACCGGACGCTGCATGAGCGAAGCCCGCCGTCGACGCCTGTTGGCACTGGCCCAGCGCGCAGGGGTGGTGATCCTGGAGGACGATTTTGTCGGCGATCTGCGCTACAACGGCAAGCAGTTGCCCTCGCTGCGGGCACTGGCGCAGCCGGGTGCGGTGATTTACGTCAGCACTTTTTCCAAAATGCTGTTACCCAGTATGCGCATCGGCTATTTGGTGGCGGACAGCGAACATTATCAGCGCATCGCCCGGCTGAAACACGTCGACAGCTTTACCAGTTCCAACCTGATCCAGCGGGCGCTGGACGCCTTCGTCACCATAGGTCGCTACGACAAACAGTTGCGGCGCGCCGGGCGGATCTATCGCCAACACCGGGACGTGATGGTGGCGGCTTTGCAGCAACAACTGCCGCCAGGCTGCCAGTTTGAAACACCGGAGGGCGGGCTGTTTATCTGGCTGACGCTGCCTGCGACCGTTAACACCGAAGCCCTGATGCCGGTGGCCTGGCGACAGGGTGTGACTTTTGCGCGCGGAGAATGTTTTTATGCCGAGGAACAGCGTGGCACGCACGGCCTGCGATTGAATTTCGCCGCCAATACGCCGCTGCTGATTGAGGAAGGTATCGCCCGGCTGTGCCGGGCGATTAGTCAGGTGATGGCGTCAGAATAAGCCGCTGATTACAGCCCGGCCCACCACAGCCGCAGCTTCATGCCCCAGTAGCTGGTCCACCCAGTCGTGCTCTGCACCACCTGGCCTTTGGAGATGATCACCAGCGTCGGGGTGACGCCGATTTGCCACTGCGCCGACAGCTCGCCACGCGGATCATTCACCACCGGCAAGGTCACCCGTTTGCCCGCCAGCCACTGCGCTACCTGACTGTCGTCGCCGGAGCGCAGCGCTACGGTCAACACGTTATCCCCCTCGCCAACCAGTCTGGCGACATAGGGGGTGGTGAAGCGGCAAACACCGCACCAACTGGCCCAGAAATAGACCAGCAACGGCTTATCCTGACTGAGCTGCGCCAGCGACACCTGTTCACCGTTCAGCGTCGTCAGAACCTGCGAGTCGAAGGCTGCCGGTGCCTGCGGTGCGCGCAGCCAGTCCATCCCGAACGCCGCCACCAGGACGATCAGCAGCAGGATCAGCAGTTCGCGCGTCCAACGTCGCAGCCTAGCCATTTTTGACCTTCGCCAATTGTTGTTTCACCATCGTTTCCAGCTCCTCGTAAGACACGGCCCCCGGCAGCATCTGGTCACCAATCAGCGTCGCCGGCGTCCCCTGCACGCCCAGTTGCTCCGCCAGTTCCATGTTAGTGCGCAGCGTGGTCATGCTT
Organism: Serratia sp. BW106; assembly: GCF_002607755.1. Classification (NCBI taxonomy): domain Bacteria; kingdom Pseudomonadati; phylum Pseudomonadota; class Gammaproteobacteria; order Enterobacterales; family Yersiniaceae; genus Serratia; species Serratia sp. BW106. Next base: position 113,049 of record NZ_MCGS01000001.1, read on the forward strand.
ACCTCGCTGGGGGCTACGGCTTTCACCCCGGTTTTCTGCTGTGCGGCGGCAATGCTGGCGGTGTCGTGGAAACCTTTCTTCGCCATCAGCCGCTGGTGCAACGCCCAGAACTGGTCAGGATGCTGCTGCCAGGTAGTCAAGGCCACGCGTGCCGAACTGACCGAGCTTTCCCCTTTGAACGGCAACAGTTTCACCACCAACGCCACATCCGGGTTCTCTTTAACGATTTTTTCCAGCATCGGATCAAAACGCTTGCAGTACGGGCAGTTGTAATCGGTAAAGGTTACCAGCGTCAGTTTGGCATTGGCTGCCCCCAGACGCGGACTGGCCGGGTCTTCATACAGGGTTTTGGCGTTTTGCTTAATCGCCTGGCTGATTTGTTGGCCGGCGGTTTGCTGCTGCCAGGCATCAACCGCCTGCGCCAGAATATCCGGGTTCGACACCAGGGTTTCGCGGATCAGCTCTTTAATACGCACTTCCTGCTCCGGGGTAAAAGGGGCGGCGGCCCAAACAGGGGTGGCGATCAACATCAGTAAAATCATTAGCTTTTTCATTGTGAGTTTCCTTTGGCGGCGGACAGAGTTTGCAATACGGCATCGCGGGTCAATAGCGGGGACAACACCACGCCATCTCGGCTGCTGGGGCCATAAATTTGATTAAAGGGCACGGCGACGCTGCCGCGTTGTTGCAGGAAGGCGCTAATTTCAGCCGATGGACGGCTCCAGTCCCCCCGCAGGGCAACAACGTCCTCAGCGCTCAGCGCCTTTTGCACGTCATCGCGCAGCAGTACGTTGAATTTGTTGGCTTTACAGGTTACACACCAGTCGGCAGTAACGTCGACAAACACCCGCTTGTTCTGGGCCAGCGCCTGGGTGATCGCCTCTTCGCTCAGCGGCTGCCAGGCTACATTGTCTTGCAGCGGCTGACGCCACAGCCCGGCGGTCAGCGAACCGGCCAATAGCACCACTCCGACCAGTACCAGGGTCCCGGCAGCCAGCTTGGCCGCCAGACGAATGCCATGTTGCCAGCCGACCGCCAGCAACAGGGCCAGCAGAGCGATAACCCCCACCACCAGCGTCGGCATCCCGCCGATATGGTTGGCCATCAGGCTTAGCAGCCACAGCGAAGAAGCCAGCATCAGCAGGCCCATCACCAGGCGCAGACTGTTCATCCAGCGCCCAGGGCGAGGTAGACGCAGCGCCAGCGCCGGCCAGGCGGCAATCAGCAGCCAGGGCAGGCTCATGCCGATGCCCAGCGCGACAAACATACCCCACAACACCGGCAACGGCGCGGCCAGGGCAAATGCCACCGCGGTACCCAGGAAAGGTGCGGAGCACGGCGTCGCCAGCAAAGTGGCAAAAGCGCCCTGCCAAAAATGGCCGCCCAGACCACGGCCGTTATGGGTCGCCAGTTTGGTGTTCAGCGAAGAGGAAAGCTGCAGATGGAACAGGCCGAACAGGTTGGCGCTGAATAACAGCGTCACCAACACCATAAAGCCGATAAACCACGGGTTTTGGAACTGGATACCCCAGCCAAGCGCCTGATTGCTCAACCGCAGCAGCGTCATCAGCAAGGCCAGCGCCATAAACGACGCTACAATGCCGAACGACGAGGCCAGAAATTGCAGCCGAATGCTGTGTCGGTCGCGCTGTTCGACCTGCAAAATCGAACCCAGTTTGATGCCCAACACCGGCAGCACGCAGGGCATCAGGTTGAGGATCAGCCCACCGAGCAGCGCCATCAGGACCGCCTGCCACAGCGAGAAACTCGTCGCAATCGGTGAGGCCAACGGCCCGCCAATCGGCAGAGTCACCTGTTGCGCCACGCCACCGTCACCGATCACCAACGTCAGAGTTTTGCCGCGTAAATCCGCTGCGCTGTCACCCCAGCCATCGCTGACCGGCACCCGCGCGAACATCTGTGAACCCTCACTGCTGACCTTCGGCTTGCCGAGGTCGGCATCTTCCAACGTATCGAAGAACAGCTCAGGCTGCTGCCAACCGGCGGTTCGCTCGGCGCTGATCTGCAGCTCCCCGTTCTGATAGCCGGCTTTAATGCTCTCCACCAGCCCATCAGCAATGGGTACCTGCCCCATCGCCTGGGCAAAGTCATGGGTAAACTGCGCGTCTGACGGCGCGCCAAGATCCAGACTGAACGGATAGTCGGTCAAGATGCAGACGTTGCTGCAGGTAGAAAGCGTCAGGGTGCCCGCCAACTGACGCGGCACCGCGCCTTTCATTACCATCGGCAACTCAACCCGGTCGTGATAACCCTGGGTAGAAATACCGGCAACGTCAAAACGCTGCGGCGTCGGCCAGTACCAGGTCGCCGGCGGTGGATTGCCCTGCCAGGTGATGGCCGGTGCAATACCGCCTTCCCCCGGCGAACGCCAATAGGTTTTCCAGCCTTTTTGCAGCTCTATGCCCAGCAGCAAACGGGTTTCCCCATTGTGCGAAGTGTCGGCACGCAGCCGCACCTTGGCGTGATCGTTAGTCGGACTTTGTAGCCAGCCGCTGTCCGCCGCCTGCAAAGCAGGTAGCCACAGCAGTAACAGGCAGGCTAATGCCGACCTGATGATATTCAACATGTTTTTTCTCCATAAATAAGCCAATCACCAAAACAGACGGGTGATTAACTCATTCACGGAACACGCATAATCGCAGATGTACCCTGAGGGTGGTGGGGGAAATAACTCTGGGAGGGGGAATGCGCAGACGCGCGGCCACGGTGGGTGCCAACAGCACCAATAACAGACCCAGGCCGAACAGCAGGGTTTCGAACATCACCGGCGGCGAGGCCAACAACGATTTGGCACTCAGTTCGCAGGGCGTGGGTTGCAATTCGGCGGTGTCATCGGCGGGGGATTGTGCGGCGCTGGCGGCAGGCAGACCCGTCACTTGCTGCAACGCATGCAGGCTCGCCATGCGCTGAGTCATGCAGGTCAATACGACCAGGCAAGCCAGGCATAAAAACCATTTTGCAATCCGCTGCTGTTTAACCATGCCGTCCTCAATTCCAAGTCTGCGCTTATCTTAGCGGCGCAGACGCGTTTAGCAATGTTTTGCCTGTAAAGAAATGTCTGACGGCGGTATTGATGACGGCCATTTACAGGTATCATAAGCACAATCCTGCGCTTTTCGCCGGGTATGACGATTTTCTACACAGCGAAGGACAGGTGATATGCAACCTTTGAGTGGTCCGGGCACCCCGATCGCCAACGATCGTTCCCCGAGCCCGGACAAAACCACAGCCACTGACGGTAGTCCGCTCTCCCCGGCACAACGCACGACGCTGGAGAAGCTGGTCGTCAAGATCATGGCGCTCAGCCCGGCCAAGTCCGCTGAGATTTGGGTCACGCTGCGCCATGACCTGCAGACGGACAACAACAGCGAACTGCTGGCACGCCATTTCCAACCGGCCGAGCAACTGTTGCAAAACCGTCTGGCACAGGTGCAACAAAGCCATGCCAGCCGCCAACTGTTGCAGCAGCTTACCGAACTGTTGCCACAGGGCAATAACCGCCTGGCCGTCAGCGACTTTATTCGCCAGCAGTTTGGCCATACGGTGCTGAGCCAGTTGAGCCATCCGCAGTTAGAACAGGTACTGAACCTGTTGCAGACCCGCAGCCTGGCCATTCCTCAGCCGCAGCAAACCACCACCAGCGATCGCCCGCTGCTGCCTGCCGAGCACCAGAGCCTGCAACAGCAGGTGACCAAGCTCAGCGCCGCCACCGGCGAATCACCAGTCAAGATCTGGCAGACGCTGTTTGACCTGAGTGGGGTAAAAACCAACGATCCGCTGCCTGCCCGCCACTTCCAACTGCTGAACCAGTTTTTGCAGGTGAAGGTCGCGCTGAGTCCACAGACTGCACCCACGCTGAACAACCTGTTGGCCGTGCTCAAACAGCCTGCAGACTCGCAGGAGCAACAGCAGTTGAATGACTACTGCCAGTCACGTTTTCACTGCAATGCCAGCGCACCGCTGACCCATCCGCAGATGAGCGATATTATCAACCAGCTGTTTGCGCGCCGTCTGGAAAAGACCGGCCCGGCACAGCCGCTGTCCGGCAGCCATGCCGAACCGCAGCCATTGCTCAACCCACTGATTGCCGCCCTGCCCCAACCGCTGCAAAAAGCGCTGAGCAAGCCGGCCGTGGCCTTTATCCTGTTTGTTCTGGTGCTGGCCCTGGTATTGGCGCTGGTGTTTTAACCCCTCAGGCGCAGCCGCAGTCTTCTCCAATAGCACTTCCCTGCAGCGAGCCCGGCTGTTCACCGGTGGCCAATGGATGGCCATCGCGTAGCCAGAAGTCCAACCCGCCAATCAACTCCTTCACCCGAAATCCTTGCAGCGCCAGCTTGTACGCCCCCTTGGTGGAGCCGTTGCAGCCAATGCCATCGCAATAAGTGACATAGACTTTATCGCGCGCCAGATGCGCCGTACCGGCCTCGTCCATCAGGCGATGGGGCAAACTGATGGCACCAGGAATATGTCCGGCCGCGTACAGGGCTTCCGCACGGGTATCGATCACCAGGATCTCACTGACGCCGTTGCGCAGATCTTCTGCCACGTCCCACGCATCTGCGTAATAACTCAGCTTCGCGGCCAGATAATCCAGACTCTGCGCCGCCGTCCCCGGTGGAAAGGCCAAAACCAATGAAGATACCGCCATGGAATTCACTCCTGTTAATAAACACTGATGACAATATTGCCTGATTTTGGTCTTATAATTGATACCCATTTTCGCCCATTGATAAGTCCCATTATGGCCAACGCACTGCTCACGCTTTTTCACCTGCCGGAATACGCCAAGGGTACCTTGCGTGAGCGCGTATGCGGCACGCTGCGCCGGGCTATCCATAACGGGACGTTGATCAGCGGGCAACGTTTGCCCTCATCCAGAGTACTGGCGGCAGATTTAGCGGTCTCACGCGTGACCGCCGAGGCGGCCTACGGCCAACTTGAGGCCGAGGGCTATCTGCAGCGCCGGGTGGGTCAAGGCACCTTCGTGGCGGCTGGCATCGTCAAATCAGTGCCTGTAGCCAAAGTCAGCGGCGAGCCGCGTCTGTCACTGCGCGGCCGACAGATCGTACAAACCGGGGGCTGTCGCGATCCCCAACGGCCCTTGCCCTTTGCCGCCGGTTCGCCGGATCTCCGCGCCTTCCCGCTAAAACTGTGGAAACAGCTCACCGCCCGGCAGTTACGCCTGCGGGGCGAAACCCTGATGCGCTATGGCGATCCACAGGGTTATCTGCCGTTACGCGAGGCGATTGCCGGTTATGTCAGCCAAACGCGCGGCGTTAATTGCGATGCTCAACAAGTGCTGGTACTGACCAGTTCGCAGCAGGCCCTGCAGTTGATTGCCACCCTGCTGTTGGATCAGGGTGACAAGGTTTGGCTGGAGGAGCCCGGTTATCGCGGAGCCAGGAACGCCTTTACCAGTGCTGGCGCCGAGCTGGTACCGGTCAGCGTTGATAAGGCAGGGATGCGGCCGGATGAACAACTGCCGACACCACGGCTGATTTACCTGACGCCTTCGCACCAATACCCTACCGGCGTGGCGCTCAGTCTGGCACGCCGGCTCGAGCTGTTGGCATTGGCACAACGCCAGCGGGCCTGGATTATTGAAGACGATTATGACAGCGAATTTCACTACGACGGCCAGCCCATGCCAGCAATGCAAGGGTTGGACCGGCACGGCAACGTGCTTTATCTGGGCACCTTTTCCAAGGTGTTGTTTCCCTCACTGAGGCTGGCCTATTTGGTGGTGCCCCCTGCGTTGGTGGAACCCTTTACCACCGCACGCACGGTTTACGACGGCCACAGCGCCCAACTGATGCAGGCGGTCACCGCCGAGTTTATCCAGCAAGGGCATTTTGCCGCTCATATCCGCTATATGCGTCAGTTGTACCGCAGTCGTCGTGACCGGTTATTGGAGGAGGTGCAGGAAAAGCTGGGGCATTTTGCCACCCCACAACCGGCAAGTGGCGGATTGCAACTCAGCGTTTGGCTGCCGCCCGGTCAGGAGGAGGCTCTCTCCCATCAGGCGCAACGCCTGGGTGTCGTGACGCCAGGGCTGGCAGCGCAGTATCTAATGCCAGCCGAGCGGCGCGACGGTTGGCTGTTGGGCTTTTCTGCCCTGACACCGGGTGAAATCCGTGCCGCTATCGAACGGCTGGCACAGATTTCCCCCGTTTAAACTGACAACGCCGTTTGCGATTAAATTACTGCTCGGTCAGGCGCAGTTCGGCAACCACCGGCAGGTGATCGCTGACCGCCGGCCAGTGAATGCCATTCCAGTCGCCGCTGGCGTTCGGCACCGTCAGGCTGTCCAGGTGCCAGCGTTGGGCATTGCCGCTAAAGATGTAGTCGACCTTGATTTCGGCGTTTTCCGCCGGCCAACTGCGGCCATCTTGTGCACTGGGCATGATGTCGTTCCAGTAACGGCCCAGTTCGGTCCAGGTGACGCTGCCAGGGACGTCGTTCATATCACCAAACAACAGCTTGATACCACGCATCTCGATAGTGCGATCGTTCAACTCACGCACCTGCTCCAAACGCATGGCCGGATCTTCTTTAGTATCCAAATGAGTGTTGATCAGCGTAATTGACGCCGGAAATTCGGGCACGTCGGTCTGAGCACTGAAGGCAATGCGCTGTTCACGCTGACCGGAGGGTAGCGGATAGATTTTGCTGTCATGCAGCGGGTATTTTGACAGGAACGCCAGACCATATTCACCGCCGTCAAAGTCAATCGCGCGCCCAAAGACCACGTGCATGCCGGTCAGCTTGGCCAACTCTTCAGCCTGATCCAATTTACCGCTGCGGCCGGTCAGCTTGTCCACTTCCTGCAGCGCCACCACGTCGACGTTCATCGCCTTGATCGCCTTGGCGATGGCGGTCATGTCACTGACCTTACCGGCGGCAATATTGAAGCTGGCGACGCGGATCTTCGGTGCCTGCTCCAGGCTATAGGTTTTGTTCTTCAGGCCGCCGAGCGCGCTGGCTACTTCGCGGCTATTGGCGTTGCTGTTGGCATGGCCGCCGTCGGTAGAAGACCAGGCGGTCTGAGATATTCCCAGGGATAACAAAGTAATAAGCAAAGCCTGACGTGAGCGCATGAATTCTCCTTTTAAGGTTAAGATTTTTGTTGGGGCACCCGCTCCCCACAGCTAACAACGATTTTGCCGCAGTTACCCGCGACTATTTCCTAGTTGTGCCGCTATTTTTTTATTCTGCGCGGCGTCTCGCATTCCGACAGCCGAAGTATTGCACCATTGGACAACCGGCTGATTTAGCATTAAAACCGATAGACCGTTTACCGAGAGGAACCCGCTTGACTGCTCCCCGCCCTAAAGGGCGATGATTCCCACTTCACTGAGTCGAACCTA
>NZ_MCGS01000002.1:0-86704 GCF_002607755.1 Serratia sp. BW106
GGTTTTCTGGGCACAAAAAAACGGGGAACACGCAATGCGCATTCCCCGTTTCGGCTACCCGGTCAAGGCTTAACGTTGACCTTGCGGATGAGCCCGTTCATTGTGCGGCAGTTGCTGGTAGTGCTCGCGCCAGGCGGCCCCTTCCGGCAGTAACCAAACACGCTGATGCAAGCGCGATAACGCAACGGGATCGCTTAACAGCTCCAGGCGTTTGCCCTTCACCAGCTTCTCCGGCCCCAGTTGCAATGCCTCGTTCACCCGCTCTTCACGGTTGTGCTCGATAGCACCCCGCAGGTGGTGACGCGCGGTCGCCAGCGCAGCCGCCAAAGCATTGAACGACGGGTTAACCACCGCGTGCATAAAGCCATTGGCCAGAGCACGTTCACGGTTAAGCTGCAAATACTCTTCGGTCGCCAGCAGTTCACGCGGCGGAGAGTACTCTTCCGGGATCAGGAACAGTTTGGCTCGCTTGCTTTTGATACCCAGCGTCGCCCGGCTCGACAGAGACGAAACGATCGGTGACAGGATCAGCGAGAACACGATCGGCGATAACCACCACAGGAAGCGCAGATCCAGCCAGGCCATACCACCGGCCCAGACCAGACCGAGCAGCATCTGTGAACCGTGGCGTTTAAAGGCTTCGCTCCATGGCGTGTCATCGTCGTCACGCTGCGGAGAGTTCCACACCACTTCCCAACCGAGGAAGGCGCTGACCACGAACACCGTATGGAATAGCATACGTACCGGTGCCAACAGCACCGAGAACAGCATTTCCAACAGCATCGACAGGAACAGACGCACACCCCCACCGTATTCTTTGGCGCCCTTCGCCCAGATCAGCACGATACTGAGCAGCTTAGGCAGGAACAACAGCACCAGAGTGGTAGAGAACAGTGCTATCGCCAGTTCAGGACGCCACTGCGGCCAGACCGGGAACAGCTGACGTGGCTGCAGGAAGTACTGCGGCTCCATCAGGGTATGCACCACCTGCAATGCGGTAGACAACGCCAGGAACATAAACCACAGCGGTGCCGACAGGTATGACATCACGCCGGTCAGGAACACCGCACGGTGCACCGGGTGCATGCCTTTCACCAGGAACAGGCGGAAGTTCATCAGGTTACCGTGGCACCAGCGACGGTCACGCTTTAGTTCGTCCAGCAGGTTCGGCGGCAATTCTTCATAGCTGCCCGGCAGATCATAAGCAATCCACACGCCCCAACCGGCACGGCGCATCAGCGCGGCTTCCACAAAGTCATGCGACAAAATGGAACCGGCAAAGGAGCCTTCGCCCGGCAGCGGTGCCAGTGCACAGTGTTCGATAAACGGCTTCACGCGGATAATCGCGTTGTGACCCCAGTAGTGCGACTCACCCAACTGCCAGAAGTGCAGACCGGCGGTAAACAGCGGCCCGTAAACGCGGGTAGCAAACTGCTGCACGCGAGCATACAACGTATCCATACCCGAGGCTTTCGGCGCAGACTGGATGATACCGGCGTTCGGATTGGCTTCCATCAGGCGCACCAGACCGGTGAGACACTCACCGCTCATCACGCTGTCGGCATCCAGGATCACCATGTAGCTGTACTCGCCACCCCAGCGACGGCAGAAGTCGTCGATGTTGCCGCTTTTACGTTTCACACGGCGACGACGGCGGCGATAGAAGATACGGCCATGGCCTTCTACGTCACGGCACAGTTCCATCCAGGCCTTCTGTTCCGCCATGCAAATATCCGGGTCGTAGCTGTCGCTCAGCACGTAGATATCGAAATGTTCGAGCTGACCGGTGGCGGCAACCGACTCATAGGTCGCACGCAGGCCAGCGAACACCCGTTCGACGTCTTCGTTACAGATCGGCATGATCAACGCGGTGCGGTGCGCCGGATTGATTGGCTCATCGCCCTTGATGGTGGAAGAAATACTGTATTTGTCTTTGCCGATCAGCAACTGCAGGAAGCCCATCAGCGCGGTCCAGAATCCGGCCGACACCCAACAGAACAGAATGGCGAACAGGATCAGAATGCCGGTTTGCAACACGTAAGGCAGCAGTTGCAGCACCGACTGCATCAGATCCTGGTCCAGCATCGCCAGCGGATCGATCAGCGCCCAGCCCTGATATGGCAAGATGGTTTTCATGTACCAGGTAGCGATACCGGTCTGCACCAGCATCAGCACCAACAGCACATAACGGCGCATCGAACCGACCACGCGCCAGCGGTTTTCCGCGGCGGCTTCCTCTTTGGAAGCATGACGGTTGTGCGGCGAGCGCCCCAGCAGAGAATCCCAGAAGCGCGCCACCGGGTTGGTGCGCCAGGCTTCCGGGAACATGCTGGTGCGTTTAATCGGCGGCGTGGCCTTCAGAATACTGCGGCCTTCCACGTCATTGTCAAAATCGTCGTCGCTGACCGCATCCGGCCAAGCGCTTTCGATACGCGCCTTGACCGAGGCCAGCGCCACGTCATCCGCCGACAGCGTATTGACGTTGGCATCGGCGGCGCCCATCTTGCGATGCAGCGCCTCCAGTGCCTGGGCGTCATCCGCTCCCGGCTGGGGTTTAAGCGCCTCTGACTGCTGAGCAGTCAGAGGCATTGCCGCAAGATAATCCTGGGCAAGTTGAGTAGGCTTATTCATTGGCAGGTAGCTGATAGCTCCAGGTTTCCGACAGGGTCTTATCACCATTGACCAGCGCTGCGCGCATTTCTACCGGCTTCTTGTCGTCTTTCACTTTCAGACGCACCGTCAGACGCCAGCCTTTGGTCACTGGATTATAGCGGACATTGTTTTCTACCATTTCACCGTTGTCACCGATGCTCACCTGAGCGGCAACCGGCGTCGCCGCGTCCAGACCTTTCAGTACCGGGCCAACGAAGTCAACCAGGAATGCCACGCTGCCGTCTGGCTCGCGGATCAGGTTAGACTGCTTCACATCACCGGTAGAACGCATGGTCTGGCTGACGTAGGCAATGTCCTGCGAATGCAGTTTGTCTTCGTCACGGGTGAAATGCAGGCGATAGTTTAGTGCCAGCGGCGTTTTGGCATCCGGCAACACGTCCGGAGTCCAGAAGGCCACGATGTTGTCATTGGTTTCATCCGCCGTTGGGATCTCCACCAGCTCAACTTTCCCCTTGCCCCAGTCGCCACGCGGTTCGATCCAGGCGCTTGGACGCAGATCGTAACGGTCGTCCAGATCTTCGTAATCCTTGAAGTTACGGCCACGCTGCAGCAGACCGAAACCTTTCGGGTTCTCGACCTGATAGGTGCTGACGGACAGGTGCTTCGGATTATTCAGCGGACGCCAGATCCATTCGCCGTTGCCGGCATGGATAGACAGACCGTTAGAGTCATGCAGCGCCGGACGGTAGTTCAGCGTCGGAGAAGGCTGGTTTGGCCCGAACAGGTACATGCTGGTCAGCGGTGCCATACCCAGTTTGCCGACCTTGTCGCGCAGGAACACTTTAGACTCGACGTCCACCGTGGTATCGCGGCCTGGATAGACCACAAAACGGTAAGCCCCGGTAGCACGCGGTGAATCCAGCAGCGCGTAAATCACCAGATGTTTGTCGCCCTGCTTCGGACGTTCAACCCAGAATTCGCGGAAACGCGGGAACTCTTCACCGGACGGCAATGCAGTATCAATCGCCAGGCCACGTGCGGAAATACCGTAAACCTGCCCTTTACCCACCACGCGGAAGTAACTCGCGCCCAGCAGGCTCATAATTTCGTCGTTCTTGTCCGCACTGTTGATCGGATAAATCACCTTGAAACCGGCAAAGCCGAGGTTTTTTACCGAATCCGGATCGTGCTTCACCGAACCAAAGTTGAAGTAGTCCGGGTTGTACTTGATCTGCTTCACGGTGGTCGAGGTGACTTCATTGATTTTCACCGGCGTGTCGAAGTACATCCCCTGATGATAAAACTCAAGCTTGAATGGGGTTTTCAGCTTGCTCCAATAGGCTTTATCGTGATTGAACTGAATTTGCTGATAGTCCGCGAATTTCATCTCACGGAATTGAGAAGGAAGGTTGCTCTTCGGAGCCTCAAAGCCTTTTCCTGCCAGATCCTGTGCCTGCTTGGCCACATCATCAATAGAAAAAGCCCATGCCGGCGAAGTAAACAGCGTGAACAATACGGTCGCACCTAACCAACGTACGCTCGCGGCGCGTGGTTTCTTGGATAATATATTAACTAGCACATCCCCCCCTATTCGTGTGCTCAAATCATTTAAATCCATATTAATGGATTATTCAGCTTTCCGACAACATGATAAATGGATGGTTCATGTTTATGGCTCATAGTTTAAGCAGCTGACTAAACACCAGCGTAGCAAGCCCCGCAACAAGACGCTATGGAAAAATGTGAAACGCTATAGTAGGGTTTGAGGTTCGATTTAACCATTGCCGACTTATTAAGCGTGTTAATGACCATTCGATAAAATCACCAGCGGTAACCTATGACTAAAGGCAGCAACCAACGCGAGTTTTTCCTCGATTCGATCCGGGCTTATTTGATGTTGCTCGGCATCCCTTTTCATCTGTCCCTGATCTATTCCAGCCACGCCTGGGCGGTAAACAGCGCTACGCCTTCCTTCTCGCTAACGGTGCTGAACGACTTCATCCATGCCTTCCGCATGCAGGTGTTCTTCGTGATTTCCGGCTACTTCTCGTACATGCTCTACGAGCGCTATGAGCGCCATAAGTGGTTGAAGGTCAGGCTGGAACGGGTGGCGATCCCGCTGCTGAGCTCGATCCCGTTAATTACGGTGCCACAGTTTTTCATGCTGAAATACTTCACCGATAAATTAAACGGCTGGGAAAATTTTTCGCTCTATCAGAAAATAAATGTCACAGTTTGGGAACTGGTTTCTCATCTGTGGTTTTTATTAACCCTGACATTGCTGACCACCCTTTGTTTTTATCTGTTCAAAAAAATCAAGGCGATTAAAAGCAATACCCTTCCCTATCCAATAAATAAAATGACTGGATTAGGAAATATCTCACTGCTCTTTCTTATTTATGCTTTATTCTATTCGGCCGCGCACCGCATTATTTTAATTTTCGCACCGCATTTACTCTCCAATGGCCTGTTCAATTTCGTGGTGATGGAGACCATGTTCTACCTGCCGTTCTTCATCCTGGGTGCTTACGCCTTTAAGTATGTGTGGCTGAAAGAGATTTTTCTCAAGCCCTCACTCTGGTCGCTGCTCGGCTCGCTGCTGTTGTTCATTGCCTACATGCTAAATCAGAAGTATCTGGCCCACAGCAGCTATATGTTCGAGCTGGAAGTGGTGATCAAAACCCTGCTGGGGATCCTGATGGCGAACGTGGTTTTCTCATTCGGACATAACCTGCTGAACTATCACTCACCCCGAATCACTTATCTGGTCAATGCATCGCTCTTTATATATCTGGTGCACCACCCACTGACCTTGATATATGGCGCTTTTGTGACGCCGTATATCGACAATAATCTGCTGGGTTTCGTGCTCGGTCTGGTGTTTGTCTTCTCCTGTGCCTTTGTCTTATATGAGCTGCACAAACGCATTCCCCTGCTGCGGTTCCTGTTCTCCGGAAAACCGCAATAAGCCAATGGCCCAGTATACTGGGCCGTTTGCTGTCATACGTCTGTACGCCTTAACCGATATCATGATTTCGCATACCCGTACCTCAGCCTGTTTGAGCCACTGAGCACACATTGCTCACCCTGAAGGTGAAAGTTAAGGCAAAGTTATGCTGGAGCATATTGCCGCTAGTTGTTATAACTACAACGCATAAGTGGAAATCCACATCCCTGCCTTACGGTAGCGATTGGGCTCAATGAACCCTGAGGGACGGCGTTGTCGCTATCATTACGACAATGTTTGCAGTATCTCCCTTCCGTCACGACAGAGAGGATTTTTAATGACTGATAAAGACACTTCGGCTCCGGAAGCCGTACCAGAAAACGCCACCCTGCTAAAAATTCTTGGCCGATTGCTGTCCGCACTGGATGCGTCGATCGGCGGCAAGGACCGCAGTATTCTGGTCACCGAGCTTTCCAGCCTTAACCTTGACGGTATTTCGGAGTCAGAACGCAAACTGGCTGCCGAGCTGATCAAGCGGGCTTTGCAATCACTCGATCATTAATCACACCACGCCTGCAAACCATTAAGCCTCCTGACGGGGGTTTAATGGTTTTTCCTCCACCGTCGCAATGGAAATTGAGGTTTATTGTCAGGACAGAACCACAGTAAGCTGATAAATATAGATAAAAGTAAGAAGTTCACCGATTTATCCCCACTTCCTCACGCTTTCCTTCTTAAATGACAATAAATGCCAAACTGTTTTGTAAATCAGCCTTGGCGTTTTACCTAAAAAACAGGCTATCATCATGGGGTATCTGCGCCCGCGCGCAACGCCTTTCCCCCAGCCTGCAGGAGAACGTTATTTTGGATGCCAGCACCATTAACAGTTTGTTCATCATCGGTGCCGTGTTGGTGGGAGCAAGTATTCTTCTCAGTTCATTTTCCTCACGCCTGGGGATCCCCATTCTGGTGATCTTCCTGGCTATCGGCATGCTGGCGGGGGTCGATGGCCCTGGCGGTATCGTTTTCAGCAATTACCCTGTGGCCTATCTGGTCAGTAACCTGGCACTGGCCGTGATCCTGCTGGACGGTGGTATGCGCACCCGTGTCAGCTCATTCCGCGTGGCACTCTGGCCGGCACTTTCCCTCGCCACCGTCGGCGTGGTGATCACCGCCGGGCTTACCGGGCTGGCGGCCGCCTGGCTGTTCAACCTCGACTTGCTGCAGGGCATGCTGATTGGCGCCATTATCGGCTCTACCGATGCCGCCGCGGTATTTTCACTGCTGGGCGGTAAAGGGCTTAACGACCGCGTCAGCGCCACGCTGGAAATCGAATCCGGTAGCAACGATCCGATGGCGGTGTTTCTTACCATCACCCTGATTGCGATGATCTCCGCCGGCGAAACCACGCTGAGCTGGATGTTCCCGCTCCATTTGCTGCAGCAGTTCGGCATGGGGATTGTCTTTGGCCTCGGCGGCGGTTGGCTACTGTTGACGCTAATCAACCACATAAAACTGGCGGAAGGCCTGTATCCGCTGTTGGCCGTCAGCGGTGGCATTTTGATTTTTGCCCTGACCACCGCGCTGGACGGCAGCGGCATTCTGGCGGTCTATCTGTGCGGCCTGATGCTGGGCAATCGCCCGATCCGCAACCGGCACGGGATTGTCCAGACCTTCGACGGACTGGCCTGGCTGAGCCAAATCGGCATGTTCCTGGTGCTGGGGCTGCTGCTCAATCCGCACGAGTTGTTGCCTATCGCCATCCCTGCCCTGCTGCTGTCGCTGTGGATGATTTTGTTCGCCCGACCGCTTTCGGTGTTTATCGGGCTGTTGCCGTTCCGCAGTTTTACCCTGCGTGAACGCAGCTTTATCTCATGGGTTGGCCTGCGCGGTGCCGTGCCGGTCATTCTGGCCGTCTTCCCGATGATGGCCGGATTGCCGAATGCTCAGCTTTTCTTCAACGTGGCCTTCTTTGTGGTACTGGTCTCACTGTTACTACAAGGCACAACGCTGTCGTTCGCCGCGAAGAAAGCCAAGGTAATCGTGCCGCCGGCACTGGCGCCAATTTCGCGGGTTGGGTTGGACGTACACCCTGAAAACCAATGGGAACAGTTTGTTTATCAGCTGTCGTCAGAAAACTGGTGTGTGGGTGCTGCACTGCGTGAGCTGAAAATGCCGCCGGGCACGCGCATTGCCGCATTGTTCCGTGGCAAAGAGTTGTTGCACCCCAGCGGTAGTACGCGACTGCGTGAAGATGACATTCTGTGCGTTATCGGCCACGAACATGACTTACCGGTGCTGGGCAAACTGTTTAGCCAGGCGCCGGTGGTCACCATGGATGAGCGTTTCTTCGGTGACTTTATCCTGCAGTCGGACGCACGCCTGAGCGATATTTCACAGGTGTATGGGCTTAACCTGCAGGAAGGCGTGGACGAACAACAAACACTGGGGCAATTCGTCCTTAAACTGATTGGCGGCGAGCCCGTGGTCGGCGACCAGGTAGAATGGGATGGTCTGACCTGGACCATCGCCGAAATGGATGGCAACGCCATCAGTAAAATTGGCGTAAGAATTGTTACTGACTGATTTTTCCGCATCACCAGCCGCTGCGGAGCAACACACGCAGCGGCCCCCTCAAAACAGACGGAACTTATGGTCCTGGAAAGGTTCTTAAACTCTGTAATTATCAAAAGCGGGCGTTCAGCCCCGGCGGTTTAACCTTTACTCTGGGAACACTGCATCGCGGTGATGGGTATTGATTTGAACAGTAAAACTCGATTTCTATCAGCCATGCTGGGGATTGCACTGACGGTCATAGTGCTGGATCTGGGTATCGCCGATTTGGTCCACAGGCTCTTAATTGGATAATTTTAACGTGGCACAGCAGCAACAAGAAAAAGACATTCTGGGAAAAATACTGATAACCGTCTCCACGCTCTGCCTGGTTACCGTGGCGGCGCTGCTGATTTGGGGATTTGTGCTGGATTAATCGTTGACCTGGTGGGCGTAACACGGGAACACAACAACAACTATTTTGTTACAATACGCCCACATCTCTTGCCGACCATTACGCGTATGCTAAGCGCAGTCGGTAATAAAAATAAACCCTCATACTACTTAAGTGTTGGCCCGCCTGAAACGGGCTTTTTTTTGCCTGAAACACGGATTTTGGGCATAAAAAAACCGCCGCAGCGGTTCTTTATTAACGATGGCAATCAGATCTTGCAGCCTTCGCAGTCCGCCTCATCCTCAAGGATTTCTGGCAGTTCTTTGACTTTCTGCGCCGCTTTCTCTTCTGCTTGCGCCAATTCGGCATCGATATCAAAATCGAAAATGTCATCACTCATCGTAAATTCCTCACGCTTAACGGGCTTCAATGCGTGAGTATAATCGACAACCGCGCAGGCGGAAACCCTTCAGTTAAGCACCGCCACCTGCGGCTGCTCATCCTGTGGCTTCTTTGAATACGCCAGATCGTAAACGTCATAGAAATCAATCTCGCCCTTATTGGCGATGATTTCCTGCATCCGGGTTTTCATCGCAGCACCGATCGACGGCTCATCCAAAAGCGCCTTCACCGACTGCGGCGACAGTGCGCGAGTGAAATACCACTCGCCGTTATAACATACGCGCAGATCCAGCACGCCGATGTCCTCGAAACGATACACCGGTTTGATTTCAATCAGCAGCATGGCGAACATGAACAACACGAAGGCGGTAAAAGCCAAAAAGGAGATGAAACCCATGTAGGGGACCTGATACATCACGGCGATCACGGCAAAATAGCCGGCAAACATGGCGAGGCACAGGTAACGGTGATCGCGGGCAAATTCGCTGTTAAAACGCAGCTTGCCGTCGCGCCCTTCCTGCCGATTGATCCGCTCTATTTCTTTTACCAAGATGCTTTTAATCGCGTCCATCGCTACAACCTTATGCCTGGGGGACATTATTGCTATCAATAATCATTCCTCAAACTAACACAGGTACAGTTTGCCCGGGTAGATCAGTTATGCAATTTAAAATCGGCAACTGTTATACCTATGCTGGCTAACGTTGCAGGGAGTTTTTACCTTGGGCAAACATAAACATCCGCTGAGCGATATCGTCAGCCTGCTTGATTTTTTGCTTTTGCGGCTCATTGCAGCGCTGAATGGCGCGAGCATAGGCAAGTTCATGCGCCTGGTCGATCATCGCAATAATCTTGTCACGGTCCTGTTTCTCCAGGTTACCGAGCATGGTAGTGATAATCGCCTGATAGGCATTGGAGGCGGCGGTCAGCGACTGTTCGCGGGCTTCAAGTGCCGCTACGCGTTGCAATAATTCCTGCAGTTGATCGGACTCAGACATAGCGATCTCCTGTTGCCGGGCAGCATACCTGCCTGATTACAGTTTAGCAAAGATCGATGGAACAGAAGAAAACATAAAGAAAGGAGAGGAAACGGTTACGGCAAAGCACACCCGAAAAACCCAACAAGGAGCCGATAGTGCAAATCAACCCGGGTGCACTTTACGGTAACAGTTCACGAAAGGAAGCTGGCGCGCTATGCAGGACTCGAACCCGCGTCTATCAATTTTGTAGCCAAAAAAGCATTTTAAAACCAACCACTCTGCCAACTGAGTTAATAGCGCATTCCGTTGCTTCGGGTTGGTATTATCCATATTAATGCTACGGGTTCAAGTTATTGACCTATGAATGGCTGATTTTGCAGAGAAATCTTATATTTTCGCCTATTTAACCTGCAGCGTGGGATTGCTTTCAGATAGTGATCATTAACCATCGCCATTTTATCGCCCGTCTGCAGCGTGTTTATTGTTAGTTAAAGCGCTGGATGCCACTATAGCGCCTTCTGGGATCATCGTTTTCTGTTATGGATAACACTATGAAAGTCACTCCGCGCCGTTTGGCGTTTATCCTGGCCGGCGCCTTGCTGGTCATACTTGCCCTGGTGGCCGTGTTCTCTTTGCAAAGCTCCTCTCAGACCGCCTCGGTCACGGTACCGGCTCGTCTGGGCGATATAGAAAATGCTGTACTGGCCACCGGCAAGCTTGATGCAATAGAACGGGTCAATGTCGGGGCGCAGGTTTCCGGCCAGGTCAAATCCCTGAAGGTTAAACTGGGCGACCGGGTCACCAAGGGCCAGCCTATCGCCGACATCGACGATCTGCCGCAACGTAACGATCTGCGTAATGCCGAAGCGGCGCTGAACGTCGCCAAGGCGGATTTACAGGCTAAACAGGCGCTATTGAAACAGGCCGAGTCTCGCTTTAAGCGCCAGAAACGCATGTTGAGTGATGAAGCCGGCTCCCGCGAAGATTTTGAGGCGGCGGAAGCCACGCTCGCCGCGACCCGCGCCGAACTGATCGCGTTAAATGCACGCATCGTGCAAGCGCAGATTGAGGTGGACAAGAAAAAGGTCGACCTGAGTTACACCCGAATCCTGGCTCCGATGGACGGCATCGTCATCGCAGTGATTACTCAACAGGGCCAAACGGTGAATGCCAACCAGAGCGCCCCCACCATCGTCAAACTGGCTCAGTTGGACGTGATGACCATTAAGGCGCAGATTTCCGAGGCCGACATTACCCGCGTTTCGCAGGGGCAAAAAGCCTACTTCACCATTTTCTCCGAACCGGACAAACGTTACGACGCCACGCTGCGCACCGTCGAGCTGGCGCCGGAATCGGTGATGAAAGACGACTCAATCTCCGGCGGCAGTTCGTCCTCCGGTTCCGGCACCTCCAACGCCTCGGTGTATTACAACGCATTATTGGATGTACCTAACCCGGATAACCGCTTGCGGATTGCCATGACGGCTCAGGTTTCATTACTGCTCGGTGAGGCAAAAAACGCGCTGTTAGTACCGATCCAGGCGGTGCATAAAACTGCAGATAAAAAACAGCAGGTGCAAGTGCTGACCGCGGACAACCGGTTGGAAATGCGCGAGGTGAAAACAGGCATCACCAATAACGTCGATATTCAAATCCTGTCCGGGTTGAAGGTGGGTGAAAACGTAGTGCTGGTGCAGGAAAGTGCCAGGCCAAGCGAGGAAGGCCTCTCACTGTGAACACTATCATTGAGCTGAAAGGCATCGGCCGCACCTACACCAACAGCAGCCAGCCGCTGACCGTGTTGAAAAACATCAACCTGAGCATCGCTGCCGGGGAGTTGGTCGCTATCATAGGCGCTTCAGGCTCTGGCAAATCCACGCTGATGAACATCATCGGCTGTCTGGACGTACCGGACCAGGGTGACTATTACATCAACGGCCAAAATGCGGCTCACCTGTCGCCGGATCAATTGGCCAGGCTACGTCGTGAGCATATCGGTTTTATCTTCCAGCGTTATCATCTGATGCCGGATATCAGTGCGCTGGGCAACGTCGAAATCCCCGCGATTTACGCCAACAGCAAGCGTGATCAACGCCGTCTGCACGCGGCGCAACTGTTGGCCCGACTGGGGCTGGAAGGCCGTGAGCACCATAAACCTGGGCAGCTCTCCGGTGGCCAGCAACAGCGCGTCAGTATCGCTCGTTCGTTAATTAACGGTGCTGAAATCATCCTGGCGGATGAGCCCACCGGTGCCCTGGACTCCCGTTCCGGCCAGGAAGTACTGGAGATCCTCAGCGAACTTAATCAGCGTGGCCATACTGTCGTGATCGTCACCCACGATATGAAGGTGGCGCAGCACGCACAACGCATCATCGAACTGCAGGACGGTGAGATCGTCGCCGACAGGGGCCGTCAAACGACGGCCCCACTGCCGAAGATGCAAAAGACCCCACCGGCGGCACAAGGCTACTGGCAGAGTCTGCTCGATCGTACCCGTGAGTCGCTGCAAATGGCGCTGAAAGCCATGAATGCCCACCGCCTGCGTACCGCTCTGACCATGACCGGCATTATTTTCGGCATTGCTGCGGTCGTGACGGTGGTCGCGCTGGGCGAAGGCGCCAAACAACGCACGCTGGAGAGTATTAAAAGTCTCGGCACCAACGTGGTCAGCATCTACCCCGGCCGTGATTTCTTTGATGATGCCATCGACAGCATCCGTACTCTGGTTCCGGCAGATGCCGACGCGCTGGCCAGTCAAAGCTTTGTCGACAGCGTCAGCCCTGAAGTCACGGCCTCGGACAGCATTCACTTTCGCAGCAAGTCAGCCAATGCGTCGATCAGCGGCGTTGGACGCGATTATTTACGTGTTAACGGTTTCACGCTGGTGCAAGGTCGCAACTTCCGGGATGACCGTAATGCGCTGCAGGAAGTGATCATTGACGAAAACGCCCGTCAGTCGTTGTTCGGTGATTTCGGCGTAGAGCCGCTGGGCCAAATTGTGTTTCTTGGTGCCGTGCCGGCCCGGGTGATTGGCGTGGTGCAAAGTAACCAGGACTCGGCCCCCAACCGTATCAGAGTGTGGATGCCCTATAGCACCGTGATGTATCGCATGGTGGGCAAAACCACGCTGAGCAGCATCAGCGTCCGGTTGAAAGATGACGTCGCCAACGAGGCTGCCGTCGCCGCCATTAACCAGTTGCTGACCCAGCGCCACGGCGTTAAAGACTTTATGCTGTTCAACCTCGACAAGTACCGTAAATCGATCGAACACACCTCAATGACCCTCAGCCTGCTGATCCTGATGGTGGCCTCAATTTCTCTGATTATCGGCAGCCTTGGCGTGATGAACATCATGCTGGTCTCGGTGACCGAACGGACGCATGAAATTGGCGTGCGTATGGCTGTAGGCGCACGTCGCAGCGACATTATGCAGCAATTTATGATTGAGGCCGTGCTGGTCTGCCTGATCGGCGGGGTGCTGGGCATTTTGCTGTCCTTCGCCGCCGGCTCGCTGTTTACCCTGCTGGCGGGCGGCATGCTCACCGCCATCTATTCCTGGCAGGCCGCCGCGGTAGCCTTCTTCTGCTCCACCTTGATCGGTATGATCTTCGGTTATCTCCCGGCCCGCAAAGCGGCGCGGATGGATCCGGTCATTTCACTGGCCAGCGAGTAACTTATGAAAATTTTATCCCCCCTGGCGTTATGCCTCGCCGCCCTGCTCAGTACCGGCTGCGGCAACGCGCTGAAAAGCGAATATCAGCCAGTGAAGGTAGACTACCCGTCCCAATGGCCGGACAGCAGCGATGCCGCCGCCACGCCGGTGCCTTTTGACTGGCACGATTTCCACGATCCCCAGTTAGACCGTTGGTTGCAACAGGTCATGCTGGCCAATAACGACCTGGCCGCTGCCGCGCTGCGCGTTTACCGCGCCCAATTGACGGCACAACAGACCGATATCGCCACCGAGCCAAGCGTCAATGCTACGCTCAATAGCCAAGCCAGCAACGCCCTTGCCAATTCATCACCCTGGAATAAAAGCAGCAGCGCCAACCTTGGCGTCAGCTACGAGGTCGATCTGTGGGGCAAACTGGCGCGACAGCGTGACGCCGCAGAATGGGCCAGTCAGGCCACCCAACAGGATTTGCAAAGTGCGCGTTTGGCCTTGCTCGCCAACGCCAGCAAAAATTACTGGCGCATAGGCTTTATCAACCAACGGATCAGCGTCAGTCAGCAAAATATCGCTTACACCCGGCAGACCTTACAGTTGGTCAATGCCCGCTATCGTGCCGGCAGCATCTCTTCACTGGACGTGGTGGATGCCGAGCAAAATCTGATCAATCAGGAAAGCAGTCATCTGGCGCTGCTGCGTGAGCGTCAGCAGGCGTTGAACGAACAGACGGTATTACTGGGCGCACCGCCGGGCAATGCGCTGGTGGAACCTGGTGGTTTGCCGACCGGTCCGCTGCCGCAAATCAACGCCGGTATCCCGGCCAGCGTGCTGCGCCACCGCCCGGATATCAGCGCCAAAGAGTTGCGATTGCGCGAAGCGCTGGCCAACGTCGATGTGAAACGCACTCAGTACTATCCGGCCTTTAGCCTGACAGGTTCATTGGGTAGCAGCAGTAGCGCATTGCTGGAATTTCTGCGCAATCCGTTGGCCTCGGTGAGCGCAGGACTAACGTTACCGTTCCTTGAGTGGCGGAAAATGGACGTTGATATCAAAATCGCCCGCAGCGACTACGATCTGCAGGTGCTGGAATTCAAACAGACGCTATATAAAGCCATGGCCGATGTAGACGATGCCTTGTCGTTGCGTACGCAACTGATGGCACAGGAAAAACACTTGCAGGCTTCGTTGGCGTTGGCACGCAAATCTGAGCGCTTGAATGAGAGCCGTTACCGGCAAGGTGCCGTCCCCATCACCTTCTGGCTGGATGCACAAAACCGTCGCAGGCAGGCGGAGCAGGCGCTGGATGAAAATCGCTTTAGCCAATACCAAAATCTGGCACAACTCTATTTAGAATTTGGCGGTTCCCCGCAATAATTCGCCGGCCTGGCGTCTGCGTCAGGCCTTTTTCTTCGCCCGAAAAATGCATTAATTTTGCCGTTTTTTGCTGCAGTTGTTCCTATACTTAACGCATCCCCCACCAGACAAAAAACCAGCAAAATGCACAATAGTTAACCTGTTTATGCGCTAAATTGGTGCAAATCCATAAGATAAACTGCTAAATTTGATCGCCATCAGATATAACGTTAAGCTATAGATGCAAAATAATTAGTCACCTAAATGACATATTCCCGGTGAAAATTGAAACATTACGTGATTCGCATCACACAAAAAATGGCAATGGGGGATCTCTGCGCATAGCGTTTAGATTAACCAAACTGATAACTGGGCAGAAGGATCGCGAATTCACGTACGACTAGAATTGATTAAGGGATGATTATATGAAGTTAAGAAAAAAACGACATAAGCCGATGTTGATTAATGACATCACCATTATTGACGACAGCAAACTGAAAAAGGCGATCACCGCGGCTGCATTGGGCAACGCAATGGAATGGTTCGACTTTGGTGTTTACGGCTTTGTCGCCTACGCCCTTGGGCAAGTCTTTTTCCCTGGCGCCACTCCCGGCGTACAGATGATTGCCGCACTGGCAACCTTTTCCGTTCCCTTCCTGGTACGTCCGTTAGGTGGCATCTTCTTTGGTTCGATGGGCGATAAGTTCGGTCGACAAAAAGTCCTTTCCATCACCATTATTATTATGGCGGTGAGCACCTTCTGTATCGGTCTGATCCCCTCTTATGCGTCGATCGGTATTTGGGCACCGGTGCTGCTGTTGGTAGCCAAGCTGGCACAGGGCTTCTCGGTCGGTGGCGAATACTCCGGCGCAGCGATCTTTGTCGCCGAATACTCCCCGGACCGAAAGCGTGGCTTTATGGGCAGTTGGCTTGATTTCGGCTCGATTGCCGGCTTCGTGCTGGGTGCCGGCGTCGTGGTGCTGATTTCCAGTATCGTCGGTGAAGCTAACTTCCTCGACTGGGGCTGGCGTATTCCGTTCTTCATCGCCGCACCATTAGGCCTGATCGGCCTGTACCTGCGTCATGCGCTGGAAGAAACTCCGGCGTTCCAGCAGCACGTGGAAAAGATGGAGAAAGAAGACCGCAACGCCATCGAAAATCCGCCGAGAACCTCGTTTAAAGAGATCGCGGCCAAGCACTGGAGAAGCCTGCTGGTGTGCGTCGGTATCGTGATTTCGACCAACGTGACCTATTACATGTTGCTGACCTACATGCCGAGCTACCTGTCGCATAACCTGCACTACTCGGAAGATCACGGCGTCCTGATCATTATCGCCGTCATGATCGGCATGTTGTTTGTGCAACCGGTCATCGGCCTGACCAGTGACCGTATCGGCCGTAAGCCGTTTATTATTGGCGGCAGTATCGGCCTGCTGGCGCTGGCTATTCCGTGCTTTATTTTGATCAACAGTAATGTGATCGGCCTGATCTTCGTCGGCCTGTTGGTGCTGGCGGTGCTGTTGAACTGCTTCACCGGCGTCATGGCTTCGATCCTGCCGGCGATGTTCCCAACACACATTCGTTACAGCGCGTTGGCAATTTCGTTTAACATCTCGGTACTGGTTGCCGGTGCAACACCCACGGTAGCCGCCTGGTTGGTCGAATCCTCCGGGAACCTGTATATGCCGGCCTACTACCTGATGGTGGTCGCCGTGATCGGTTTGATCACCGGCCTGTATATGAAGGAAACCGCCAATAAGCCGCTGCGTGGTGCTACCCCGGCCGCCTCGGATCGCTCGGAAGCCAAAGAACTGCTGCAGGAAAACTACGATAACATCGAACAGAAAGTCGATGACATCAACGAGCAGATTTCCGAGTTGGAAAAGAAAAAACAGATGTTGATCGACCAGCATCCAAAACTGGACTAAACAACGTTCTGACGACAAGCCACCTGCGGGTGGCTTTTTTTTGGCTATCAACGCCGAAGGGTTACTCTGCGTGCCGTGGGTTAATCAACGAGGTCAATACGTGATCTTGCCAGCGGCCGGCAATTTTAAGATAGGATTTCGCGTAACCTTCTTTCTCAAACCCCAGGCGCAACAACAGCTTTTCGCTGCGAGCATTGGTCGGAATATAAGCGGCCATAATGCGATGCAGATCCAGTTCAGCCAACATGTAGTCAAGGGCCGTAGTGAGCGCCAGGGTCATTATCCCCTTGCCTTGATGGCAGGCAGCTATTGAATACCCCAGATGGCAGGCCTGAAAGGGACCACGAGCTATATTGGAAAAGTTGCAGGCGCCCAACATCTCCGTGCCGGTGCCATTGATAATGCCAAACTGATAAGCCACTCCCTGCTCGGCATCCCGCTGCGCATGCCACAACCGCTGGTGGATCACCTCTGCACTGTAAAAATCGGCAGGTCGCTTCGGCTCCCAGGGGGAAAGGTGCTGCTGGTTCTCCTGGAAGTAACGATGAACGATGTCCGTATTCGCGTCCGTCAGGATCTTTAGACGTAGGTCATTTCCCACGATAGTTAATGCTTTCACCACCATCCTCCTGATTCACTGAACCGACACAATAGCGCAACGGTTCCTCCCCCGGAGAACATTTTTGCATGCCGAACTGTAGTCACAGTAGCCAGATATTTTATCCCCGGGGCGTTTGATGCTAGGCTGGGAATCCTGTTAACCCATTGAAGACGATAGCCAATGAGTAAAATGGATTTACCGGTTGTGATTGGGGTGGCCGTCATGATTGCCGTCTGGATAGGCGCAATGTTTAACATCGGTGATATCACCCCCAGCCTGGCACGCATCTTCCACTGGATAGAAAGCCTTCGCTAACCTGCTTTACCGCCCGCTTTAGCCAAAAAAAACCGCCTTGCGGCGGTTAGTCATTCTGCAATGGGCTCAGTTAACCTGACACCAGTTGTGCTGTTTCACAATGCCGCCGTCCGGTGAGGTATAACCGATGCAGCCGAGAATACTGTCGAACAGCTTCTCGTGGAAAACCGGCGTTTTTGCCCGCTGTAGCGCTTTCAACTGATTAAAGGCCGCCTGATGATCGGGCTGGCTGAGAAACTTGTCCGATGCCCAGACCATGATCGGAATGGTACGTTGCGCCTTTGGTGCATGGTCACGCGGGGTACCGTGAAAATGCATATTTTCCGAGATCGACTCACCGTGATCCGAAGCGTAGAACACGATGGCATTACGATTACGCAACTGATTGAAAACCTGCTCAAGGACGTAATCGGTATACAGCAGGCTGTTGTCGTAAGAGTTAACCATCGATTGCGTAGAGCAAGTGTCGTCAATACCCTGGCATTCCGGCTGGTAGCGGGCGAAAGCGCGAGGGTAGCGCTCGGTGTACATATAGTGCGAGCCTTTGGTATGCAGGATCACCAAGTGCTTGCCCTGCGGGTGACGATCTAACGAATCCCGCAACTCATCAATCAACGCAATATCATCCACAGGTTTGCCGGCATTGCGTTTTTCCGCCTGAATACTTTCTCTGAGCGCGTAATCATCCGCCTGGGTTTTGTTATAAAACCAGGCTTCACTCTGCATCGAGAATAGCTCTGAGGAAAAGCCCTGCTTTTTCAGCACTGAGAACACGTTCATTTCCTTCAGCGTCCGCTCGGGGGCTTCCGACGCACCGCCTTCTCGCACGAACATGCAACGTAGCGAGAGTTTGGTCGAGGTGTCGCAGGAATACCCTTGCAACACCGCAAGGTTGGTTTCCTTATCCAGATTCGGCGTGTTGTCACGCTGGTAACCGTAAATGCCCATATGGTCACGTCTGGCGCTTTCGCCGATCACAAACACCACATACAGATCATTCACGTCTTTTGGCGCTTGATAGGTAAAATGTGCTGCCGGATCAAACAGATTACGGCTGTCCTCTGCCTGGCTGTATGAGCTGTAGGTCAACAGCCCCAACGCCGAGAGCCAGTTGGACGGTGAATAACTGCCGGCCACCACGCCACCATAGCTGGCCATCATTTGATTATTATCCCGATCGTGGCGGTCCTGCACCTGGCCCATGAGTTTCAGTGGTAACCAGCACAGCAGTGCAGCGCTCAGCATCACGCCGCCCTTTTTGAACCAAGCCAGGTGGTTACCGCGCTTATAACTGGCCTCATGCATCGGCACCAACCAAATCAGCAGCAACGGCAACAGGCTAACCAGCACCACCCACACGCCAAAATGCCAGCCCACCGACTCCCTGGACAAGTCAACGTCAGTGGTCATCACCGCCGCCAGAATGCCGTAACCAATATCGACATGGAATAGCACCATGTAGTAGCTGGCAGCAACCGAACTCAATACCAATAACGAAGCCAAAATACGGAACAGTCTGCGCCCCAAAAACGAGATCAGTAGCGTGATGAAACACACCAGGCAGAAGGCGGCGACCACTTCAATGCCGATCGACAATAAATTGTCATAATGAAGTTGCTGATACCGGCGGTAAAATATGGGGATATTGAGTAACACACCGAGATAGAAAGCGATAAAGAAAGAGACCTGTAACTGGGTCCAGCGTCGGAACTTCTGCATTGTTGATACCATTCTTGCCAAAGTGAATTCATAACCGTTTGCCAGATACAGGTTATTGTTGAGAGTTTTCTCTCTCCTGCTGCTGGATGGTTATCTGACAGGCAATTTAGGCGGGCGTTGCTGCGGTGGCAAAAATTAACGTTGTTATAATGTAACAAGTCGTGTGTAAACCCTTTTTCATTCCCTTGCTGCGACGGCGACCTGTACGATCACCGCCGCAGAAAGTGCCTATTTTATGGTGTCTGCGGTTGCTCATCAGCCACGGCGTTTGGTACTGGCACCGCCGCCTGATTTTCTTCACGGTATTTTTGCTTATCCCAGGCACGGAAGAAGGGATAGTAAATTGCCATTGAAATCAACAGATTGACCACCTGGATCACCGTTCCCGAAATATGGCCACCGGTCGCCAGATAGCCACTGATGAAAATCGGTGTGGTGAACGGCAAGGCAATCCCCACCGGAGGTGTTACCAATCCGGTCGCCATCGCGCTGTAGGTCACGATCACCAGCACCACCGGGGTCAGGATAAACGGCAGGAAGAAGTACGGGTTCATCACCAGCGGGATCCCGAACACCATAGGTTCGCTGATATTAAACAGACAACCCGGTGCGGCGATTTTCCCCAACTGTTTCATCTGTGCACTACGGCTGCGCAACAGCATAAAGATCACCAACCCCAACAGAGCACCCGTGCCGCCGGGCGCAATCCACAGGTCGTAAAATTGCTGGGTAATAATGTGTGGGATCGGCTGATTGCTCTGAAACGCCACCAGGTTTTCTGACATATTCGCCAGCCACACCGGTTGAATAAACACCAGTACAATGGCGTCACCATGCAGCCCCAGCGTCCACAGCAGGCCGATCAGGATCACCGAGAAAATCATCCCCGGCAGCGTTCCCCCCACGTGATGCATTGGAATGCCGATCAGGGTGGCGATCATGGTATTGATATCGCCAAACGGCGTGGCCTCAACGATCAAACGCAACAACAAGATCACTGCCAACACGCAGAACCCCGGGATCAGCGCCAGGAAAGATTTCGCCACCGCCGGCGGTACCCCTTCCGGCATGTTGATCACCAGATTACGGTTATGCACAAAACGGTAGATTTCCGTCGACAGTAGTGCCACAACGATTGCCACAAACAGTCCCTGACTACCGATAAAATTCATCGGCAGCACGCCTTTAACAATTTGCTCCGCAGCCCCTTTCACCGGCGCAAACAGCGTATGCTGGGGAATGGTCATGATAAACGCCACCAGCGAAACTGCACCGGTACTGAGCGGATCCATCCCGCGGTATTTCTCCGCCAGCCGATAGGCAATACCAAAGCTGGAGATAATCGCCATGATGTCGTAAGTCGCCTTGACCGGATACAGCAACTTGTCCCGCCATGCTGCACCAAACACCTCGCCCATCAGATTGGCGTAGCTGGGGATCGGTAAATAAGCGAAGATCAGGAAAAATGACCCGATTAACATAAACGGCATGTTGAGAATTATGCCGTCCCGCACTGACAAAATATGTTTTTGCCCGGCGATTTTTAACGCCGTCGGCAACACGTAACGTTCCAGAATACTATTTAGACCCGCCATCATCCCCCCTGCCCGGCAAAGCCGGCTGTCGTGATTGTTATTATGGAATATCGACTTAATTAAACTGCGGTAAATAGGCCTGGTTAAGGCTCAACACTTCGTCCAGCAAGGGTTGTGCGATGCCGACACCGCCAATCAGCGGGTTCACCACCAGCGCCAACAGCGCACTCTGGCGATCGCCATGCACCGCCGCCTCTATGGTCAGCCGTTCAAAATCTTTAACCTGCTGGGTCAAGCCGTTCATGGCCAGTGGCAACGGGCCGAAACTCAGCGGGTGAGCGCCTTGCGCATCGATCACACAGTTGGTTTCAATCACCGCATCATCCGGCAGGCCCTGAATGGCGCCGTTATTACGGGTATTCACCACCAGCACCTTGCCGCTGTTATTGTGAATGGCGCGGATCAATTCGACCGCCACCTCAGAATAGAAAGCACCGCCACGAAAGCTCAGTTGCTCCGGTTTTTTATCCAGTGTCGGGTCGGCATACAAGGCAAACAGCTCCGCCTCAACCTTCATTACCTGTTCGGCGCGAGTGCCCTGAGCCGCGGCCGCTTCCATCTCTTCTTCCAGCATGCCGGCGGTTTGATAAAAATAGCGGTGATACGGACAAGGGATCGCTCCCAGCGCCTGCAAAAATGCCGGTGGCCACGGCAGGTCTTTGATGTTGTTCATTGACAGCGTTTCGCCATTGCTCAGCATCTCCAGCACTTTGGCGGTCACATCCTTACCGCTTTGTGTGACCTGATGCACCCACACCATATGGTTCAGCCCGGCGAAACGCAGATCCACCTGATCGTGCGGTGCTTTCAACATATCGGCGATCATGTGGTGCATGGTGATCGGCACGTTGCACAGACCAATAATCTTCGCCTTGCTGTAACGTGAGACCGCTTCGGTGACGATCCCGGCCGGATTGGTAAAGTTGATAATCCAGGCATCCGGCGCCACAGTTTCTACCACGCGCGCCACTTCCAGCATGACCGGAATGGTACGTAGTGCCTTGGCGAAGCCGCCGATGCCGGTGGTTTCCTGCCCCAGCCGCTGGTATTTCAGCCCCAGACGCTCATCGGCAGCACGGGCGGCCAGTTGCCCCACCCGCAACTGGGTCAGCACAAAACTGGCACCGCGAATGGCCGGCTCCAGTGTGAAATGCACCGAAACCACCACCTGCTCCAGCCCATTGCGCTTAAGCATTCTTTTGGTCAATTCGGCAATGATGCTCACTTTCTCACGGCCGGATTCCACATCGACCAGCGCCAGCTCGGTTAACGGAACGTCCTGATAATGCGCGATCAATCCTTCGACCAGCTCCGGCGTGTAGCTGCTGCCCCCGCCGATTACGGTGATTTTAGTCATTGCCTGTCCCCTGGGGTAAACGACGATAAAGTTCGATCATGTCGGTGGCCAGATCCTGGATCAGCATCGCATTCATCAAATGATCCTGCGCATGCACCAGAATTAAACTGACCGGTACCTTTCCACAGCCTTCATCCATACCAATCAGCTCCGTCTGCATGCCATGTGCCCGGCCGATAGCGGCCTTCGCCTCTTCCAGCCTGTCGCCAGCGGCCTCAAATTCACCGCGACGCGCTAATTGCAATGCAGAAAGCAGCGAACTTCGCGCACTGCCGGCATGAACCAGCAATTCCATCACGCTAGTTTCCAAATCCATCATTCCCTCCCCCGCCTGATGACAGGCACGGTGATCCCACTACGGGTCAGTGATATAACCCGCAATAAATCAATAAATAAACGAATGTGAGAAGCCTGGTTCCCGAAGGATTTTCAGGCCAGCAGGCCGAGCGCCTTGTCCAGTACCTTGTCGCCGCGCATGGTGCCGTAATCCATCATGTCGATAACCGCCACGGTTTTGCCCAAGGGCGCCGCCAGTTCAGCAAGCCGCGCATGTTCATATTTAACCTGCGGCCCCAACAGGACGATATCCGCCCGGCCGACGATACGTTCAAAATCCGCTACCGGTACAGCTTCAATCTCGATATCCAGCGCCCGTTTTTGGGCTTCGATTTTCATTTTTTGTACCAGCATGCTGGTAGACATTCCTGCGGCGCAGCATAAGACGATTGTTTGCATTTTTCAGTGTCCCGGTTGTTAGCCACCACGGCTGTTCAAATATAAAACAGCTATGTAACACGCTTGTAAATACCTTAGATCCATACGATTTGATTATGATTTTTATTTAATTGTTTAAAAACATACAGTTATATAAAAATCGTCATGAAAATTTTTTTCAACACTGTGATCGGCGATCGAGTTATGCTCGACTAAAAATTTCAATTTAGAGTTTTATCGTTTAAAAACAGCAGGATAAATAACCAGCGAATAAACATTGAGAGCAGCGTCGTGTTTTCCCACAGGGTATATTGAAAATTATTTTCATTGGCTTATTCTGCGGGTTATCGCTTTATGCCGTGCGAAAAACAGGCTAGCTTGAAGCACAGGTGCCGGTTGGCATAACAGAAGGGACACTGCAGTCATGGATCTCGTTTACCACATTCAGTTTCGCCAGAGTCCGTTCAGCCGCCAGGAGGCGAAAATTGCCCGGACTATCCTGGACAACCTCAGCTTCACTTCAACGGCGACCATTGAACAGTTGGCGGAGCGAGCCGGCGTCAGTACCGAGATCGTCGCTCATTTTGCTAAAACCCTGGGCTGCCAGGATCTTAACGACTTTATCTCGCTGATGCGTACCCAACCTGTGCCGGCAAACCAGCCGGCAGCAGTAGCACAACCCGTGCTGGGCGGCATGGATATCGCCTTCGCCTCAGCCGCCGGTATTGGCAAGCTGCCCGGCGTCAGCCCCACGACTTTGAGTCGCTTTGCCAAATCCATCGGCTGTGAAGATATCGGCGACATCGTCTATCAGATCCGCGCGCGGCAAAACCAATTCAGTCAGCAGGAAGCCAAGGTCGCACAGACCATTCTGGACGATATCGCCTTCGCCTCTTCCGCCACTATAGAGCTACTGGCCAGTCAGGCTGGGGTCAGTCCGGCGACCATCACCCGCTTCGCCAAAACCATCGGTTGTGATGATATTCGCGATCTGCGTATGAAGCTGGCGCAGGCCAGCGTCAGTGGCTCACGCTATTTGAGCACCCAATCCACGCCCAATGGGCCTCCTCGTTTGTGGCTGCAACGTGTCAACGACGTGGAGACTACGCTGCATCAACAGCTGCAACAGGTAGAGCATTCGTCGTTAATCGACGCCAGCCAACAGGTGAGCCAGTCCAAAAGTGTGCATATTTTTGGCGTAAACAGCATGGCGCTGTACGTCAACGAGCTGCAACAACGCCTGGTGGGTTTGGGCTACCCTGCCTTTGCCTGCCAGGATGCGGCACTGATGCGCATGACCGCCTCTACTCTGAGCACACAGCAGTGCGTGATATTGCTGTCGATGAGTGGGGAAAATACCGATTTGCTCAATGCTGCCAGGCTGGCCGGCGCCACGGGGGCTTATCGCATCGCCCTTACCCCGGCAGGTAGCACGCTGGCGACGCTGGCAGATAAGGTATTGCCGCTCAGTGGCGGCAGCGCAGCTCGCTACGGGCTGATGCTGACCCTGGACCTGCTGCTGGCACAGCTGCTGCCCGAGAGTTTGGGCGCACAAACAGAAGATTAAATCCGCACTGCCGCACCGTTCAGGTTTCCTCAGGATCTGCCCGTCAGGCCAGGGCAACGACCTGAGGATTTTCCTAATTAGCCATCCAGATTGCCGCTGCCTATTGATAGGAATATTCTTACTACGCTATCGTTAACCTTCCACCTGGATATCACCCTAAGTGGAATTTGCACGATTTTATTTTTTATATGGCTTCTCTGCCAGCTTCGGCTGGCGCTTTAAATTTCATCAGCGGTAAAATTCCATGATCGATTACACCCTTTACGGTCTCAACGATAAAGATATCGAGACGTACCGTGAACAAATCTACAACTTGCTCGGTAAGGGCATTATTCAGGTGCTCTCCGCCAATCAACCCATCAGCAAGCAAAACATTCTCGCTTATCTGATCAAAGAGATCGAAAGACAACCCGATGACTACGGCCAAAAGCTGCACCGAGCGGCAATCGAAGTCATTGGCGTCACTGGCCGCTAAGGAACGGCATATGCAGTACCATCATCTCCATCACCGCCACAGATAAGCACAACCCCGGCTCAACGGCCGGGTATTTTCGCCAGGCCAGAATGATGATTGTCGTTTGGCCGTCAGGAAATGATTTGGCGTTTGAATAGGGTAAAGGGATATCAGGAGGGTATGGCGAAGGGGGTCAGAAACAAAAAAACCGCCTCACGGCGGCTACGACATTACTACTTATTGCTTTGTTATTCTTGAATTTATTTTCCTGGTACCCGGGGCGGGACTTGAACCCGCACAGCCATAAGCCGAGGGATTTTAAATCCCTTGTGTCTACCGATTTCACCACCCGGGCTCGGGAAAATTGGAGGCGCGTTCCGGAGTCGAACCGGACTAGACGGATTTGCAATCCGCTACATAACCGCTTTGTTAACGCGCCTAAATTCTATTTGCCTTTTACAGGCTAAAGCTCGTAAAACACCAGCTTTATTAAATTTGGAGCGGGAAACGAGACTCGAACTCGCGACCCCGACCTTGGCAAGGTCGTGCTCTACCAACTGAGCTATTCCCGCATTAATCAGAACTTACTGATTTTTTTGCTATCTTTCGGCAAATCACTGCTGCCGTCTGATGCGATGCATTCTACTTACCTGACGTAATGAGTCAATAAAATTGTTGGCTCATTACGTTTGTTTGACGATTTTTGCAGCGCTTTGATCAGGGTTCCAGCAAATCTTTGCGGGCAGCGTTCAAATATTGGAACATTGACCAGAAAGTCAGCACCGCCGCGATGTACAACAAACCAAAGGACACATACTCAACGGTCCGGTCCGGGCGCCACAGCAACCCGACCAGCGACATCATTTGCGCCATGGTTTTCACTTTACCAATCCAGGACACCGCCACGCTGCTGCGCTTACCGATCTCCGCCATCCACTCACGCAGTGACGAGATGATAATTTCACGGGCAATCATGGTCGCCGCAGGCAGGGTAATCCACCAGACATGGTAGTGTTCTGCCACCAGAACCAGCGCTACCGCCACCATCACCTTGTCCGCCACCGGGTCGAGGAACGCCCCAAAACGGGTAGTTTGCTTCCAGCGACGGGCGAGGAAACCATCGAACCAGTCGGTTATGGCAGCAAACACAAAGATGACGGCGCAAACCATCGGAGCCCAGGTGAACGGCAGATAAAATGCCAGAACAAAGAATGGGATCAGAACTACGCGAAACAGAGTAAGCCAAGTCGGTATATTCAATTGCATAATGCTACGGTAACTATCTGGCTGGAGTGGGAATTAAGAGTATGTTGCTACATTGCCCTCAGTGTTTCAATGCATTGTAGATCTTTTCTGCCAATGCTTGTGAAATACCCGGCACTTTTGCAATTTCCTCAACGCTGGCGTTCAATAATGGTTGAAGTCCGCCCATATACTTCAACAGCACCTGTCGCCGTTTTGGTCCAACGCCGTCGATCAGTTCCAACGCGCTGGTATTTCTTACTTTTGCCCTTCTCTGACGGTGCCCGGTGATCGCGTGGTTATGCGAATCATCGCGGATGTGCTGGATCAGATGCAGCGCCGGTGAATCCGACGGCAGGGCAATGCCCTCACCTTCCGGCACAAAGAACAACGTCTCCAACCCGGCTTTGCGGTCAGCGCCTTTGGCGATGCCAATCAGCAAGGGTTTGTTTTTATCCCAGCTCACGTTCAGCGAATTAAACACATCAATCGCCATACCTAGCTGCCCTTTACCGCCATCAATAAAGATAACGTCGGGGATTTTTTTCTCTTCCAGAGCCTTACCATAGCGGCGTTTCAGCACTTGCGCCATCGCCGCATAGTCATCCCCCGGTGTAATGCCGGTGATATTATAGCGCCGATACTCAGAACGCAGCGGCCCATTCGCGTCAAACACCACGCAAGAAGCGACGGTTTGCTCACCCATGGTATGGCTGATGTCGAAGCACTCCATGCGGTTAATCTCGGAAAGATTCAGTACCTTCGTCAATTCTGCCAATCGCTGATGAATGGTCGACTGCTGAGAAAGCTTGGTGGTCAAGGCAGTCGCTGCATTGGTACGCGCCAGTTTGAGGTAGCGTGCGCGATCCCCTCGCGGTTTGCTCTGGATCTGGATTTTACGACCGGCCAGTTCAGAGAGCGACTCGGCCAACAGGTCTTTCTCCGGCAAGGTGAAATCCAACAGGATTTCTGCCGGCAAGGTACGCATCTGGCTGCCCTGTAGATAGAACTGACCGACAAATGTCTGTACCACTTCGCTCATTTCGGTGCCGCCCGGCACTTTGGGGAAGTAACTGCGGCTGCCCAACACTTTACCCTGGCGAATAAACAATACGTGCAGGCAGGCCATACCAGACTCGAATGCCACACCGATCACATCCAGATCGTCGCTGTTACCGGACACGAACTGCCGCTCCGTCACTCTGCGTACTGCCTGGATCTGATCGCGTATCCGCGCGGCCTCTTCAAAGTTCAATGTCTTGCTGGCGTTTTCCATCCGTTCAATCAACTGATGCAGCACCTGTTGATCCTTGCCGGACAGAAACAGGCGCACATAATCCACCTGCTGGCGATACTCATCTTCACTCACCAACCCGGCGACACAGGGCCCCAGGCAACGACCGATCTGGTATTGCAAACAGGGG
Organism: Serratia sp. BW106; assembly: GCF_002607755.1. Classification (NCBI taxonomy): domain Bacteria; kingdom Pseudomonadati; phylum Pseudomonadota; class Gammaproteobacteria; order Enterobacterales; family Yersiniaceae; genus Serratia; species Serratia sp. BW106. The sequence continues at coordinate 27,829 of NZ_MCGS01000002.1, forward strand.
CGCGAGCGGTTGCGATACACGCTGTTCTCACACTGACGTATCGGGAACAGTTTCTGCAGCAGCGCCAGCGTCTCACGCACGGCATAGGAATTGGGGAATGGGCCGAAATACTCCCCCTTGGCGTGTTTGGCACCACGATGTACGGCCAGCCGTGGGTGGCTGTCCGCACTGAGGAAAATCAGCGGATAAGATTTATCGTCTCGCAAAAGAACATTGTATCGCGGCTGGTATAACTTTATGTAGTTATGTTCCAGTAATAGCGCCTCTGTTTCGGTATGCGTAACAGTTACGTCTATTTGAGCGATATTTTTAACCAGCGTCTCAGTTTTACGGCTACCCACCTGCTGGCGGAAGTAACTGGCGAGGCGTTTTTTCAGATCTTTGGCTTTACCGACGTAGATAACCGTGCCAGTAGCGTCGTACATTCTGTAGACGCCAGGCTGGCTGGTTACGGTGCTTAGAAATGCTTTGGCATCAAAACGGTCACTCACTGCTTAACAACGTCTCCGCATTGAACAATCCGTGTCGGATAGCCAGGTGGGTCAATTCAACATCACCGCTGATATTCAGCTTGCTGAACATACGGTAGCGATAACTGTTCACCGTTTTAGGGCTGAGACTCAGTTGTTCCGAGATCTCGTTAACCTTTTTACCTTTGGTGATCATCAGCATAATCTGCAGCTCGCGCTCAGAAAGGCAGCTAAACGGCGTTTCCGTCTGCGGCTCCAGCTGACTCAACGCCATTTGCTGGGCAATATCGGACGCGATATAGCGCTGTCCGGCCTGTACCGCACGAATGGCATTGACCACATCCTGTGGTGCAGCGCCCTTACTCAGGTAGCCCGCGGCCCCAGCCTGCATCACTTTGGCAGGCAATGGGTTCTCGGTATGAATAGTCAGCATGATAACTTTCACGTCGGGCGCATAACGCACAATCTTGCGCGTGGCTTCCAGCCCGCCAATACCCGGCATGTTCATATCCATAAGAACGATATCTACAGCATTGCCACGGCACCATTTCACGGCGTCTTCACCGCACTGGGCCTCCCCGACAACTTTTATACCTTTGATATCTTCAAGAATGCGTCGTATCCCTGCGCGCACCAGTTCGTGGTCATCAACAAGAAGAACGCTAATCAAGGAAAAATCTCCAAAAAGAAGGGAGTAACGCAATCAGCCTCTGTTATAGCCTGAGATATTACTTGTTTTTCAGACAAGAATGAACACAGATTAATACTTACTCCCGATTAACTTTGCGGAATGGGCCTGATTTTTGAATTTTAGCCGCCCAATGCAGCCCGATAAAACCATGGATTGCAGAGGAAAAGCCGACGATGGAAATATTACCATGTGCAGTCCTGACCTTATGATAGTGCGTCTACCCTAAACCGCAGGTAAAATCAGTGTAAGCAATCGCAACACAAATAATAGTAATGCCACTCAATGTGATTGTAATCCATTGAAACAAAACAATATGGTAACTTTGCCTTTATCTCACAGGGCTAAAACCATTGCAAAAGAAATTATTCACCCCGCGTCCGGGCACGTCAGGCAAGGGGCTAATGTTGATCATTTAAATAATCGGAACAAGTAAACAATAAACAGGCGGACAAATACTTATTAACACAGAAAAAATAACCTGGCGGTATTGTTTGGCAAGCTGATTAATTAATCAATAGTGAGTATGCACTATAATGTGAAATCGGTTAAATCCCGGATAGATACCAGGTTAACCACCACGGTCCCCGATCCAGCGCTATCAGTGCAGATGGATACCTGGATGCTATGCTATACTCCGCGCCCAGTTAAATACGCATCTGCAGGTCCGAGTGAATGACATCGGTGTGGGTGCGCATAAAAATGTACATTGCTTCAGGCTTCGGCCTCAAAAATCAGGAGAGAAAATGAGCAACGTTGATTTCACTACGTCTGCAAACCCGGAAACGCTGGCGACAGAAGTTGCCTGCCTTAAAGCCACACTGACGCTGATCCTGAAATCGATCGGTCAGGCCGATGCCGGGAAAGTCATTATCAACATGGAACGCTTTATCGCACAGATTGAAGATCCGGCCCAGGCCGAAATCTTTAAAAACAGCATCCAACAGATTAAGCACGCTTACCGTCAATAATCTGTCGCCCTTCCGGCCTGCCGTCATTGCGGGCCCGTTTCCTCTGCGGGGATGGTGGCAAGGGCGTTGATTGCGCCCCGCCTGAATTACGGCTTACTGGCCTGCAACACAAAGCCGCGCTGCATATCACCCGCAATGCGGAAATAGCGGCTCTCACCGGCGCGCAGCGTCATTGGCAAGCGCCCGCTGGTATCACGCCAGATGCACAGGCTATTTTCGATCATATCCTGCCCAATGCTAATTTCATTATTGCCTACCGGCACCCGGAACTCGGCCTTTTCTTTGGACGCCAGCGATGCGGCAAATTCTCCGTTGATATAAACCCCGGTCCGGCAACTTCCTGCCAGCATCCCACTGTCGCGCACTACCACTACCGTGGCAAAAGGCGTTTGCGGGACATTCTGATACAGCATCAACCGGCTGGGAGGCGGTGATTCAGCCTGCTGTAAGGGGACCGCCTGAGTGGCACAGCCAGACAACAGCACGGTGGTAACGAATAACGCAGCGTAATGCTTCATCCTGAACTCCTGAAATAAACCCATCCTCATACTAGCAAGAGAACTGCCACTGACTGTAGCATCGGGACATCATCAATGAAAAATTAGGATAACTTCCAGTGAACTGGAGAAATTCTGGGAGGTAACAATACCTCGGTGCCGACCGCCTTGCCTGTCAGGCAAGGCAACCGACCACCATAAGAAGATTCTGTGGTTAGCGTATTGAAATGAGTAAGATTTTTATGATTTCTTAAAGCTTAACCATGCGTTTTTTGATGTCATCACGAAATACACTGCCCACATAGTTAAAGCCATCCTCAGTCACATAGACCCGCGAGTAGCCGTTTTCTGACAGCGTCGTCACCATATAACCGGCGTTAATCATCTCCGTAGAAGGTGCATTCATAAGGGTAAGAAAACCGCGTCCTCGGCACCATTGATAAAAGCGAGTGCGGCCATAGCCAAATGAATCACCGACATCAGAAAGGTTTCTCAACCTGTCACAATCATCTGATAATGAAGGTAAATCACCACTGTCTTTAGGTATCTCTGATTTATTCGCCAAAATAAAACTCCCTTTAATTTCTTCATCATCATGATGAATCACTCATCCTTGCTGAATCTAAAAAATTTGTACATAAATTGCAATCGTATTACCGGCGAATTCAATAATGGCTTTAATTGTGATTATTTTGAAAAAGCAATATAAACATCCCAACTTTAATTCCCCACTGAATAAATATCCTTTTGCAGCCAATAATAAGAAAAAATCCTTAGGTAAATATCTTAAGGAATAAGTCGGATATATCATCAGAAAAAACTTAGCACGAATATGATAACAAATAAGTATTATTTCACTTCCAGATACTCATCCTTGCTACCCGTCACCTCAACCTTTTCTAAACAATAACTATTATCATTTCCAATTTTTGCCTCAGTTTATTACACTCACGCCCCACCTCGCCTAGGAAGATTCTTAGCGAGTGCTTTTAGGATGAAATGAAGAGTTAGGGATATCATGAAGACGTATAGATTTTTGATTTTATTACCATTAGTTACATTGACGGCCTGCACTCAATGGGAGAGAGCCGGTGCCGGGAACGCCACACGCGAGGCGGAATATGCGGAGTGCAAGGGACGAGGCTACGAACGTTTCCCCCCCGATGTGGTGAGAGATTTCGAGTTTAGCTACGAAAACCAATACCATAGCTGTGAGAAAGACAAGAAAGACTGCCCGAAAGGCTACCGTTACGATAAACAACCTTCGTTTAAAACGGTGCAAAATGATCGCAATGAAGGTGCCCGTTCGGCGACCATCGAAGCCTGTATGTATGGCAAAGGCTGGCATGAGAAAACCTATTACTGGCCACAGTAACAGGAGCAACAACGGACTTGGTGTCTGGGCCCGTTAGCACAACTTGCCGCCGGAGATGACTCATCATCACCGTGCGGCGTGCCTGAGTGCAGTTAGTTGGCTTATCCGTCAGTCTCGCTGCGCCCCAAACGGGCCAGAGTGGCGACCCTGACTGGCGTCAGCGGGACCCTCGGAGCCGGCAGTGGCCAGTCGAGTAAATGGCGTGCCGCTGTCGCACAGATTTTGCCCTGGCAAGCGCCCATACCGCAGCGGCTGCTCAACTTGGCCGCTGTCCAATCTGCAAATTCACTGCACTGATGCAAAGACACATCCTCACAACGACACAAGAGCGTTTCCGGTGTCGCCAGCGTTTTCAGCACTGGATTGAGCGCAAAGGTTCGCGCCACCGCACCGGCAAATCGCCGCCACTTATCGCATTGCGCCATCAAGGCTTGTGCCTGCACCAGGTTGCCGGTTGCGGCATAGCCGGCAATCGCCCCCTCCGTCAACGCCAACTCGCTGCCGCCGATCCCAGTACATTCACCGGCTGCATAAATCTGTGGCTGACTGGTTTGCTGGTAAAGATCCACGGCAACCGCGTCATTTTGGATACGGCACCCCAACAACATCGCCAGTTCGATATTCGCTACCAACCCAAAACCGCAGGCCAGACGATCGCAATCTAGCGTGACCTCACGAGCCCCTTTTTGGATATGAATCGCCGTCAGTCGCTGTTCGCCCAACGCTTCCAGCACGTAGCTGTCAGGACGATAATGCCGGTTGAACAGGCTAAAGGACTGACGCAGTTTCACCGGCCAGCGCCACAAACCACCGGCAAAGGCCGCCAACCGAGCGACAGGGGCCTGTTCCGCCAACATCACCACTTCGCCACCAGCTTTCACTACGCTGGCAGCCACGGCCAACAACAGTGGCCCACTACCGGCAATGACGACCCGCTCCCCTTTGATAGACAACCCTTGCTTAATCTGCGCCTGCAATCCACCGGCCCCGGTCACCCCTGGCAGTGTCCAGCCGGGAAATGGCAGCAGAAGTTCCCGGGCACCACAGCACAGGAGCAACGCTTGATAATCCACCGTCCCGCTGCCCGCCGCATCTTCATAGAGAATTTTCTGCGGCCCGCACTGGGCGACAATCTTCACGCCGTTAAGCAGCGTCACATTATCCAGCCCCCCGACAACCTGCCGATATTGCAGAGCCAGTGCCGGCAATGCCACGTTCGGCCCGTCACGCCAGATCTGCCCACCGGGGCGCAGGTTATCGTCGAGCACCAACACCGACTGACCACTCTCTGCCGCAGCACCGGCTGCCGCCAACCCTGCCGGGCCGGCTCCGATAATCAGCACATCGCACGCGAGATCACTCATTTTCTGTCCTCTCAATACGCATGCCAGGCTGGCACAACGTCTGGCACGCCAAACGCCGCACACCATTCACCGTGACGCGGCATTCCTGGCAGATGCCCATGCCGCAAAACGGCGCGCGGGGTTGCCCATTGACCGAGATGCGGCAGCTATCCCGCCCGCTCAGACTGAGCGCCGCGGCCACGCTGGAACCCTCAGGTACGCAGAGGCTTTCACCGTCAAGGGTCAATGTCAGTAAATTCTGTTTTTGGCTCATACCGGCAAGGCCTCCTTACGGAACATTCGTGCCGCCAGATAAGGGGTATCGTCAATCGCCGGTCGATGGTTATGGATCTGCGCCGTAATCAGCGCAGCACTGCCCAGCGCGGTGGTGACGCCCAGGCCTTCATGCCCCAAGGCCAGCCACAGCCAGCGATGTTGTGGATGCGGCCCGAGTAACGGCAAACCGTCTGCAGACGCGGCGCGCTGGCCGGTCCAGCAGCGGATAATGTTCATCTGCGCCAATGTGGGCAAAAAAGTGGTAGCCCGTGCCAGCATGGCGGCCAGTAACGGCATATCGATGCTGCTGTCGGGGGCATCAAACTGGCGGGAAGAGCCGATCAACAGTTGGCCTGTTGGCCTGGCCTGAACGTTAAATGCCACCGAGGTACCGTCGCTGGCGTGAGCACTGGCACCATACCCCAGCTCGACCAACTGGTGACGTACCCGTTGCGGATAGCGATCGGTGATCGCCAGATGCCCTTTCTTGGCGCGTAGCAAGGGTTGTTCCAGTAACTTGTCAGCCTGTAACCCACAGGCCACCACCACCACCGGTGCCGTCAACCGTTCGCCTCCCGTCAGCGCCACCGCCTGCTGTTCCAACGCGGTAACATCACCCACAACCACCCTGACCGCCGGTCCGGCGTCGGCCACTAACCAGCGGGCGACATTGGGCGCATAAACAATGCCGTCGCCTGGTACACGCAAGCCACCGGCCAGTCCGGGCCGCAGCATGGGTTCATGAGCAGCAACCTGCGCGGCGCTCAGTGCTTCGCTCGCCACACCGTATTCCGCCATGCGTTGCAGTTTACCTTCGGCAATCGCCATTTCATCGTCCCGCTCCGCCAACCACAGCGTACCGCAGCCGCGCCAGGCACAGTTTTCCGGCATGCGATCCACCAGGTTGCGCCACAGTTGCAATGAATAGGCGCTTAAAGCCAACTCGGCGGGATTATCGTCCATGCAAACCAGGTGCCCCATACCCGCCGCCGTCGCCCCGGCACGCTGGTTGTCCACCAGCAGCACTTGTAACCCTTGCTGCGCCAACTGCCAGGCGCAGGCGGCACCGATGATACCGGCGCCCACCACTATCGCATCTGCCCGCCTGTCGGCAACCATCAGCGGATCCCCCAAACGAAGGGATCGCGCTCGTCCAGCAGCAGTTGGCTGTCGGCACACACGTAGGCCTGACCGCGAATAAAGGGGGTCACGCGATCGCCACTGCGTTGGTAATAGCCGCTGAACTGGCTGCCAATCACGCTCGCCTGGTGCCAGATCTCACCCGGCTGCAATTTGCCGTCGGCCGCCAGACAGGCCAGTTTGGCGCTGGTGCCGGTACCGCAAGGCGAGCGATCATAAGCTTTGCCAGGACACAGCACGAAGTTGCGACTGTCGGCCTGCGCGTCATCAGAAAAGAGTTCGATATGATCGATAACACCGCCGTCTTCCCCATAAATCCCTGCGCTCTCGATCGCCTGACGCACCGCCCAGCTAAAGGCGGTGAGCGCCTCCAGATTTTGCGTATTGATCGCCAGATGATGCTCACCGATCAGGAAAAACCAGTTACCGCCCCAGGCGATATCCCCCACCACCAGCCCATAGCCGCTGACCTCAACCCTGACCTGTTGGCGATACCGATAGGCCGGGACGTTTTCCACCGTCACGCTGCCGTCCTGGTGCAAGGTGGCGTTCACCGTACCCACCGGGGTTTCTATCAGGTGCTCACCGACGCCAATTCGCCCCATGTAGGCCAGTGAGGCCACCAGACCTATGGTGCCATGACCGCACATCCCCAAATAACCGCTGTTGTTGAAGAAAATCACCCCGGCGGCGGCCTGCGGTGAGCAGGGCTGACACAGCAAGGCCCCCACCAGCACGTCGTTGCCGCGAGGTTCCAGAATGATCGCGCTACGCCAGTCGTCATACTGCTGTGCAAACAGCGCCTTGCGCTCAGCCATGCTGCCGGTGCCCAAATCGGGGAATCCTTCGACAATCAGTCGGGTGGGTTCCCCGGCGGTATGGGAATCGATCGCCCGCAGCGCGGTGAAATGCGAAGAAAGTGCCATCGGAGTCTCCTGGGTTAATGAAATGTTACCGATGGGGCTAGACTGACCGAATATGCTGACGGCGGCTTGATGGATTTCGGCGTGGCGAATGCAGAAATCGGCACAATCCTCCAGGCGGGATGGTGTCGGGCCGGTACACCCCAGGGAACAAAAGTATGCGGTCATCCGCATAATTGGCAGCTAAGCTTGAAAAGTTATAAGAAAGTTAATATTGATTAAGCGCGCCAAAAACGGCCTGTCCGGCCGCCTCAGACTCTGAGTCACCCAGCGGGAAAAGGTAATGCTATGCGTTTAGCCCAGGATCATCAGGTTGTTACGGCTCCTCTCCCCCTTATCGAGGAACCGGAAGAGGACATTTTTGCCGTAGAACAACTGTCCCGCTGGTGTGATGGACTGGCGCAACAACGTCCGAACACCCTGCACGATCTGCTAAATTCACTGGCTTTGATTGCACCGCTGCTCAACGCCATTCCCAACGTGGTGTTCTTCATCAAAGACCTGCAAGCGCGTTACCTGCTGGCCAACCTGACGCTGGCCAAACGTTGCGGCTTTAAAACCGTCACCCCCCTGCTGGGGAAAACCTCGGCGGACGTGTTTCCGACCCAATTAGGGTCAGGTTATACCGAGCAGGATCTGCGCGTGCTGCGCAACGGCGTGCTGATCCAGGACCAACTGGAGATGCACCTGTACAGTGGGCGCGAGACCGGCTGGTGCCTGACGCAAAAACTGGCGTTGTTCGATGCGCAGGGCAAAATCATCGGCATGGCGGGCATCTCGCACGATCTGCAGGAGGCCAAAGCCAACCACCCAGCCTATCAGCGGCTGGCAGCGATCGACGTCTATATTCGTCAACATTACGCCCGACCGATTGCCCTTGAGGAATTAACCGCACTCACTGCCCTTTCCGTGGCGCAGATCGAACGTTACTGCAAACGTATTTTTCACCTCACGCCACGCCAGATGATCCACAAGGTTCGGCTGGAAAAAGCCACCGAACTGCTGGCAGGCGACTTGCCGATTACCGACATTGCCCTGCAGTGCGGCTACACCGATCACAGCGCATTCAGCCGCCAATTCAAAGCCATGACCGGGTCTACACCGCGCGACTTCCGCACCACCCTATCACCTTAACCCTATGATTTAATTTATTAACAAACTTCACTTCGGCGCTTTTAAGGTCAGGCTTTTCGCCGCCTGATGCGTAGTGCCACTGTGCCAATTTCGTCATGGCATTCGGAGAAAACCGTCAAGCCCCTGCGAACAATACAGGTCAATCTGTGATTGGATTTTACCAATAATTCACCATTGATTAACAAACTTGGACGACAGGACAAACATTATGAGCCATAAAGCCATTAGCTGGAGCGGCGTATTCCCGGCGGTCAGCACTCAGTTTCGTAGCGATTTCTCTCTGGATCTCGACGCCACCCATACGGTGATCAAAAACCTGGTCAAAGACGGCGTTTCTGGCCTGGTGGTGTGCGGCACCGTGGGCGAAAACACTTCGATGACCGTTCAGGAAAAACTCTCGGTGATTGAAGTGGCGCGCGATGCGGCGCAAGGCAAGGTCCCGGTGATTGCCGGCATTGCCGAATTCACCACTGCCTTTGCCCGTGACATGGCGCGTGAAGCGCAAAAGGTCGGCGTTGACGGTATCATGGTCATGCCTGCGCTGGTCTACTCCGCCAAACCTCACGAAACGGCCGCCCACTTTCGCAGCGTCGCCACTGCCACCGATCTGCCGATCATGGTCTACAACAACCCGCCGATTTACAAAAACGACGTGACGCCGGACATTCTGACGTCGTTGGTCGACTGCGAAAATATCGTGTGCTTCAAGGACTCTTCCGGCGATACCCGCCGCTTTATCGACCTGCGTAACGAGGTCGGCGATCGCTTTGTGCTGTTCGCCGGGCTAGATGACGTGGTGCTGGAAAGCATCGCCGTCGGTGCCGAAGGCTGGATCTCCGGCATGTCCAACGCCTTTCCGCGTGAAGGCGAAACCCTGTTCCGTCTGGCGAAGCAAAAACGCTTTGAGGAAGCACTGGCGCTGTATAGCTGGTTTATGCCGTTGCTGCATCTGGATGCGCGGCCGGACCTGGTGCAGTGCATCAAGCTGTGTGAAGAGCTGGTAGGTCGCGGCAGCGCCATCACCCGTCCACCCCGCCTGGCGTTGCAGGGCGATACGCTGGCCGAAGTCACCGCCGTGGTTAAAAAAGCGCTGGCAAACCGCCCTGCGCTGCCAGACGTCGGCCTGTAATTGCCACTCTCGCCCGGCCACCTGCCGGGCCCAGCCACTTGCCTATTGGGGGAACCCATGCCCAACGCCCATACCATCAGCGGTCAACAGTTTATTGGCGGCCAACGCCGCGCCAGCGGTGAGGCCGAACTGGTCAGCCTGCGCGCCGATAACGGCCAGCCGACCGGCCACCGTTTTTTCTCGGCCAGCATCGCAGAAACCGCCGCCGCCGCCGATGCCGCCGCACAGGCGTTCACCGCCTATTCTCAACTCAGTGCCGAACGCCGGGCTGACTTTCTTGAGGCGATTGCCGAGCAGTTGGATGCACTGGATGAGGAATTCTTTACCTTCGCCATGCAGGAAACCGCCCTGCCATTAGCGCGGCTGAGCGGTGAACGTGCCAGAACCAGTGGCCAGATGCGGTTATTTGCCACCCTGTTACGCCGTGGCGATGTACATGCTGTGCGTATCGACGGCGCGTTACCCCAGCGGACGCCGCTACCCCGTCCGGATCTACGCCAATACCGCACGGCACTCGGTCCGGTGGCGGTGTTTGGCGCCAGCAATTTCCCACTGGCCTTCTCTACCGCGGGCGGTGATACCGCCGCCGCACTGGCCGCAGGTTGCCCGGTGGTGTTCAAGGCGCACGGTGGCCATATGATCACCGCCGAGCTGACCGCACAGGCGATTGAACGGGCCAGAGAACAGCAACAGATCCCGGCCGGGGTATTCAACATGATTTACGGCGACCGCATTGGCGCGGAACTGGTACAGCACCCGGCCATTCAGGCGGTGGGCTTTACCGGCTCGCTACGCGGCGGCAGAGCCTTGTTCGATCTGGCCATGCGCCGTCCGCACCCCATCCCGGTCTTTGCCGAGATGTCGAGCATCAACCCGCTGATCATCATGCCGCAGGCATTAGCCCAACGTGGGCAACAGATCGCACGCGATCTGGTGGCCTCTTTCACGCTGGGTTGCGGCCAGTTCTGTACCAAGCCGGGGCTGATCATCGGCCAACGCGGCGAAGCATTCAGCCAGTTTATCCGTGAATTAACCGAGCGGGTGAACGCCGCCGCCCCGCAACCGATGCTCAATGCCGGCACGCTGGCACATTACCGCAGCGGATTGGCGGCACTGGATCAGCACCAGGGCATTTGCCATCTGGCCGGTGATCCTGAGGATCGGCCTCATCTGGCGGCGCCACAACTGTATCAGACCGACAGTCATTTACTGCTCAGCGGGGATCCGCTGTTGCAGGAAGAAGTGTTTGGCCCGGCAGCCATTGTGGTGACGGTAGAAAACCACCAGCAACTGACCGCCGCGTTGGAAAGCCTGCAAGGGCAACTGACCGCCACGCTGCTGACCGACGCTGACGATCTGGCCGACGCCGCGCCGCTGGCGCAACTGCTGACCCGTAAAGCCGGACGAGTGCTGTTCAACGGCTACCCAACCGGAGTGGAAGTGTGCGACGCCATGGTTCACGGCGGCCCTTATCCGGCCACCAGCGATGCCCGTGGCACCTCGGTCGGTACGTTGGCCATTGAGCGTTTCCTGCGCCCGGTCTGCCTGCAAAATTACCCGGCTGCGTTATTGCCGCCACCGTTGCAAGACAGTAATCCGCTTGGCCTGCTGAGGCTGGTTAACGGTATTTACACCCGAGATCCGATCCACTCACCTGCCAGCAACTAGCCCGGCCGCATCTGCATGCCACCTAATAACAAAAGGGTAAACCCATGACAACCCAAGGCAAATTCAAGAAGCAGCTTACGCTCACCGATTTGACGTTTATCGGCCTGGGCGCAATTTTTGGTTCCGGCTGGCTGTTCGCTGCCAGCCACGTCTCTTCCATCGCCGGTCCCGCCGGCATCTACTCCTGGCTGATCGGCGGTTTAGCCGTGCTGTTGCTGGGCATTGTTTACTGTGAACTGGGTGCGGCGCTGCCCCGTGCCGGCGGCATTATCCGCTACCCGGTGTTCTCCCACGGCGAACTGATGGGCTATCTGCTGGGGTTTATTACCCTGATCGCCTTCTCCAGCCTGATATCGATTGAGATCGTCGCGGCCCGCCAGTACGCCGCCGCCTGGTTTCCCTTTCTGAGCCAGCCCGGCTCCGGTAACCCGACGCTGATCGGCTGGCTGGTCCAGCTCCTGCTGCTGTGCTTTTTCTTCGCCCTGAATTACTACAGCGTCAAAACTTTTGCCAAATCCAACAATCTGATCAGCGTGATTAAATTCGTGGTACCCCTGCTGGTGATTGTGGTGCTGTTCAGCTTCTTCAAACCCGAAAATCTGCACAGTCAGGGGTTTGCGCCCTTTGGCTCCGCCGGGGTGGAAGCGGCCATTTCCGCCGGGGGGATTATCTTCGCCTATCTGGGTCTGACGCCGATCATCTCGGTCGCCAGCGAGGTGCAAAATCCGCAGCGCACCATTCCTATCGCGCTGATCCTGTCGGTGGTGTTGTCCACCATCATTTACGTGCTGTTGCAGGTGGCCTTCCTAGGCAGTATTCCCAGCGAAATGCTGAGTGGCGGTTGGGCCGGTATCAGCCAGCAATTTTCCCTGCCTTATCGTGACATCGCCATCACCCTGGGTATGGGCTGGCTGGCGTTTCTGGTGGTGAGCGATGCGATTATCTCACCGAGCGGCACCGGCAATATTTACATGAACGCCACCCCACGCGTGGTGTACGGCTGGGCCCGTGCAGGTACCTTCTTCAAGATCTTTACCCGCGTCGACGGTGAATCCGGTATTCCACGCCCTGCACTGTGGCTGACCTTTGCACTGTCGATCTTCTGGACGCTGCCCTTCCCCTCCTGGGAGAAGCTGATCGGTGTAGTCTCCGCCGCGCTGGTGCTGAGTTACGCCATTGCACCGGTCACCGCTGCCGGTCTGCGGCGCAATGCGCCGGATCTGCCGCGTCCCTTCTTCGTGCGCGGGTTCTGCGTACTCGGGCCGGTATCATTTATCATTTCAGCGCTGATCGTATACTGGTCCGGCTGGAATACCGTGTCCTGGCTGCTCGGCCTGCAGATCCTGATGTTTGTGGTTTATATCCTGTTCAAAAATAAGGTACCGACCCACGCCGTCAGCCTGAAGCAACAGATTTGGTCGTCGCTGTGGCTGATTGCCTTCTACGCCTTGATCATTGCCGCGTCCTACCTCGGCAGTTTTGGTGGCATTAATGCCATTGGCCACCCGTGGGACACCATCACGGTGGCGGTCATTGCGTTGGCAATCTATTACTGGGGCGCCTATACCTGTTTACCTCAGGCGAATTTTGCCGGTGATGAAGAAGAGTAACCGCAAAGGAGATAGCTGATGACACAAACCCAGAGCCTGAGCTTGAAAGAGGCCTATGATCTTGCGCTCCGCGCACTGCGCAGCAACGGTTTCAGCGCCGAACATGCCGATGCCGTTGCGCAGAATGTGACGGCCGGTGAACGCGACGGCTGCGCATCGCACGGTCTGTACCGGGTGCTTGGCTGCGTGCGCTCGCTGCTGGCCGGCAAGGTGTCCGCCGATGCGCGCCCGACGCTGGTCGATCAAGCCCCGGCCATCCTGCGGGTAGATGCCCACGACGCCTTTTCGCTGCTGGCCTACCGTACCGCGCTACCGGCGTTTATTGATAAGGTGCGCACTAACGGCATCGCCGCGTTGGCGATTAATCACTGCGTACATTACTCCGCGCTGTGGGCCGATATCGAGCCCCTGACCGATCGGGGATTGGTGGCACTGGCCTGTACTCCGAGCCATGCCTGGGTGACGCCGGCGGGGGGAACCCGGCCGCTGTTTGGCACCAATCCGATTGCCTTCGGCTGGCCGCGTCCGCAGCTTCCACCCTTTATTTTCGATATGGCCACCAGCGCGGCGGCACGCGGCGAGATTGAGCTGCATCGCCGCGCAGGGACACCACTGCCGCCGGGTTGGGGCATCGATCAACAGGGGGAACCTTCTACCGATGCCGCCAGCGTGTTGCAGGGTGCAATGCTGACCTTTGGCGGTCATAAGGGGTCGGCGCTGGCGGCCATGGTTGAGCTGATCGCCGGGCCGTTGATTGGCGATATGACCAGTAAGGAATCGCTGGCCTACGATCGGCAAACCGGCTCCTCCCCTTACGGTGGCGAGCTGATCATCGCGATGGATCCCGATCGTTTCCTGGGGGCGGACAAAGCGCTGCATTTGGCCAGGGCGGAAGCCTTATTTGCGGATATGAGCGAGCAAGGGGCGCGTATTCCGGGAGAACGGCGTTTTCAGCGGCGGCAGTACAGCGAGCAGCACGGTATTAGCTTACCGCAGACGCTGTATGACGAGATTGTGGCTCTCTGCCGCTAATAGTCCCCCTCTCCTGTGGGAGAGGGGGACTCTCACCTAAGCTACGTCTAAAAGATTACCTGACCACCATCACCGAGATATTGGCGTGACGCACAATGGCTGCGGCGTTGGAGCCCAGCAGGTAGGTTTTCACACTCGGGCGGCGTGAGCCGATGATGATCAGATCGGCCTCGATTTCCTCTGCCAGCACCAGCACTTCATCGCGCGGTGAACCAAAGCTGACGGTGTAATCCAGGCGATCCAGCGGAATGTCGATTTCTGACATGATCTTCTTGAGTTTATCCACCGCCTTCACTTCCGCCTGATTCTCAAACTCCTTGATACCGAAAGAATAAGCGGTAACGAATGCCGAGGCATCCGGCAACGCATGGAAGAAATGCACTTTGGCACCGGATATTTTCGCCAGGTACTCAACATGTTCCAGCGCATGCTCGGTCAACAGATCTTCTTCAATATCTATCGGCACTAATATGGTCTTGTACATATCACATCCCTTCTATGTCACCTTGGTGACTACAGGGTACTGCCGGGAAGGATAAGGGTGAACCGCTTTCTCGCGCTTTTGTGATCGGCGGTAAATACTGGTTAGGATAATTCCTTATTTAACAAAATATAAACGTCACATGTCTAACGGCTAGCCGCTTAATTATTTCAAACCGGGTTAAATAAGCTGTAAATACACCGCTTTCGCCGTGGCGGCAGTTTTATTGGCCACCGACAGCTTTTTAATCGAATTACCAATGTGGAAATTCACTGTACGCTCACTCAGCCCCATTAACAGAGCGGTTTCTTCTGAGGTTTTACCTTCGCTGCACCAACGTAAAATATCCTTCTCGCGCAGTGTCAGCACATCTTTGATCGCCTCGTCGTTCACCGATATTAATGCTTCACGCAGCGTTTTATGAACAATCTGCGCCAGCCACAAGAAGAAAGTTTCGTTACGTGCGCTGGCCTGTGGTGACTGAACGGGAATACTTTTGCCGGCAAAGGTGAGGATCCCCAGCCGGCCATAGCAATCCTTGATTGACTGCGACCAGCCTTCACGGATGCCAAACTGCGCCATGCGCCACCACAGCTCCGGCTTGTCCTGGTAGAAGCGTTCATCCCAATGAAATTGCAGCGTAGAGTGATGGGCCTGCTCAATCACCGGATCCTGCAGGTAGACCCGCAGCTTGCGGTAGTCCTCCAGGTAGGACTCGGGGAAATTCCCCTCTATCAGCATTTTGGGGCGGCTGGCCGGGTAGCAGGAAAAGACCGTGTAAGAAAAGTATTCAAAACCCAACGCCTGGGCACAAGGTTCCAGTTGGCTTAAAAAAGCCTCGCGATCTGGCAGACGGGTCAGTAAGGCTTCCATCAAAGGCTGAAGGTGGGTGTCCATAAAACAGGTTCTCCAGAAAGCCGCACCGGGTTATCGATAAGTAAGATTAACTATAGTGGAGGGCTCAGGGTGACAACAGCCGTTTCATAGTATAAAAAATTCCATGGCTATAACAAAAACAGCTATTCCCCCTCGATTATGAATAAATAACGCCCTTTAAATGGCGTTAATTCCAGAAATTACGCGAATAACATAAAGCCGATTTATTGTAAACCTGTCACTTCTACCGTTAGACACTGACAGCGCCGCCCATTACCTTCGCCATAGGCACCTGGTGCTTTTTAAATCCGAATAAATAATAAGCAATTGCGAATTTCGCAAGGCAGAAAAATACTCACGGGGATTTTTATGGCAGAGAATAATTCGGCAATCCATTCGGTCGCTGTTATTGGTGCCGGAACCATGGGCAGAGGTATTGCCTATCTTCTGGCGCAGAACGGCATACGAACCCTGCTTTATAATCGTAGCGGTAATAATCTGGATCAGGCCCGCGACTATATTATCCGTGACCTGGATAAGAAAATAGACAACGGGAAAATAAGCCAACAGAAAAAAGGCGAAGTATTGGCCAACCTGGTTTTCTCTCCCATTTTCGACGCTATCGCCGACAGCGACCTGGTGATTGAAACCATCGCGGAGCATGAGACCACCAAGCATGAAATCCTCGCGGCGATTGCGGCCACGGTGAAACAAGAGGCCATTATCGCCACCAACACCTCATCGCTGTCGTTGAATAAGCTGGCGGCAGGCGTCGAAAACAACGCCCGTTTTATCGGCCTGCACTTCTTCAATCCGGCCCCGCTGATGAAACTGATCGAGATTATTCCGTCCTATTTTACCAGCCGGGCCACCAGCCTGCGCTGCCAGCAGTTGGTGACGGCGCTAGGCAAACAGTTTGTGGTCTGCAAAGCCACGCCGGGTTTTATCGTCAACCGGATGGCACGGCCTTTTTATCTGGAAGGATTCCGGCTGTTGGAAGAAAACGTAGCATTGGCACCGCAGATCGACCGCGCCCTCAAGGCCGGTGGCCACTTTCGCATGGGCCCTTTAGAGCTGACCGACTTTATCGGCCAGGATATTAACTATCAGGTCAGCAGCCAGATTTGGCAGGACATGCAGTACGACCCTCGCTATACCCCCGGCCATTTGCAACGTTCGCTGGTGGATGCCGGGTTGTTGGGGAAGAAAAACGGCCGATCCTTTTTTGCTGCCCCTTCTTCCGAATCGAACCCCCTCGACGCAGGCAACGGCACGCTGACTTCCCTGCATTTTTATGGCGAACATACCCTGTTTGACCTGCTGCAACAGCGCGCCTTGGCTATCTGGCCAACGCTGCAGATTATTCACCAGCCGGAACGGCCGACGCTGGGACGCTTTATCCGGGTGAATGACGCATTGGCCGTCAAAATCACCGATGGTCGCACCGCCAATCTGCTCGCTGAATTGACCGATCTCGACACCTTTGTGATCGACGCCGCACTGAATTACAGCGATACCGCCTATCTGGTGGCCGCCCACAATCAGGACGCCGCCGAGGCCAATAAAGCGCTGTTTCTGTCGCTGCTGCAAACGTTGATCCCGCAGGTGGAGTTTATTAAAGACTCTCCAGGCCTGATCGTCGCCCGGGTTCTGAGCAGTCTGATCAATGAGTCGGTGATCATGGTGGAGAGCGGGGTTTGCAGCCGGGCAGATATCGATATTGCCGCCGTGGCGGGCGTTAACTATGCCGATGGCATCTTTGCCTGGCTGACGCAGCTCGGGCAAAAAAACGTGAAATCAACGCTGGATAATATGGCGCAACTGCTGCATTCCGCCCGCTATTACCCGCATTACTCATTGCTGAATGCCCCCCGGCCCGAACTGGCCGTCGCGCCGTAAGGAAAAATGATGACGATTAAAGACGATGGGGTCTATCTGATCGACGGCACCCGCACGGCAATCGGTGCCTATGGTGGCAGCCTGGCGTTAACCCGTCCGGACGACATGGCGGCCTCTATTATCCGGGCGCTGCTGCAACGGCATCCTGAAACCGAGCCGGATATTGATGAAGTGATCCTCGGCTGCGCCAATCAGGCCGGTGAAGACAACCGCAACGTTGCCCGCATGGCGGCGCTGCTTTCCGGCCTGGATCAGGCAGTGCCGGCGATTACCCTTAACCGCCTGTGCGCTTCCGGGCTGGATGCGGTGATCTACGCCAGTGCAAAAATAAAAAGCGGCCTCAGCGATCTGGTGCTGGCCGGTGGTGTGGAGAGCATGAGCCGCGCGCCCTACGTGATGGGCAAAAGCGAAACGGCTTTCGACAAGGGAGTCAAACTGTACGACACCACGCTGGGCTGGCGTTTTGTCAATCCGCAGTTGGCGCAGCGCTATGGCAGCGATCCGCTGGGCATAACGGCGGAGAACGTCGCGCAGCAGTACAGGATTTCCCGCGAAGATCAGGATGCCTTTGCCCTGGCCTCGCAGCAGAAGGCCTGGCGGGCGATTGAAAATGGCCGTTTAGCCAGGGAGATAACACCGCTTGAGGTGCAGGCCGATCGTAAAACCCGCAAAACCTTCGAACAGGATGAGTTCCCACGACAGACCACGCTGCAAAAATTGCAGGCGCTGAAGCCGGCCTTTACCGCCGAGGGTTCGGTCACCGCCGGTAATGCCTCCGGCATCAATGACGGTACCGCGGTGTTGCTGCTGGCCAGCGGCCGCTATGTGAAAAGCAAGTCGCTGCAACCGCTGGCCGAGATTGGCGACAGCGCCAGCGCCGGCGTCGCCCCTTCACTGATGGGCATTGGGCCGCTCGCCGCTACTGACCGGCTGCTGGCACGAACCGGCTTTACCCTGAATGATTTTGACGTGATTGAAATTAATGAGGCGTTTGCCGCACAGGTACTGGCGACGCTGCAAGGCTGGCGTATCGACTTCAACGATACGCGGGTCAATCCGAACGGTGGCGCCATCGCCCTCGGGCATCCGTTGGGCATGTCCGGCGCGCGGCTGGTGCTTTCCAGCGCGCTGGAGCTACATGCCCGGCAATTAAACAATGCGCTGGTGACAATGTGTGTCGGTGTCGGCCAGGGTGTTTCATTAGTTATTAAAGCCCTCTAATGCAAGGAACTTCGTATGAGCGTATTGAACATTCTTGAAGAAAAACTGGCCGAAACCAAAAAACAGGGCCGGTTCCGTGAGTTCCTTAATCTGGAACGCAGCGTGTTGGATAAACCCTGGGCCACCAGCCACGGTCAGGATGGGGAACGCCGTCTGAACGTCTGGTGCTCCAACGACTATCTGGCGATGAGCCATCATCCCAAAGTCATTCTGGCCACCACTGAGGCGGTAAACCGCGTCGGTCTGGGCACCTGCGGCGCACGCAGTATTTCCGGCACCTCGATCTACCACAGCGAGCTGGAAACTTTGCTGGCCAGCGCCTATGGCAAAGAGTCCGCGCTGCTGTTTACCACCGGTTTCGGTGCCAATGACGCCACATTGTCCACCCTGTGTGACGCCATTCCCGATCTGATTGTGTTTTCCGATGAGCTGAACCACGCCTCGATGATTTACGGTATCCGCTACAGCAAGGCGGAGAAAAAAATCTTCCGCCACAATGACGTTGCGCATCTGGCTGAACTGCTGCAGGCGGCGGATCCGCATCGGCCCAAACTGATCGCCTTCGAGTCGCTCTATTCGATGGACGGTGACTTTGCGCCGCTGGCGCAAATTGTGGAACTGGCTGAGCAATATCAGGCGCTGACCTATCTGGACGAGATCCACTCCGCCGGCGTTTACGGTCATCGCGGGCTGGGCTATGCCGAACAGCTTGGCCTGTTGGACAAAATCACCATTATCCAGGGCGGCTTTGGCAAATCTTACGGCGCGGCCGGTGGCTACATCGCCGCCCCCCGCGTGGTGGTTGAGGCGGTGCGTAGCTGGTCGCCGGCGTTTGTCTTCAGCACCTCATCCCCTGCACCGGTGGTGGCGGCCGCGCTGGCCAGCTTCAAATACAACCTGGAGCATGACAACCAACGCAAACACCTGCTGGCGATTATCGACCATTTGAAATCCGGTCTGCGCGCCGCCGGCATTCCGCTGGTCTCGGAGGACAGCCATATTCTGCCGATACTGGTCGGCGATCCGCACCGTAACAAGCACATCAGCAAGCAGCTGCTCGATGAATACGATATTTACGTACAGCCGGTGAACGCCCCAACGGTTCCGGCCGGTAGCGAGCGTTTGCGCGTTACGCCGACCTCTGCCCATACTCATGAGGACGTGGAATATTTCCTGGCGGCATTAAGCAAAGTCTGGACCGCCAACCAGTTACGGAGAGCGGGATGAAGTTGACGGACTATAACGGCCATTTTCTTACGCTGTGTCTGATGGCGACCGGCACCTTCGCCATCGGTACCGATGCGTTTATCGTCGCCGGCATACTCGACGAGATTTCCGGCACCTTTGCCGTCAGCCCCGCGCAGGCGGGGCAGTTAATCTCAATCTTTGCCCTGGCCTATATGCTGTTTGCTCCGCTAACTGCCTGGCTGCTGGGTAATCTCAACCGCAAGCATATTTTGCAGTTGGCCCTGGTGTTATTTATCGCCGGGAATCTGGTCTGTGCCTACGCCGACAGCTTTTTGCAAATGTCTGCCGGGCGCGTGCTGGCGGCGCTGGGCGCGGCTTGCTATACGCCACAGGCCGCGGCGGCAGCGGTTGGATTGGTAGCGGAAAAACGCCGCGGGCTGGCGATATCGATTGTTTACGGCGGCATGACGTTGGCCATCGCCCTCGGTATTCCCTTCGGCACCTTCCTGGCCAGGTTGATTGGCTGGCGGGAAATCTTTTTGCTGATTGCCCTGTTAGGCGCGGTCTCACTGCTGGGGCTTTCGCTGGCGCTGAGCGCCATCGCGGCACCGGGTAAACATACGCTGAAAGAACGGCTTGCCCCGCTGCGGCAAAAAGCGGTGCTGACCACCTTGTTGATCACCTTTTTCGCCGTCTGCTCCGAGCATATTGTTTACAGCTATGTGAGCGTACTGCTGAAAAACACCCAGTTTGGCCCGGAGGCTATTTTGCCGATCGCGCTGCTGGTGTTCGGTATCGGTGCCGTGATCGGCAACTTCGTTTCCGGCCTGCTCACCGATACCTTCGGCAGCAAGTTTGTTTTGCTGTTTTCGGTGTCGATTCAAACCGTTTCTCTGTTCCTGCTGACTTTTTACGTCAGCTCCCCCTGGTGGGTACTGGCAATCTTTCTGGTCTGGGGCATTACCGGCTGGATGTATCTGGTGCCGATCCAGCACCACTTATTGTCACTGTCAAAGCGCTTTGGCGCGCTGACCGTTTCACTCAACAGCTCGGTACTCTATGCCGGCATCGCCGCGGGTGGCATGCTCGGTGGCCTGACGCTGTACAGCCTGCCGGCGTTTTATCTCCCGCTGTTTTCCCTGCCGTTGGGAGCCATCGCCCTGCTGCTGACGCTGTTCTTCTTCCAGGGAGAAAAAGCCAATGACTGACCAGCCACTCCCCGTGCAGTATCAGCAAGATGACGCCATTGCCGTGATCACCCTGAACCGGCCGGAAAAAAAGAACGCCATCAATCTGGCGATGGCGCAACTGATCCAGGGCTATCTGCTACGGGCCGAACAGGATGAGCAAATTCAGGTAATAGTACTGACCGGCCTGCCGCAGGTGTTCTCCGCCGGCATGGACGTCAGGGCCTTCCAGCAGGGTGAACTGCCGGTGGTCGAACCGGGGGGATTTGGCGGGCTGGTGCATGCCCAACTCACCAAGGTCATTATTGCCGCGGTGGATGGCATCGCCTTCGGCGGCGGTTTCGAGATAGCGCTGGCCTGCGACCTGATCGTCGCCAGCCGTAACGCACAGTTCAGTTTCCCGGAAACCGGGCTGGGGCTGGTTGCCGCGCAAGGGGGTTGTTCACGGCTGCCAGCGCGGATCTCCCCCTATATTGCTCTCGACTGGTTACTCACCGGCCGAATCATCACCGCACAGGAAGCCTGGCAACAGGGTGCCATTTCCCGCATCAGCGAGGGCAGCGCATATGAGGAGTCGCTGAATCTAGCCCGGCAGATTGCGCAGAAAAATCCGCTGGCAAGTCAGGCGGTGAAGGCCATCGTCCGCCATGGATTAAACCGACACGAAGCCCCCACCTTTGACTACCAACAAAGGTGGGTAGACCGGGTGCGTCAGGCGGCAATATCCTTTTAAGAACATTCTGAATGAATGGTAATCATTCGCAGTCTAATTTTTAATCACTACAAGACAGTGTTTGAGAAGCCATTAACCCCGCTCTGCGGGGATTTTTTTGCTCCCTTAGCCCTTCACCGAGGCAAATGGCTGCATAAACAGGAAGGTGCAGGGTTTACTTTGATGCTGGTTAATCAACGGCACCAGACGCCTGAAATGTTCCGTTTGGCAATGTGCATCCAGCGCGGCGCGATCGGGCCACTCCTCGACGAAAATAAAATGCCCTGGGTCCTGATGATCGATAAACAGCTCATAGGAGAGACAAAGCGGCTCCTGCCGGGTTTTCTCCACCAGTTCCTGATACAACGGCATCACCGTTTCAACGCAATCGAGCTTGATAAAATCTTCAGCAATCACTTTTAACATTGTTACCTTCCCTGTTTGTTTTACCAAGTGTCGCGCGACGCTCGGTCGCGGCCTCTCAGCATGATGAACCTATTCAGCTAATAAAACCTAATTGACCATTTATTGAAGTTACGAATGGGACACTGGTCACCTGACGACAAATTTTTCAAGGTGGCCGATGGAACAACTCACACAAATGATCGCCAAATACAGTCCGGAACCTGAATTCCTGTTGTTGATTATCTTCTTATTTTCGCTGGGCAAGTCAGTGATTTTCATTTCCTCGCTGCTGCCACCAGCATCGGTCACACTGATGCTGGGTATCGTTGCCGGTAAACCGGTACTTTCCGACATCCATGTTTGGGCGGCGATTACCCTGGGCGCCCTGCTTGGCTCCGTTTTATCCTTCCATTGCGGCGCGCTGTTCTGCCGTCGGGGATCGCTCAAAAGGTTGCCGATCCGATTTCAGGCCCCTCTGCACCGGGCACAAACCGCACTGCAGAAGAAAGGCATGCCACTGCTGTTTATGTCACGTTTTTTGGCGGTGATGCGCTACACCGTGCCCTTGGTCGCCGGTATCATTGCACTGCCGCTCAAGCAGGTTTATTGCGCCAGCGCGCTGTCCGCCGGGATTTGGGCCATGGCTTTGATGTGGGTTAGCCGGGTATTTTGAATCGCCAGCATCGGGTTATTGGGGGCGAAACACCAATACGGCATTTTTAAAATCACCATACACAACCTGTGACGGCGGTTTGGGAAAGCGGGCGTTTGTGGTTGCTTTTATCGCTGCGCGGCAAAGAGCAGGATCACCACCTTCAGCCCGGACGCCGATAAGCATGCCATCCGGAGCCAGCGTGATCCTTAAAGAGCATTCTTTACCGACGTATAAACCGGCATCGTGCAAATGACTTTGAATAGCAGACATGATCTGCATGGCATACGTATTGACCCCGTCCGCAGGTGCAGGCGCTGTTTTGCCTTCCAAAGTAGCAAAAAGATCATCAACACCCTCTCCAGACGCCCCTGACTTTATCTCTGGATGGGTCTTCGAGCACCCCGCCAGCATCATCACGCCCAGAGCAACTATTAGCGATTTACGCATATCTATATCCCTATAGGTAAAACTTAAAAAAATAACAAATCTCAATGACGAGATTACGAGATTACGAGATAAAGCAGGAGTCTGAAAGCAAAAACAGACCTTGTGGACCGGGGTCGAAAAACGTCAAAGGCCTGTTTGATAACTACCGTGAAGTTAAGCGAATACGCTTTGCAGCGAATTTTGGCATTACCCGGCAGGCTGATGCGGCTTATAATAAGAAAATATTATCTTTGGCGGGATCCGCCACGTCTCCAAAAGCCATGAGTTTCTGATAGTCCATGTATCAATACCCTGAACATCTGACCGGAGAGGTCGCCAACCTGCCGCAGACCTGCGGGGTCTATCTCTTTCACGGGGAGAACTGTGCCCACCCGCTATACATCGGTAAGAGCGTCAACATTCGCCGCCGGGTACAGTCTCACCTGCGTAATCCACGTGAAGCTCGGTTGCTTTCCGCCACCCGTCGCATCACCTTCATCGAGACGGTGGGTGAGATTGGCGCGCTACTGCTTGAATCATCCCTGGTTAAACAACAAAGCCCGCTTTACAACAAGCGACTGCGTAAAATTCGTCGGCTCTGTGCCTTGCAGGTTCAGGACTCTCAAACGCGTATCGTCTACAGCGACGCGCTGGATTTCTCGCGAACACCGGACTTGTACGGCCTGTTTCTACGGCGCGCGGCGGCCGTCGACTTTCTACTCGACATTGCCGATCGGGAACGGCTCTGCCTGACGTATCTGGATATTGAAAAGGGCCGTCCGGGACAACCCTGTTTTCGCCACCAGTTAGGCAAGTGCGCCGGAGTCTGCTGCGGGAAGGAGACCCCACAAGCACACCAAACCAGACTGCTTGGTGCCCTGACACAAGCCCAGGTGCGGCACTGGCCCTTCCCCGGCAGGATCGCCATCGAGGAACGACAGGGCCAACTTAAGGCCTTCCACGTCATCAGTAATTGGTTCTACCTTGGTACCTCCCCCTCTCTGCATGCAGCAGAAGCACTCAGTCTCCCGGCCGATGAGTTCGACCGCGACTGTTACCGTATTCTTTGTCGACGGCTATTCCATGAAAACCGTGAGCACATTCACCTGATTGATACACCCTGAACCGTACGTAAGCATATTCATGCCTTAAGGTACGGCTGAGCCCGTTGGTTCATCCCGCCAAAAGTCCCATTACCAATTTTGTAGGAAATCTACGTTTAGAGTTCGAGATAAATCGGCTGTCGGTAGGCTCAGTTTGCGCCAGATCACTTAACTGAATATTCACGCGGGGGAATGCATTTTTTGTGGGGTGGGTCTCAATCAGGTATTAATCTTAAAAAACCATCAAGAAAAAATAACCGATAACACATTGATTTAGTTAATAGGAAGCGCTGCTTTCGTCCCTGTAATCAATTGAATAAGCGTCAGCAACTCTGCCCGTTGAACTAACGCTCCAGGGAGTTAGCGTTTTTGTTTCCGCCCCCTGAATGTCAAACGCTTACACTCATTAGTTTTTCTCATGCGGTATTTTTAACACCCTGTTTTATCAATAAGATAAGCCGCAGCAGGGCTATTAATCTGCCAGAACCCAGAGTAATCTTCCGCCCCCAAGACGTCCGATTTGCCTCCGCAGTGTAAAGAACAATCGACTTTTATCCCTCGCATAAATGTTGTAAACATGTTGCACAAAGGTGGCGTTATTGCTCTACCTTACTAAATCTGGCGCGACCGGATAATCGTATAAAAAAGAGCCACTTCAGAGCTCGCTATTTCACTCATGACAGGTAAAACAGGACATCATAAGATGGTAGATCACTCTAAAATAGCCGCAGAGGCGTCGCCCGAATCAGAAGATCATCTACGTAGAAACCTAACTAACCGACATATTCAACTGATCGCCATCGGCGGTGCTATTGGTACAGGTCTGTTTATGGGTTCAGGCAAAACTATCAGCCTGGCAGGCCCTTCCATTATCTTCGTGTACATGATCATCGGCTTTATGCTGTTCTTCGTGATGCGCGCCATGGGCGAGCTGCTGCTCTCCAACCTGGAATACAAATCCTTCAGCGATTTTGCCGCCGACCTGCTCGGCCCCTGGGCCGGATTTTTCACTGGCTGGACCTACTGGTTCTGTTGGGTGGTCACCGGTATTGCCGACGTGGTGGCGATAACCGCCTATGCGCAGTTCTGGTTCCCCGGGCTGTCGCAGTGGATCGCCTCGTTGCTGTGCATTTTGCTGTTGCTGGGCCTGAACCTGGCGACGGTGAAGATGTTTGGTGAGATGGAGTTCTGGTTCGCGATGATCAAAATCGTCGCCATTGTCGGGCTGATCATCGCCGGGCTGGTGATGATCGCCATGCAGTTCCAGTCGCCTACCGGTACCGTCGCGTCGTTCTCACATCTGTGGAATGACGGCGGTATGTTCCCGAAAGGCATCAGCGGCTTCTTCGCCGGCTTCCAGATTGCAGTGTTCGCCTTTGTCGGCATTGAGCTGGTAGGCACCACTGCGGCTGAAACCAAAGATCCGGAAAAAGTGCTGCCACGCGCCATTAACTCGATTCCTATCCGCATCATCATGTTCTACGTGTTCGCCCTGATCGTGATTATGTCGGTCACGCCATGGAGTTCAGTGGTCGCCGACAAGAGCCCGTTCGTGGAACTGTTCGTGCTGATTGGCCTGCCTGCCGCAGCCAGCGTGATCAACTTTGTGGTACTGACTTCCGCCGCTTCTTCCGCCAACAGTGGCGTATTCTCTACCAGCCGTATGCTGTTCGGTCTGGCACAGGAAGGCGATGCACCCAAGTCGTTCGCCCACCTGTCCAAGCGGGCAGTACCGGCGAATGGCCTGACCTTCTCCTGTATCTGTCTGTTGGGTGGGGTGGTGCTGATTTACCTGATCCCGAACGTGATGACAGTCTTCACGCTGGTGACCACCGTCTCGGCGATCCTGTTTATGTTTGTCTGGACCATCATCCTGTGCTCGTATCTGGTTTACCGTAAGCAACGCCCGGCGCTGCACCAGAAATCGATCTACAAGATGCCGGCCGGCAAACTGATGTGCTGGGTCTGTATGGCGTTCTTCGCCTTTGTGTTGGTGCTGCTGACGCTGCGCGAAGATACCCGCCAGGCGCTGATCGTCACGCCACTGTGGTTTGTGGTGCTCGGCCTGTCCTACGTGTTCCTGCGCAAGAAGAAAACCGCTTAATATGCTGCTGGGGGATAGTCCGCTATCCCCCTTCCCACTCCTGGCGCTTAGCGCAGCCGAATACCCTCGATAATCACCCGCTGCACGTTCTCCACCGTCTGCTGAAAAAACGCCTCATCGTCCAGGGTCTTGCCGGTCACCGCTTCCACCTGCACCCAAAAATCAGCGTAATGCTGAGTGGTTGCCCACAGCATGAAGATCAGATGGTGTGGCTCTACCGCCGCGATATGGCCTTCGGCAATCCAGCGCTCGATCATGGCGGACTTCTCGTCCACCAGCGCCTTCAATCCGCCCTGCAGCTCCAGTTTCAACAAGGGTGCCCCCTGGATCATCTCCAGACAAAACAGCCGTGAAGCCTGCGGATGATGACGGGATACCTCAAGCTTCAGCCGAATATATTCGCGAATGGCCTGCAAGGGTTCCTGATCGGCACGCAGCGCTTTAAGCGGTGCCAGCCACACCTCAAGAATGCCTTTCAGCACCGCCACGTACAGCTCTTCTTTGGAAGGAAAGTAATACAGCAGATTGGTTTTGGAGACGTCGGCGCGTTCCGCCACCTGATCCAGACTGGTGCCATGAATACCGTACAGCGAGAAAAATTCCAGCGCCGCATCCATGATGGTGCTGCGTTTTGCAGCCACCGCACGCGAGCGGCGCGTGGGGGGGTTAACGGCTTGTGGCTTCACTGCGACTCCTTGGCGCAACCTGATTCGAGCCAGCATAACAAAGCCATTGGGTGAAACCCACGCTTTTGCCTACCCCTTCCGAGTGATTCTTTGCACCTTTAACGCGCAGTCGCGCCTGTTTTTTGTGCAGCCATTTTTGACCAAATGGTCTGTTTTGGACCATTCACTCAACAAAAAAATTACACCTCAAAAACAATTTGTTGATAAATAAGCCATTTTAAAAACTGGCACTCCACTTGCAATAGCCGTCGTATCCAGCGCTGTCCGGCGAGAAGCATTCAGGCAGCACATGAACCGTCCCATTCGCAGACCCGAGGTGTTCAAATGAAAATTGGCGTATTTATTCCTATCGGCAACAACGGCTGGCTGATTTCCAGCAATGCCCCGCAGTACCAACCGACGTTTGAACTCAACAAAACCATCGTGCAGAAGGCCGAGCACTACAACTTCGACTTCGCCCTGTCGATGATCAAACTGCGCGGCTTCGGCGGCAAAACCGAGTTCTGGGACCACAACCTGGAATCCTTCACCCTGATGGCCGGGCTGGCGGCCGTCACCTCACGCATCAAGATCTACGCCACGGCGGCCACGTTGACCATGCCACCGGCGATCGTCGCCCGTATGGCCTCCACCATCGACTCCATTTCCAACGGTCGCTTTGGCCTGAACGTGGTCACCGGCTGGCAAAAACCGGAATACGAGCAAATGGGCATGTGGCCGGGTGACGATTACTTCGGTCGCCGTTACGACTATCTGGCGGAGTACGTCAATGTGCTGCGCGATCTCTGGGGCACCGGTAAATCCGATTTCAAAGGCGAGTTCTTCCAGATGGACGACTGTCGCGTCAGCCCGCAGCCGCAGGCGGACATCAAGGTGATCTGCGCCGGGCAGAGTGACGCAGGCATGGCCTTCTCGGCCAAATATGCCGATTACAACTTCTGCTTTGGCAAGGGCGTCAACACCCCGACCGCCTTTGCACCGACGGCGGCTCGCCTGAAAATTGCGGCGGATAGCGAAGGCCGCAGCGTGGCCTGCTACGTGCTGTTTATGATCATTGCCGATGAAACTGACGAGGCCGCCCGCGCCAAATGGGAAAGCTATAAAGCGGGGGCCGATACCGAAGCCCTGGCCTGGCTGACCGAACAAAGCGGCAAGGACACCAAATCCGGCGCCGACACCAACGTGCGCCAGATGGCGGATCCCACCTCAGCCGTCAACATCAACATGGGTACGCTGGTCGGCTCCTATGCCAACGTGGCGCGCATGATGGATGAAATCGCCACCGTCCCCGGTACCGAAGGCGTGCTGCTGACCTTCGATGACTTTGTCAAAGGGGTGGAAGACTTTGGCGAACGCATCCAGCCGCTGATGAAAAGCCGCGCCGACGTTTGCCCGCAAACCGCTGCAAGCCGCGAGGTCGCATGATGAAAATTGTTGAAAACCAAGCGGTGGTGCGCCGTCAGTCACCGCAGGCCGGCGCCACCGTCACCCTTCCCGCCCGTCCGGAGGCTATCGCCTTTGCGCCGCAGGAAACCGCCTTGATCGTGGTCGATATGCAAAATGCCTACGCTTCGCAGGGCGGCTATCTGGATCTCGCCGGTTTTGATGTTTCGGCCACCGCCCCGGTGATCGCCAACATCAAACGCGCTATCAACGCTGCCCGTGCCGCCGGTATCAAAGTGATCTTCTTCCAGAACGGTTGGGACAACCAGTACGTCGAGGCCGGCGGCCAGGGTTCCCCCAACTGGCATAAATCCAACGCGCTGAAAACCATGCGTAAACGCCCGGAACTGATGGGCAAGCTGCTGGCCAAGGGCGACTGGGATTACGATCTGGTGGACGAACTACAGCCACAGCCCGGCGATATCGTGATCCCGAAACCGCGCTACAGCGGCTTCTTTAACACCCAGCTCGACAGCCTGCTGCGCTCGTATGGCATTCATCATCTGGTGTTTACCGGCATCGCTACCAACGTCTGTGTCGAGTCCACGCTACGCGACGGTTTTTTCCTCGAGTATTTCGGCATCGTGCTGGCCGACGCCACTCACCAGGCCGGGCCGCAGTTCGCCCAGCAGGCGGCGCTGTACAACATCGAAACCTTCTTTGGCTGGGTGTCGGACGTTGACAGCTTCTGTGACGTGCTAGCCGCCCCACTCAGCCAGACGGCATGAGTTTTGCTTTTATTCACCAAATATTAAATTTTCACCAGGAGTACCACTATGCCAAAAACAATCATTACTCCGCCGGGCACCGGCAAACCACTGGCCCCTTTCGTGCCCGGCACCCTGGCCGACGGCGTGGTTTACGTCTCGGGCACGCTGGCATTCGATAAAAACAATAACGTGGTACACGTCGGTGACGCGGCGGCGCAAACCCGCCACGTGCTGGAAACCATCAAAAGCGTGATCGAAACCGCCGGTGGCAACATGGACGACGTGACCTTTAACTCGATCTTCCTCACCGACTGGCAAAACTATGCCGCCGTCAATCAGGTGTATGCGGAGTATTTCCCCGGCGACAAACCGGCACGCTACTGCATTCAGTGCGGGTTGGTGAAGTCGGACGCCCTGATTGAAATCGCCACCGTGGCCCATATCGGCCGCTGAGTCATTATTCGCTGAGGATCGAGCATGTATTTTGAGATTTTGGGGAAAGACACACCGCTGGCACCCACGCTGGTACTCTCCGCCGGGCTGGGTGGCGCAGGCAGTTTTTGGCAACCGCAGATTAACGCGCTGAGCGAGCATTTCCGGGTAGTGGTTTACGATCACTTCGGTACCGCACACAGCAAAGGTGAGGTACCGGACGGCTACAGCATGGCCGATATGGCCGATGAGGTAGCGCAGTTGCTGAATTCACTCAGCGTAGAACGCTGTTATTTCGTCGGCCATGCCCTTGGCGGCATGATTGGCCTGCAATTGGCGCTCACGCACCCGCAGTTGATCGAAAAACTGGTGGTGGTCAACGGTTGGCCGACGCTGGACAGCCAGACCCAGCGCTGCTTCAAAGTGCGTCAGGATCTGTTGCTCAACAGCGGCGTGGAAGCCTACGTGCGTGCCCAACCGCTGTTCCTGTTCCCCGCCGACTGGCTGTCGCAACACCAGGCCTTGCTCGATGAGGAACTGCAGCACCAGACCGCGCATTTTCAGGGCACCGAAAACCTGCTGCGCCGTCTGAATGCGCTGATGAATACCGATTTCCGTCCGCATTTGGCGGACATCACCACGCCGACCCTGGCGCTGTGCTCCCGCGACGATCTGCTGGTGCCCTATCACTGCTCACATCAGTTGGCGGCCGGTCTGCCGAACGGCGAACTGGCAGAGATGGCGTACGGCGGCCATGCCATGAGCGTGACCGACACAGAGAACTTTAACCGCATTTTGCTGGGCTGGCTGTTGAAAACACCGCACGCCAACACCCGCCTTGTATCCTAGACCCGGAGACACCTCATGCAAAGCCAAACGCTGCTTGCCGATGCGCCACTAGCGCCACCGTACGTAGAAAAACAGGATTTCCGCGACGCCATGGCGCGCCTGGGTTCGGCGGTCAATATCATCACCACCGATGGGCCCGCCGGCCGTGCCGGCTTTACCGCCTCGGCGGTATGCAGCGTCACCGATACGCCGCCAACGCTGTTGGTGTGCCTGAATCGATCCGCCTCGGTCTATTCGGTGTTTAAGCAAAACCAGACGCTGTGCGTCAATACCCTGGCGGCGGAGCACGAGTCGCTGTCGAATTTGTTTGGCGGAAAAACGCCGATGGACCTGCGTTTCTCTGCCGCGCGCTGGTCTACGCTGGCGACCGGCTCCCCCATTTTGCACGGTGCGGTGGTCTCGTTCGACTGCCAGATCAGTCAGATTGTCAGCGTCGGCACTCACGACATTCTGTTCTGTCAGGCGGTAGCGCTGACGCGTAATGACGACAGCCATGGCCTGGCCTACTTCGACCGACGCTATCACGCGTTGCCAAAGCAGGCAGCGACGGATAATCGCTAAACACGCACTCACCAGTCACCCTAACCTGCACTCAACATTTTGGAGATAACGATGGCGAATACCTGGTTTCCCCAATGGCGTATGAAACAAGGCAATCTGGATGGCGCGATCGTCGCGCCCGATGAACGATTGCCACTGGCGCAGACGCTGGTGATGGGTTTGCAACATGCGGTGGCGATGTTTGGTGCCACGGTACTGATGCCGCTGCTGATGGGCTTTGACGCCAATCTGGCTATTCTGATGTCCGGCATCGGCACGCTGCTGTTTTTCCTGGTGGTTGGCGGCCGGGTACCGAGTTACCTCGGCTCCAGCGCGGCGTTTGTCGGGCTGGTGATCACCCTGACCGGTTACAGTGGCCAGGGCGCTAACCCGAATATCGCGTTGGCACTCGGCGGCATCATCGCCTGCGGCCTGGTGTATCTGCTGATCGGCTTTGTGGTGATGAGCGTCGGTACCCGCTGGATCGAACGTCTGATGCCGCCGGTGGTGACCGGTGCCGTGGTGATGGCGATCGGCCTGAATCTGGCCCCGATCGCCGTACGCAGCGTCTCGGCATCCAATTTTGACAGTTGGATGGCGGTGGTCACCATCCTGTGTATTGGCTCGGTAGCGGTATTCACCCGTGGGCTGATGCAGCGGCTGTTGATCCTGGTGGGATTGATTGCCGCCTATTTGATTTACGTGGTGGCGACCAATGGCTTAAGGCTTGGCAAACCGGTGGATTACAGCGCACTGAGCCAGGCGGCCTGGTTCGGTCTGCCGCAGTTCACCGCGCCGGTGTTTAACCTGCACGCCATGCTGCTGATTGCCCCGGTGGCAATTATTCTGGTGGCGGAAAACCTCGGGCATGTCAAAGCGGTGGCGGGCATGACCGGCCGCGATCTCGACCCTTATATCGGCCGCGCCTTCGTCGGGGACGGTCTGGCGACCATGCTCTCCGGCTCGGTGGGTGGTACCGGAGTGACCACCTATGCTGAGAATATCGGCGTGATGGCGGTGACCAAGATTTACTCTACGCTGGTGTTTGTCGCGGCGGCGGTGGTGGCGATTGTATTGGGCTTTTCACCGAAGTTCGGTGCGTTGATCCACACCATTCCCGGCCCGGTGCTGGGCGGTGCCTCGGTAGTGGTGTTCGGTTTGATCGCCGTCGCCGGAGCGCGCATTTGGGTGCAGAACAAGGTGGATCTGGGTGATAACGGCAACCTGATTATGGTGGCGGTCACGCTGGTACTGGGTGCGGGGGATTTTGCACTGACCATTGGCAACTTCACCATGGGCGGGATCGGCACTGCCACTTTCGGTGCCATTATCCTCAATGCCCTGCTGCGCAAGCGCAAAGCACTGCCGCTGGCAGACAGTCCCGTACGTTAATCCATCGCAAAGGCCCGGTAATCGGGCCTTATTCGGCCAGCGCCGCCGCTTTTCCCTTGCGACGGATGCGCAGTTCGCTAACCAGCACTCCCAACACGATTAGCGCACAGCCTAACAGGGCTACGCCGGGCAAACGTTCGCCGGCAATACGTCCGACCAACCCGGCCCAGACCGGTTCACCGGCATAGATGACCGTGGCACGCGTCGGTGAAACGCTGCGTTGCGCCCAATTCATTGTTACCTGAATAATGGCGCTGGCCATCCCCAGACCGATTGCGCTGTACAACAGATAGCTGCTGTACGGCGGCACCGACTCACCGGTCGGCACCATCATCAGGAACGAGGCCAGCGAGGCGGTCGCCAGTTGCACCAACGTCACCCGCTTAACATTCACCTTACCCGCATAAGCGCCAATCAAAATGATCTCGGCGGCCATGCCCAGCGTACCAATCAGCGTCAGTATCTCACCCACGCTGAGCGTCATATCGGTGCTGCTCGGCGCCGCCAGCAGCATCAGGCCGCTGAATGCCAGCAACACGCCGACCCAGGCCATCACGCCGGGAAAACGCCCCAATACCAGCCACTGCAGCAGCGGCACCATAGGCACATACATGGCGGTAATAAACGCCGACTGACTGCTGCTGATGGTTTGTAGCCCCACGGTTTGCAGACCATAGCCGAACATAATGGCCACGCCGATAAACACGCCTGCTTTCAGTTCATACCAGGTCAGTCCGCGCAGACTGCGCAGCGAAAACAACATCAGCACCAGCGTGGCGGCGGCGAAGCGCAAACCAACGAAAAAGAACGGCCCGCTGACCTGCATGGCAAGATGCACCGCCAAAAAGGTGCCGCCCCAGATCATGGTGATGAAAATCAGCACCGCTTCCTGTCGTTTTATCTTGGGAATGAAGGCGGAAATAAAGGATTTTTTTACTGCGGACACCGGCTTGCCCTTCCTGCTGGGTGCAATATAATGCACAGATCCTGCCAGTATGAGGTAAAGCCTGCGGATGAGCAATACAGTGAACAGCGGCAAACATGAAGCGCCCAAAGTGCTGCAATACCTGAGCAGTAACCTGCGCGGTTATCGCCAACAGGCGGGGCTCAGTCAGGTGGCGCTGGCACAAAGATCCGGCGTCAGCCGCCGCATGCTGGCCGGCATTGAAGCCGGTGACCGTAACGTCAGCCTGGCGGTGCTGGACAAACTGGCCGATGCGCTGAATATCGCCTTCACCGATCTTATCCAGGCACCCGAAGCGCGTGGCAACCATTTGGTGGGTGAACTGGCCTGGCAAGGGGTTCAACCGGCAAGTCAGGCGCTGTTCGCCGCCAGCGTGCCTGCGCGCCAGCGGGTTGAACTCTGGGAATGGACGCTGATGCCGGGCGAGCACTACGACTCGGTGCCGGATGCCGAAGGCTGGAGCGAAATTATCTACGTCATCGCCGGGAGCCTGACGCTGGTACTGGAACAACAAACCTTGACGCTGGAAGCTGGCCAAACCCAAGTGTTCAACAGCGATCAACACTACGCTTACGCTAACCACAGCCAGCAACCCTTACGTTTTATCCGCAACGTCACCTTCTAGTCGCCACAACAGCCCGCATTTTCAGTGGGCTGTCACCCGTCTGTCGTGCACATGTCATGCTAGTGTCGTGGCGGTCGATGCTGCCAGCCCCTACACTTTGTCTCATTGAGGGTTCATTTTGGAGAACGCAATGCAAACTTACCGCATCAGGCCATTACGGCTGGAAAAGGGCTGGTCACAAGAGCAATTGGCCACCATTGCCGGCCTCAGTAGCCGCACGGTTCAACGTATTGAAAATGGTGAACAGGCCAGTCTGGAGACCCTGACCGCCATTGCCGCAGCCATGGGGCTGCAGGTCAGCGATCTTTACCAGCCGACACAGCAGGAAAAAGCTGACAATAATCATCAGGCAGAACAGGCCATTCGCCGGCAGGTCGCGGCGGAAACCAAGCTGTTGAGTATGGCGGTACGGTTTGCCTGCATCAGCCTGATGCTGTTTGCCATCAACTGGTTTACCCATCCGCAATATCTGTGGTCGCTGTGGGCCATCGGCGGCATGAGCATCGCACTGGTCATGCGTGCCACCCGTACTCTGCTGTTACGTGATGTTTTCAGTCGCTGGCAACAACAACGCCTGGCAGAAAAACTCAGGCGCATGCCGTAAGCTGTAGCCAATCCGTCAACCGGGCCAGCGCACTGCCCGGCCGGATTTCTAGCGGCGTCAGCAAACAGTAACCACTGCCGTCCGACGAAAAACCAAAAGGTGCGCACAGCAACCCGCTAGCGACATCATCACGCACCTGTTGCCACGGGCCGATGGCAATACCTATTCCCGCCACCGCCGCCTGTAAACTGAAGTAGAAATGATCAAAGCGCTGTTCCGATCGCCCCGCCAGCGCGACGCCCTGTGCTTGCGCCCACTGTCGCCAGGCATCGGGTCGAGTGGCCGAGTGCAATAGCACCGCATCTTGGCTCAACTGCGGCTGGCCGCCATTGGCGGTCACGAAACGCCGTAGCATTTCAGGTTTGCACACCGGCCCGACCCGTTCGTTGAACAACGCCACGCTGTGCAGCTTATCGCCCCAGTCAAAATCGTTGCGACGGATAGCGGCGCTAATCCCATCGTGAAACGAAAACTGCCCACCGCCAGCCACCAGTTGCAGGTTGATGTCCGGGTGTGCCAACTGAAATGCCGGCAGACGCGGTATCAGCCAGCGCATCAATAGCGTCGGCTCGCAGGACAATATCAGCGGTGCGTCCTGCGCCTGCTGCCGCAGCGTTTGTGCGCTGTGCTCCAGAATGCCGAATGCCTGTTGTGACGCCTGCAATAGCGTACGTCCGGCTGCCGTCAGGTACACCCGCCGATGGCGGCGTTCAAACAATGCCACACCGAGTTCATCCTCCAGCCCTCTGACCGCGCGGCTAACCGCACCGTGCGTCAAACTCAGGCTGTTCGCCGCCTGAGTAAAACTTTCCAGTCGCGCGGCGGCCTCAAAACAACGCAGCCCTCCCAGCGACAGCGGTCGATTAACACTAGGTGAGTTTTTCTCACCGATACGGTCAGTTTTCATCGTTTGTCACCATCGGTCATTTCTCTTATAAATCAGCCACTCTTTTCTGATTTATTGCCAGGATAACTATGACCGAACTCCTCGCTGTCGTCACCATCACTTTACTCGCCGTCATCAGTCCAGGGCCGGACTTTGCCATGGTGTCACGCAACAGCCTGCTGCTCTCCCGCCGCGCCGGGGTAGTAACCGCCTGTGGCATTGGCGCTGGCGTGCTGATCCATGTCAGCTATACCCTGATTGGGGTCGGTGTGTTAATCCAGCAGTCGCTGTGGTTATTCACCCTGCTGAAGGCGATTGGCGCCGCCTACCTGATCTATCTTGGCGTCAGTATGCTGCGTAGCGCCGGTGCCCATTCAGCCCCATCTTCCAGCACGCCAGCCGCCGTCAACGATATTGTCGCGCTGAAAACCGGCTTTTTAACCAACCTGCTCAATCCGAAAACCACCATTTTTATCGTCAGCCTGTTTATGCAGGTGGTTAACCCGCAGACACCGCTCAGCGTACAAATCGGTTATGGGCTGTTTATTTCACTCGCCCATATTCTCTGGTTCAGTGCCGTCGCGCTGCTGTTTTCCGCCCCCCGCATCAATGCGCGCCTGTTGCGCATGCGCAAAGGTATCGACAGAGCCTTTGGCGGCCTGCTGATTACCTTCGGCACACTGCTGGCGATGGCCGGAATAAAATAAAACCGCGAGGATAAGTTCTTCATTCACTCCTATGCTTAGGGGGGCATATCTTGCAATCACCAGAGCGGAGAATGGAACATGGCGAAAATACTGGTCCTTTATTACTCAATGTACGGACATATTGAAACCCTGGCAGAGGCGGTAGCGGAAGGCGCTCGCCGGGTCAGTGGCGTTGAAGTGACCCTGAAACGCGTGCCGGAAACCATACCGGCAGAGGCCTTTGCCAAAGCCGGCGGTAAACAAGATCAAAAAGCACCGGTAGCCAGCCCGCAGGAGTTGGCCGATTACGACGGCATTATCTTCGGCACCCCAACCCGCTTTGGCAATATGGCCGGCCAAATGCGTACCTTCCTCGACCAAACCGGTGGGTTGTGGGCTTCCGGTGCACTGTACGGCAAAGTGGGCAGCGTCTTCTCCTCGACCGGAACCGGCGGCGGTCAGGAGCACACCATCACCTCCACCTGGACCACGCTGGCGCACCACGGCTTTATTATTGTGCCGATCGGCTATGCCACTCCGGAACTGTTTGATGTCTCGCAAACCCGCGGCGGTACCCCTTATGGCGCAACCACCATCGCCGGCGGCGACGGTTCACGCCAACCCAGCCCGGAAGAGCTGACCATTGCCCGTTATCAGGGTGAACACGTGGCGAAAATCACCGCCAAGCTGAAAAGTTAAGCGATAACCTTCAGTTACCTGCTCTCTGGGGCCGTTGATTCCTTCGGCCCCATCTTGTTGCCAACCCGCAGCAAGGTTAAAATGCCGCTCAGCCTGCCATTCACTACCTGAACGTCACGGTCGAAATTCGTTCTGCCCGTCAATCACCGGCCTGTGCCCTGATGACGGGCGTTCTGTTTTTGCGCATAGCGAAGGGAAATAAGTCAGTGTCTAAAGATTTTGATGAACTAATAAGAGACCTGGATCTTATTATTGAAAATGTAGACAGTTTCAAGGCTATGGCCCCGCGCGCACCCGAGCCACCCGCGGCGCCGCCTGCGGTCCATCACTACGATTCGTTCTGCGAGAATGTGGCGCTGAAAGTGGTGTTGAAGGTACTGCTCTCGTCGGTGGATAAAATCGTCAAGGTGCAGATTGCCAATAAGGTCGAGCAGGAAATTGCCCAGATTGAACAGCAGGTCGTCCATGCCGGTGGCGGACCGGTGTCACCCGAAGATCTGGCGCAGATGACGCAATACGTGCGTCGCACCGTAAACAATCTGTTGGAATAATCACCACCACGGTTAAAAAACGTGCCAACCTTCGCAGACGATATGAATTTTTACGCTTTTTTTATATCGTCTGCCTTATTCTTTATATACTTAAAGAATAAATTGACTCATTGCCGACTGGCAACTCGGGCGCAAGTATGGTCAAGAATAAACAGATCCTGGTCGTTATTCATCTTTGCAGTTTTTTAGTTTTCCTTTACAGCCTGTCAATGATTCCCCCCCTGTTGGTGGCGTTGTTGTATAAAGAAAAAAGCGTTTTTTCCTTCTTCTATACGCTGGTGATTGCCGGCTCTCTCGGCGGATTGGGCTGGTTCAGCACGCGGCAGTCCAAGGTGCAGCTTCGCACACAGGACGGTTTTCTGATTATTGTGTTGTTCTGGCTGCTGTTTTCTATGGTCAGCGCCCTGCCGTTGTGGATGGATGACACGCTTAATATCAGCCTGACCGATGCCATGTTCGAAGGCGTTTCCGGCATCACTACCACCGGCGCATCGGTACTTAATGATGTCTCCGGTTTACCTAAGTCTTTTCTCTACTACCGCTCCCAGCTCAATTTTATCGGCGGCCTCGGCGTCATTGTGTTGGCCGTCGCGGTGCTGCCGCTGTTGGGCATTGGTGGCGCCAAACTTTATCAGTCGGAAATGCCGGGACCGTTCAAAGAAGAACGTCTGACTCCGCGGCTGGCCGACACCTCGAAAAACCTGTGGCTGATTTATCTTGGCCTGGGGTTGGCCTGTACGGTGGCGTTCCGTATTGCGGGCATGCCGTGGTTTGATGCACTCTGCCATGGGATCTCCACCGTTTCGCTCGGGGGCTTTTCTACCCGTAATGAGAGCCTGGGTTTTTACGACAGCTCAGCGGTGGAAATGGTCGGCGGGATCTTTTCGATTCTGGCCGCAGTGAATTTCACCCTGTATTTCGTCGCCGTGGGCCGCCGCAGCCTGAAGCCGCTGTATAGAAACCCGGAACTGCGCTTTTTCCTGTTGGTGCTGGCGATTATCGTGGCCATTGTCTGTTTCGAGCTGTACCGCTCCGGTATGTACGGTGCCAAAGACTCTTTCGTACACGGTTTTTTCCTCACCAGTTCGATGATGACCGATAACGGGCTGGCCACCGCTGACTATGCCAAAATGCCCTCCCACACCATTATGTTGCTGTTGGCAGCGAGCTTTTTTGGTGGCTGCGTCGGTTCAACCTGCGGCGGTATCAAGGCACTGCGTTTTCTGATCATGTACAAGCAGAGCCGACATGAGATCAACCAACTGGTCCATCCCAACGCCATTTTCACCATCAAGGTCGGCAACGCGCCGATTCAGGATCGGGTGTTGCGTTCGGTCTGGAGCTTCTTCTTTCTCTACGTCTTCTTCAGCTGTTTTTTTGTCTGGCTGCTGAATCTGATGGGCTATGACCTGGTCACTTCCTTCGCTACCGTCGCCGCCTGTATCAATAATATGGGATTAGGCTTTGGTGAAACCGCCGCCGGGTTTGGTACGCTCAGCGATGCGGCCAAATGGCTGATGTGCTCGGCGATGCTGCTGGGCCGCCTTGAGATCTACCCTATGCTGATTTTGTGCTCACGCGCTTTTTGGCGTTTTTGATACCTCCGCGGCCCTGTCGCCGTATAGCCTGTTTTTCCTCAACTTTGCTGTACCAACGCTGACACATTCGTAACGTGAATGTGTTGCATTGTTGTATTCGTTTCATTGCGATAAGTTAATTTTACTGTAAATACATACAGTATTATTTTAACTTATTGAGGACATGAATATGCGTTTTAACAAGATGTTAGCTCTGGCCGCCCTGTTGTTTGCCGCTCAGGCTTCCGCCGAGGCGCTGGAATCCATCGACAACTGTGCGGTCGGTTGCCCAACCGGCGGCAGCAGCAACGTGTCGATCGTTCGCCATGCTTATACGCTGAACAACAACAGCACCACCAAGTTTGCCAACTGGGTGGCTTATCACATCACCAAAGACACACCGGCCAGCGGTAAAACCCGCAACTGGAAAACCGATCCGGCGCTGAACCCGGCGGATACCCTGATCCCGGCAGACTACACCGGTGCCAATGCGGCGCTGAAGGTTGACCGTGGGCATCAGGCACCGCTGGCCTCACTGGCGGGCGTGTCTGACTGGGAGTCGCTGAACTACCTTTCCAACATCACGCCTCAGATGGCCGACCTGAACCAGGGATCCTGGGCGCGGTTGGAAGATCAGGAACGCAAGCTGATTGACCGCGCAGACATCAGTTCGGTGTATACCGTGACCGGGCCGCTGTACGAACGCAATATGGGCAAATTGCCAGGCACCCAAAAAGCGCACACCATTCCCAGCGCTTACTGGAAGGTGATTTTTATTAACAACAGCCCGGAAGTGAACCACTATGCGGCGTTTCTGTTTGATCAAAACACCCCGAAAAGCGCCGATTTCTGTCAGTACCGCGTAACGGTCAGTGAAATCGAGAAACGCACCGGGTTGATTATCTGGGCGGGTCTGCCAGAGGACGTCCAGGCGTCGCTGAAGGCTAAACCGGGCGTGCTGCCGGAATTGATGGGTTGCAAGAGTTAACGCATAAACCGGAAACCCGCTGCGGCGGGTTTTTTATTCTTTACGTGCTGTTTTGTCATGGCATCTAAGCAAGTTTATTGCTGGAAAGTTATCGCCAAGTTAATATCCCGCCAAATTATTAGATACAAAACCATAAGCAATGGAGTTATTCCATTGTTGACTATTTTTTATCCCTCTTTACCCGCTCCCTTTTGCCTTATTCGGCACTAACACCTGTTGTGAGAAAAACACATGGAAAATTTGTTATCAGACGATGGTGGGCTACCAGCCAAAAATGGAACCGGTTTCAGTCGACGTGAAGTGCTGCTGGGGCTGGCCTCAACCCTGCTGGCCGGCTCGCTGCTCAGTTATCCTTTCCTCAGCCTGGCTGAACAACAAACCGCTGCAGCCAACCCCTTGCAGTTTGCTCGCTTCTTCAAAATATCTCAGACATTGACCGAACATCAGGATATCGATCAGGGAATGTCGGCGCGTATTTTTACTGCGCTGCATAATCAGAATGCCCAGTTCACTGCACAGGTTGAGCAACTCGGAGGTCTGTTACAAGCGGGCCAAAGTGCGCAACAGTTGCAGCAGCAGGCGATCCAGGCCGGCTTGCAGGAAGTGGTCACCGCGATTATCACCGCCTGGTATACCGGCACCGTCGGCCATGGCCAAACGGCGCAGCTGATTGCCTACAAAGATGCGTTGATGTATCGCCCCGCCAGCGACGCGCTGATCGTTCCCACTTACTGCGGCAATGGCCCGCTGTGGTGGACCGCGGCTCCGCCTGCCGTCAATGTTTCCCTGTGATCTGAGAGCCTTCTGATGAAAAAACCTGTATTTACCGCCGATGGCAACGCCTCGGCCGATATTGTGATCGTGGGTTCCGGCATTGTCGGCGGCATGATGGCCGATCAATTGGTCAGCCAGGGGTATTCTGTGCTGGTACTGGAGGCGGGCCTGCGCATCGAACGCGGCCAGGCGGTAGAGAACTGGCGCAATATGCCTTTTGACAACCGCGCCGGCTCTGATTACCAGGGGCTGTATCCGCAATCGGAGTTCGCCACCGCACCGCTCTACTTCCCGGAAAACAACTATGTGGCCCTGAGTGGCCCCAGCGCAGGCAGTTTCAAGCAGGGTTATCTGCGTACCGTCGGCGGCACCACCTGGCACTGGGCCGCTTCCTGCTGGCGTCATCTGCCCAGCGATTTCCAAATGAAAACCCTGTATGGCGTGGGTCGCGACTGGCCGATTTCCTACGACGAGCTGGAACCCTACTATTGCCGGGCCGAAGAAGAAATTGGCGTAGCTGGCCCTAACGATCCGCAACAGCAGTCCCCGGTTGAGCGCAGTAAACCCTACCCGATGGATATGGTGCCCTGGGCTCACGGCGATATCCGCTTTGCCGAAGTGGTCAACCCGCACGGCTACCGGTCGGTTCCGATCCCGCAGGGGCGCAGTACCCATCCGTGGAAAGGCCGTCCGACCTGCTGTGGTAACAACAATTGCCAGCCCATCTGCCCGATAGGCGCCATGTACAACGGTATTCATCACGTTGAACGCGCAGAGATGAAAGGCGCGGTCGTGCTGGCGGAAGCGGTGGTGTACAAAATCGACACCGATGAACAGAATCAGGTGACTGCGGTACATTGGCTGGACAGCAAAAAACAGTCCCAT
The DNA here is from genome assembly GCF_002607755.1 of Serratia sp. BW106. NCBI lineage: Bacteria > Pseudomonadati > Pseudomonadota > Gammaproteobacteria > Enterobacterales > Yersiniaceae > Serratia > Serratia sp. BW106. The sequence goes on from NZ_MCGS01000002.1 coordinate 69,633, forward strand.
CAGGCCACGGCCAAGGCTTTTGCGCTGGCCTGTAATGGCATAGAAACCCCACGCCTGCTGCTGATGGCCGCTAATGAGCGCAATCCGAACGGCATCGCCAACGCTTCCGATCAGGTGGGCCGCAACATGATGGACCATTCAGGTTTTCACTGCACTTTCCTGGCGAAAGAACCTCTGTGGCTGGGCCGTGGTCCGGCGCAAAGCAGCTGTCTGGTTGGCCCGCGTGATGGTGAGTTCCGTAAAGACTACTCGGCCAATAAAATGATCCTCAACAACATCAACCGGGTGGTACCTGCAACCCAACAGGCGTTGGAAAAAGGGTTGGTCGGCAAAGCGTTAGATGCCGAGATCCGCCGTCGCGCCGCCTATGGCGTCGATTTGTCCATTAGTCTGGAACCGTTACCAGACCCGAATAACCGCCTGACGCTGAGCAAAACCCGCAAAGATGCCCATGGCCTGCCTTGCCCGGACATCCACTACGACGTTGGCGACTACGTGCGTAAAGGTGCAGAGGCCGCGCACAAACAACTGGAGCACATTGGTCAGCTGTTTGACGCCGATGAGTTTAATATCACCACCAGCCTGAACGCCAACAACCATATTATGGGCGGCACCATCATGGGCCACAGCCCTGAAGATTCGGTGGTGGACGGTAACTGCCGGACTCATGACCATGCCAATCTTTGGTTGCCGGGCGGTGGTGCCATTCCTTCCGCCAGCGTGGTGAACAGTACCCTGACCATGGCGGCGTTGGGCATCAAGGCCGCCGATGACATTGCGCGCAAGCTGGCGGTGAAGTCATGAGAAAACAGGCGAGACTGACGCTGCTATCCCTGCTGTTACTCGGCAGCAGCGCCGCACAGGCGGCAAACGAAGCTGACCTGAGCGGCGTGGCGTTGATTAAGAAAGGCGAACAGATTGCCATCGCCTCCGACTGCCAGGCCTGCCATACCAAACCGGAAGGCGGTACGCCGTTTGCCGGCGGCTATGGTATCAGTTCCCCCATGGGGGTGATTTACGCCACTAATATCACCCCGTCCAACGTCGAGGGTATTGGCAGTTATAGCGAACAGCAGTTTGCCCGCGCGGTCAGGGACGGTATTCGTGCCGATGGCACCCACCTCTACCCCGCCATGCCCTATACCTCTTACACCCGGTTGAGCGACGCGGATATCACGGCGCTGTATGCCTACTTTATGCACGGCGTGAAACCGGCCGATCAGAAAAATACGCTGACCGACCTGCCATTCCCGTTCAACCTGCGCTTTAGCATGGCCGCCTGGAATCTGTTGTTCCTGAAAGACGGTCGCTTTGCGCCCGATGCCAACAAGAGCGAACAATGGAACCGCGGGGCCTATCTGGTCAATGGTCCGGGGCACTGCGACACCTGCCACACCCCACGCAACCTGCTGATGGCTGAAGACGATAGCCAGGCGCTGGCGGGCGGTATGGTGGGCAGTTGGTATGCCCCCAACATCACTTCAGATCCGATCAGCGGCATCGGCGGTTGGAGTCAGCAGCAATTGGTCCAGTACCTGAAAACGGGCCAGGTGGCCGGCAAGAATCAGGCGGCGGGCGGCATGGCGGAGGCTATCGAAAACAGCCTGCAGTATTTTTCCGATGAGGATCTATCGGCCATCGCCGTTTATCTGAAAAGCACCACGCCGATCCGCGACCTCAACGACAGCCAGGCTGCCGACAGCTATGGCAAGCCATCGAGTGTTGAGCCTCAGTTGCGCGGGTTACAGCCTGCCACGGCGAATAACACCCTGACCGACGGCGCCGCACTGTTCAGCGGCAACTGCGCCAGCTGTCATCAGCCGGACGGCAGCGGCAGTAAAAATCAGGCTTACCCTTCGTTGTTCAACAATACCGCCACCGGTGTCGGCAACCCGGCTAACCTGATTTCGGCCATGCTGTTTGGCGTTGAGAGAAGGGTCGGCAGTCAACACGTGCTGATGCCAAACTTTGGCCCACAGTCGTATGTGAATCCACTGAACGATCAACAGATCGCCGCTATCAGCAACTTTGTCCTGCAACAGTATGGTAACCCGGCGGTTAAAGTCAGCGCCGCGGACGTCGCCATATTGCGCCAAGGCGGCCCGATCCCACTGCTGGCGCGGTTGCAGCCTTATATGGCTCCGGCAATCGGCATTGCGGTACTGGCGTTGCTGATTCTGGTATGGCGGGTAGGGAGAAAACGGCGTTAAATACTGTGACTGCAGGCTGGGGAGCTATCCCTGGCCTGCTGGCATGGCCGCAAGTCGCACAGGGATAGTTTCTGCATTTATTCCGGCGTAAGGTGCGGTTATTGAGTTTGATTCTCCACACGGGTGATGCCGTGTTTGTTCATCACTTCTTCCATGGTCAGATTGTCATCATCCGGCGTTTCGTCAATGACAACATCTTGCGGGCGAACGTAAGGTTTAGTGGCACGTTTGAACATCCACCACCAAACGAACACCAGAAACGCACCGGACTTCAGAAAAATCATGGTCCACAATGCTATTTGATACCAGCTCATCTCTATCTCCATGAAAGCGTTAAGCGCGATCGCGTCGCTCTATTTTACCCTCTGTATGACTCTGATCAAGCGCCAACGGCACATCCCTCTGGTTCAAGCCGCTGTTATAGGGGTTTCTCTCATGATCTGCTCTACCCCGCCGCTAAAAGCTCCTTTCCTACCACTGACGCCCGACAGCCGCAGTCTGCTGCGGTGTTGATGTACATACAGGCATTACTCGGCCAGGCTGTCTTATCCCTTCGAAAAGAGTGAATTGTCTTTCCTGAGCGCTCTCTTTTCATATAGCTAAAACATCTAACAAAACCACTTAAAATAGCCGTTTTAACCAAAAAATGTCAATTACCTCGTTTTTTCGCTATACTCGCCGAGTTAAATTTCTCGGGCAGCTGTTCGCCCACTTTTTATGGAGCTGTTTTAAAGGATTAACCCCCATTCCCTAACGGACTAGCTAGAAGGTATTCTATGAGCCAAAACGACACTGAAATTGTGGCACGTCGTAGCCATATCAATCCTCCGGTATTTTTTATCTCTGCCGCTTTAATCATCATCCTGGTGGCCTTTGCCGCCCTGTACCCCGAGTTAGCCGATCGCAAATTCAAAGCGTTGCAACAGGGTATTTTCACCAACGCCAGCTGGTTTTACATTCTGGCGGTCGCACTGATCCTGCTGAGCGTGACCTATCTGGGTTTGTCGCGTTACGGCAATATCAAGCTTGGGCCGGATCACGCCCAACCCGACTTTAGTTATGTTTCATGGTTCGCCATGCTATTTTCCGCCGGGATGGGCATCGGTCTGATGTTCTTTGGTGTCGCCGAACCGGTGATGCATTACCTTTCTCCCCCTGTCGGAACGCCGGAAACAGTGGAAGCGGCTAAACAGGCCATGCGCCTAACCTTCTTCCACTGGGGCCTGCATGCCTGGGCGATTTATGCCATCGTGGCGTTGATTCTGGCCTTCTTCAGCTATCGTCACGGCCTGCCGCTGACGCTGCGTTCCGCGTTGTACCCGATTATTGGCGATCGCATCTATGGGCCGATTGGCCACGCGGTAGATATTTTTGCGGTGATCGGTACCGTGTTCGGCGTCGCCACCTCATTGGGCTACGGCGTCTTACAGGTCAATGCCGGTCTTAACCACCTGTTTGGCTTGCCGATCAACGCCACGGTACAGGTGGTGCTGATCGTGGTGATCACCGGCCTGGCGACGCTGTCAGTGGTGTCCGGGCTGGATAAAGGCATCCGCATTCTGTCCGAATTGAACCTCGGCCTGGCGGTGCTGCTGCTGGTCCTGGTGGCTGCACTCGGCCCAACCGTGCTGTTACTAAAATCCTTTGTAGAAAATACCGGCGGTTATCTTTCTGACATCGTCAGCAAGACTTTTAACCTGTATGCCTACGAGCCAAAATCCAGTAACTGGCTGGGCGGGTGGACGCTATTGTATTGGGGCTGGTGGTTGTCCTGGTCGCCTTTCGTCGGCATGTTTATCGCCCGCGTTTCACGCGGACGTACCATCCGTGAATTCGTCACCGGCGTGCTGTTCGTTCCCGCAGGTTTCACACTGCTGTGGATGACGGTGTTCGGTAACAGTGCCATTAATCTGATCATGGCCGAAGGGGCGCGCGATCTGGCTGACACGGTGCAAAATGACGTAGCACTGGCGTTGTTCAACTTCCTGGAACATTTCCCGTTCTCTAATATTCTGTCATTTATCGCCATGGCGATGGTGGTGGTGTTCTTCGTCACGTCGGCGGATTCGGGGGCGATGGTGGTAGATACCCTGGCTTCCGGTGGTACCGACCAAACGCCGGTCTGGCAGAGGATTTTCTGGGCCGCCATGATGGGTCTGGTCGCCATTGCCCTGCTGCTCGCAGGTGGGCTAAGCGCGCTGCAAACCGTGACCATCGCCAGTGCCCTGCCGTTCTCGATGATCTTGCTGGTGTCGATCTACGGGCTATTAAAGGCCTTGCGTATCGACGCCTATAAGCGCGACAGCCAGGTGATGACCACTATTGCACCGACTGCCGCACGCAATCCGATCTCATGGCAACGGCGCTTACGTAATATCGCCTACTTCCCTAAACGCTCTCAGGTAAAACGGTTTGTCGGTGAAGTGGTTCAACCAGCCATGACGCTGGTAGAAGCAGAATTAGCCAAGCAAAACACCACGTCCTCGATTGATGATTCACAGGACGATCGCATCCGTTTCGAAGTCGATTTGGGTGAAGACCTGAACTTTGTCTATGAGGTGCGCCTGCGGGCTTACATTCAACCGGCCTTTGCCCTGGCCGGGTTGAAAGACGAAGAACGTGATGAAGAACATAAGTACTACCGGGGTGAAGTCCACCTGAAGGAAGGGGGCCAGGATTACGATGTGATGGGCTGGACGCAAGAACAGATCATCCACGATATTCTCGACCAGTACGAGAAACACCTGCACTTCCTGCATTTGGTACGCTAGTTCCCTGCGCTACTGTTCTATTCAGCCGCCCCATCCGGGGCGGTTTTTTTATGCCATAAGCACTATGACATCAGCGCAACAAGCCATCTTTAGGACATAAAAAAACCCCGCGCTCTAAGAGCACGGGGTCATAATTTATGGCGGAGGAGCAGAGATTCGAACTCTGGAACGGTTTCCCGTCGACGGTTTTCAAGACCGTTGCCTTCAGCCACTCGGCCACCCCTCCGCAACGAGCCGAACTATAAACACAGCTGATCCGCTTGTAAAGCCCATTACCGTTCAATCGAGCGAAAAAACAGCAACTGACGTGCAAGCGTTGAAGAAACCACCAACGCCGGTTCAATGTTGCAGCAATGATGACTAAGGGTAAAGATTGGTAAACAAACTTTAATCAAATGCTTGCGCTGCCTATCATCGTCACTAATTTTGTGATGACCTGATAAGAGAGATCATTATGGACCGTATTGTCGTCTCATCCTCCTCGCGTGACTCGTTACTGAGTACACATAAGGTTCTGCGTAACACCTATTTCCTGCTTTCGCTGACGCTGGCTTTCTCTGCGCTTACCGCAACGGCCAGCACCATGCTGGGGCTGCCGGCGCCGGGCCTGTTGCTGATGCTGGTCGGTTTCTATGGGCTGATGTTCCTGACCCATAAGCTGGCGAACAGCCCAGCGGGCATTCTGGCGGCCTTCGCGCTGACCGGTTTTATGGGTTACGCCCTGGGGCCGATCCTCAGCTCGTTCATTAATACCGGAGCCGGCGACCTGATCATGCTGGCACTGGGTGGCACCGCGGTGGTGTTCTTCTGCTGTTCGGCCTACGTGCTGACCACGCGCAAGGATATGTCGTTCCTGTCCGGGATGATGATGGCCGGTTTTGTGGTGCTGCTCGTTGCCGTCATCGCCAACCTGTTCCTGCAGATCCCTGCCCTGCATCTGGCCATTAGCGCGCTGTTTATCCTGTTCTCCGCCGGTGCCATCCTGTGGGAAACCAGCAACATTATCCACGGCGGCGAAACTAACTACATTCGCGCCACCGTCAGTCTGTACGTGTCGCTGTACAACATGTTCATCAGCCTGTTGAGCATTCTGGGCTTCGCGCGCAGCAACTGATTCAACGTCTGAGAAATACCCAAAGCCCCGCTCCGGCGGGGCTTTATTTTTTGCAGCGACAAAAGTTTGCTAAACTGGCGGCCGTTCTGAATTACCCGTTACCGAGGCAGTATGTTGGAGTATGAAGGTCAGGTTATTGAAACCGACGCACAGGGTTACCTGAAAAACAGCGCGGACTGGCATGAGGCCCTGGCGCCACTGCTGGCCGCACAGGAAGAGATAATACTGAGCGAGGCACATTGGGAAGTAGTGCGTTTCGTCCGCAGCTTTTACCTGGAATTTAATACTTCACCGGCGATCCGCATGCTGGTCAAAGCCATGGCGCAGAAATACGGCGAAGAGAAAGGCAACAGCCGTTATCTCTACCGTCTGTTCCCCAAAGGTCCGGCCAAGCAGGCCACCAAAATTGCCGGCCTGCCGAAACCGGTAAAATGCATCTGATACCCGGCTAATAGCGAATGCTGAAGCCTTGATAATCGGCGGTGCCTCGCGGTTCCACCAGCACGCGATCAACACGTGCGCTGCGCGGGCCGCCATTTTTCAGCCATTCCACCAGTTTATCCACCTGAGGTTGTTCGCCGCAGGCCACCACTTCTACGCTGCCGTCATCAAGATTACGTGCGTAACCGCTCAATCCCAACGCCGTCGCATGATGCTGGGTGTTATAGCGAAACCCAACCCCTTGCACTACGCCATAGGCATACGCAGCAATGCAAACTTGTGTCATAATCGCCCCCTTATCGACTTACATTTATGGTATTGCCTGTGCGTTTGCACGGCGATGTCACTCTTTTTATCTAGCTGGCAGCATTCTTAATTATGACCGTACGCCTGTATCTCGCCAAAGGACGTGAAAAGTCCTTACTCCGTCGCCACCCATGGGTATTTTCCGGCGCTGTTCAACGTATTGAAGGTAAAGCCCTTTCTGGCGAAACCATCGATATTCACGACGCCCAGGGCAAATGGCTGGCACGCGGTGCCTACTCGCCGGAGTCGCAAATCCGCGCCCGCGTCTGGACTTTCCAGCAAGAAGAAGAGATTAACATCGAATTCTTCATCCGCCGTTTACAACAGGCGCAAACCTGGCGTGATTGGGTTGCCAAACGTGATGGGCTGGACAGCTACCGTCTGATTGCCGGTGAATCCGACGGTATGCCGGGCATCACTATCGATCGCTTCCAGAACTTCCTGGTGCTGCAGTTACTGTCCGCCGGTGCTGAATATCAGCGTGCCGCGTTGATTACCGCTTTGCAGCATTGTTACCCGGAATGTGCCATCTACGATCGTTCAGACGTAGCAGTGCGTAAAAAAGAAGGTTTACCGTTAGCCCAAGGCCAGGTGCTGGGCGATCTGCCCCCTGCTCTGCTGCCGATTACCGAACATGGCATGAAACTACTGGTAGATATTCAGCAAGGCCATAAGACCGGTTTTTACCTCGACCAGCGCGACAGCCGTCTGGCAGCACGTAATTACTCCGCCGGCCGTCGCGTACTGAACTGCTTCTCCTATACCGGTGCCTTCGCCGTGTCTGCCCTGATGGGTGGCTGTACGCAGGTGATCAGCGTTGATACGTCGCAAGCCGCATTGGATATCGCCAAACAGAACGTCGAGCTGAACAAGTTAGACCTGAGCAAAGCCGAATTTGTCCGTGATGACGTGTTCCAACTGCTGCGCGCCTACCGTACTCAGGGTGAGAAATTCGACCTGATCATTATGGATCCGCCGAAGTTCGTCGAAAACAAGAACCAACTGGCCGGTGCTTGCCGCGGCTACAAAGATATCAACATGTTGGCGCTGCAATTGCTGAACCCGGGCGGTATTTTACTCAGCTTCTCTTGTTCCGGCCTGATGCCAACCGATTTATTCCAGAAAATTTTAGCCGATGCCGCTGTAGATGCCGGGCGTGATGTACAATTTATAGAGCAGTATCGTCAGGCTGCCGATCACCCGGTTATCGCGACTTATCCTGAAGGGCTGTATTTGAAAGGGTTTGCGTGTCGGGTGATGTAACTTGAAATACGCTGTTTTGCCCTCATATAGAGAGCAAGGCACTGTTTCTCAGGAGGTCATCATGATTGCCAGCAAATTCGGTATCGGGCAACAGGTTCGGCATAAGCTGCTGGGGTATTTGGGGGTGGTGATTGATATCGACCCTGAATACTCTATGGACCAGCCTAAAGCTGATGAAATAGCGGCGAATACCGATCTACGGTTCGCTCCTTGGTACCACGTGGTGATGGAAGACGAAGAAGGCCAACCGGTGCATACCTATCTGGCGGAAGCACAGTTAGATGGGGAAGCCCAGGACGCTCATCCTGAACAACCATCGCTGGACGAATTGGCGGAGTCTATCCGACACCAGCTACAAGCCCCACGCCTGCGCAACTGATGCGCCAGGCCTGAGAAACACCCGATAAGAGCCTGGCACTATGCCAGGCTTTTTATTTTTCAGCGCTCCAGCCCCAGACGCGGGATTTCGATTTTAGGACAGCGATCCATCACCACCTTCAACCCCGCTTCGCTTGCCAATGCCGCTGCCTGTTCATTAATAACGCCGATTTGCAGCCACAGAGCCTTGGCACCGATCGCAATGGCCTCTTGCGCTACCGTGTATGCCGCTTCTGAATTACGGAACACGTCAACCATGTCCACCGGATGCGGAATATCTTTCAATGTGCCATAGGCCTGCTGACCTAGCAGCGTTTTTCCGGCCAGTTTTGGGCTGACCGGCGTAACCTGATATCCCTGTGCAAGCAGATAGGCCATCACACCAAAACTGGGTCGTGCCGGATTGTCACTGGCACCCACCAGCGCAATGGTTTTCACCTGCTGCAACAGACCGGCAATCTCGTTGTCTTGCATTTTCCGCTCCCAATGATCAACGGGGGATTTCCCTATTTCGAGTGTAACCCATTGACCTTAAATCGGCTAAACCTGGGGTCCCGGAAACTCCCGGCGACTTTTGCGGTCTGATGCTGTCACTGCCAGCATATGCCGGTTTAAAAAGTGTCAAAATGAATATAAGTGTGTACATTTGTAACTTAAACCATGATGCTGAAAAACTTTGACACAACCTGTGGCGTGTTCAACACTGATAGCGATGCTACTTATAAGGAGATAACAATGAAATTTGGTCTGATGGTTGCGGGGCTGCTCAGCATCAGTATTAGCATGCCTGCCGTGGCTACGACCCTGAAACTCTCCCCTGACATCGACCTGCTGGTGGTCGACGGCAAGAAAATGACAGGATCGTTGTTAAAAGGCGCCGACAGCCTGGAGCTGGATGGCGGGCAACATCAGTTGCTGTTTAAAGTGGTCAAATCTGTACGCTCAGGGCAAAACGATCAAACGGCCTATACTTCACCACCGCTGATCGCCACCTTCAATACGCAAAATGTCAGCTCCGTCGCCATTGAGCTGCCGCGCATTGAAAATGTTCGGGACGGTCAGCGATTTGACAAGACGCTAAATTATCAGGTGATTGATAAAAACGGCAACGCGCTGGTGATGAAACACGATGTATTGCACCCCGATGGCGTCACGCTCAGCGTCGATCTGGAAAAGGTAATGGCGGATTATAACAGTCAGAAACGCCCTGCCTCCGTACCGGCCTTCACCCACGCACGCTCCACTGCCTCCTCCTCACTGGGTAGCGCAGTGTTAAACTCCCCCACGGTGACGCTGAAAGGTGAAAACGTTTCCGAACAGATGCTGCAATACTGGTATCAGCAGGCGGACAAAGAAACGCAGAAGCGTTTTCTCCACTGGGCCAATAAACAGGCAGTGCGTTAAGTAAGATTGCCGACGCCTTTATTTAAAGGCGCGCTTTCTTCGCATTTTCAGGTGTAAACGCTAGGCAGTGAAAAGCAGTTTCAGTAATCTGTCGCACATCCCCTGATTAGCGAAGGAAATCCAGATGGAATTTACCACCCGCACTATCGCCGCGCGCAAACACATTGCGCTGGTGGCGCACGATCACCGTAAACAAGCCCTGCTGGCATGGGTAGAAGACAATAAGGCCTTGCTGGAACAACACCAACTTTATGCCACCGGCACCACCGGTAACCTGGTGCAACAAGCCAGTGGTATTCCGGTGCATAGCATGCTGAGCGGGCCGATGGGGGGCGACCAGCAAGTTGGTGCACTGATTGCCGAAGGCAAAATCGATATGTTGATCTTCTTCTGGGATCCCTTGAACGCGGTCCCCCATGATCCGGATGTGAAAGCCCTGCTGCGCCTGGCGACCGTGTGGAATATCCCCGTCGCCACCAACCGCTCAACCGCAGATTTTCTGATTGGCTCTTCACTGTTCAAAAGCGAAGTAGAAATCGCCATCCCTGACTACCAACGCTATTTGCAGGATCGCCTGAAATAACCCTTAAGGCCTGGTTTCCGCCAGGCCTTAAGTTCAGGGTTTTTTCTGCGACGGTACGCCAAGATCCTGAAGTTGTTCCACGAACACCGACGGACGCTCGCGATCCTGTAAGAGCCATACCTGATGCTTGGCGCGAGTCAGCGCCACATACAGCAAGCGTCGCTCCTCTGCATCCGGGAAATCTTCCGGTTGCGGCAACAGCACATCTTCCAATATCGACTCACGCGCAACCGCGGGGAAGCCATCGTTGCCTTCATGCAAACCAGCGATAATCACATACTCAGCCTGCTGCCCTTTGCTGGCGTGGATGGTCATAAACTCAATGGTCAATTTAGGCCAGCGGGTCGCCGCTTTTGACAACACTTGCGGTTTCAGATGATGGTAACGCGCCAGCACCAGGATCCTTTCTTCCGGCTTGGCATAACCGCTTAGCTTATCCAACAAATTTTCAAGCTGTTCATGCGGTAACAGAACTACCGATTTCTTATTACCTTTACTCAAGCTGTTCAACGGTTTTTTCAACTGATGCGGGTTCTGCTGTACAAAGCGGTTTGCCACCTCACCGATGCGCTCATTGAAACGGTAAGTCGTATCAAGCGCGCACTGGGCACCTTCGCCAAAGTTATCGGCAAACGCCGTGGTTAACGTCAGTTCGGCCCCGCTGAAGCGGTAAATGGCCTGCCAGTCGTCACCCACCGCAAACAAACAGGTTTGCTTGTTTTGTTTACGCAGCGCCGCCAGCAATTGCGCACGCTGTGGTGAGATATCCTGAAACTCATCCACCAGAATGTGCTTCCACGGGCTGACAAAACGCCCTTTCTCCAGAATATTGACCGCCTGGTGGATAAGACCGGAGAAATCAACCGCCCCTTCCTCTTTCAGCGCGCCTTTCCAGGCCTTGAGCAAGGGTGCCATCAGCCGGATACGTTTTGAGAACAGGTCACGGATCTCTTCATCCGCCTGTTCTATCATTTCGGCCTGGCTACCGCCGTGCATCCTCATCAGCCCCAGCCAGCGTTCGAGACGACCTGCCAGCCGTTCAGCCAAGCGTTTATCCTGCCAAAAATCGCCTTCAGGCACTTCCCATTCCAGCTCTTCAATCAACCATTGCCGCCACCCTTTGGCCTGGGCTTTTTTCTCGGCACACTGCTGCTGCCAATGCGCTATCAACAAAGCTCGTCGAGCCTTGCTGTCTGTTTCCAGCTTACTGATCGCCGGCACTTTACGGTTACCCTGCTGAATAATTTGCAGCGCCAGCGCGTGGAAAGTTTTGGCCTGAATCGCCACGCTACCCAAGCGCTCCTGAATACGCTCGTTCATCTCTTCCGCCGCCTGACGACCAAATGCCAGCAACAGTATTTGCCCGGGTTCAGCCTCCTGACGACGCAGCAGCCAGCCGGCTCGCGCCACCAGCACCGAGGTTTTACCGCTACCAGCCCCAGCCAGCACCAGCACCGAGTCTTCACCATTGACCACTGCGCGGCTTTGCGAGTCGTTCAGCGGTGAAGTTTCGATGTTCTGGAAGAAATCGTGGTAGGCCTCCAGCATACGTTCGGTCCACTGCTGATTACGCAGCCCTACGCTGCGCAACCCCTGCTGCAGCCATTGCTGGCAAAGCTGATAATCATCCCGGCAATTGTCGAATTGATCCAACCGTGCCACCGGCATGGGTAAGGCGCCGAAAGACTCGCGGATTTGTTGCTGCAACTTGCCCAGTTCGGATTTTTTAAACCACTTATCCTGCTGTTCAATACGCTGAATATGTTCAACCTGCTGGCGCAACACGCCGGCGCTGACTTCGCTCATCTCGGCGCTCCACTGTTGCCAGGCCTGCTGGAGATGATGATAGAAGCGCTGAGTTTCCTGCCATTCGGTACCGTGCAAGCGCACCACTTTTTCATCCGGCAGCTCAAACTCCAGCTCGCCCCAGACGATGCCTCGCTTACACCTGACATGAATCAACTGATTGAAAGGAATGAGATATTCATGTTTTTCACCGCTCACCTCGACACCGGCGTGCAGCAACCGCACACGGTTATAAGGATGCTGAGCCAGGTGTTTCCCCAGCGATGTCGCTTTAAGTTCCATATCTTCGCGCCATGACTATGTTGAGATTAAATAACGGATATCTGCCAGTTTACCTGTGATAAGCAGTGACACTCTAGCGCTAAAAAAAGGGTAGAATAGATTTTGCGTTTTGATAGCAAACGCAACCGCATCGCGGTTTGGCCATCATTAGAGCAGAATGACGACTATGCGTACTGTACTGAATATTCTTAATTTTGTGTTAGGCGGCTTTTTCACCACCCTTGGCTGGCTGGTCGCAACGGTGTTTAGCGTGCTGCTGATCATCACCCTACCGTTAACCCGCTCCTGCTGGGAAATCACCAAACTATCGTTACTGCCTTTCGGCAACGAAGCTATTCACGTTAATGAATTGTACCCGGAAAAAAGCAACGCGCTGCTTTCCGCCAGCGGTTCACTGCTGAATATTGTCTGGCTGATCCTGTTCGGCTGGTGGCTGTGCCTGTCACATATTGCTGCCGGTATTGTGCAGTGCGTGACGATTATTGGCATTCCGGTAGGCATAGCCAATTTCAAAATCGCCGCTATTGCCCTGTGGCCGGTTGGACGCCGTGTGGTGTCCGTTGAGATGGCGCAACAGGCCAGAACTGAAAATGCCCGACGTCAGTACCAGCAGCGTTAATTTTTTCTCCGCCTGAGGAGTTTTTCGTGCTCTCTTTTGCACCAGCAATACGCCGTTATGCCTACAACAGCAATCTGCTTTATGACCTGCGTATTTTTATTGCGCTGGCCGGCGCTGCCGCCGTACCCTGGTGGCTCGCCATTCCCAAGCTCACCATTCCCCTGACTCTGGGGGTGGTGGCAGCGGCATTGACCGATCTGGATGATCGCCTGACTGGCAGACTGCGCAATCTGCTGATCACGTTGGTGTGTTTTTTTGTCGCCTCCGCCTCCATTGAACTGTTGTTCCCTTATCCCTGGCTGTTCGCGCTCGGCCTGACCACTTCCACCTGCGGTTTTATTTTGCTGGGTGCGCTCGGGCAACGCTACGCCACCATTGCGTTTGGTGCTCTGCTGATCGCGGTCTATACCATGCTCGGCACTTCAATGTACGACGCCTGGTATCAACAACCGATGCTACTGATCATCGGTGCCCTGTGGTACAACCTGCTGACGCTGATTGGACACCTGATCTTCCCTATCCGCCCATTGCAGGAAAACCTGGCACGTTGTTACAATCAGTTGGCGAATTATCTGGATGCCAAAGCCAACCTGTTTGATCCCGACGTCGAGCATGATGCAGACCTGCCGTGGATGGATGTTGCCATGGCCAACAGTGCTCTGGTGACCATTCTGAACCAGACCAAAGTTTCATTGCTGACGCGGTTAAAAGGCGATCGAGGTCAACGCGGTACCCGCCGCACGTTGCATTATTATTTCGTTGCCCAGGATATCCATGAGCGCGCCAGTTCCTCTCACGTTCAATATCAAGCCCTGAGCCGACAATTCCGCCACAGTGATATTCTGTTCCGATTCCAGCGTTTGCTCAGCATGCAAGCACGCGCCTGTCAGCAGTTGGCACAGTCGATTTTGCTGCGGCAGAAGTATCAGCACAACCCTCGCTTTGAACCGGCCTTTGCCCGTATTGAAGAAGCTCTGACTCGCATCGCCATCACCCCGGAAAATCGTGAGTTAACCAAAGCGCTGTCACACCTGTTAAAAAACTTACGCGCGATTGACGCACAATTGGCGAATATTGAGTCCGAACAGGCATTGGCCAACGGTCAGGTGGAAGAGAATAGCCTGTCGGATGACCGGATCACCGGCTGGAGCGACATCCGCTTGCGTATCAGCCGCCATCTGACACCTCAGTCGGCCTTATTCCGCCACGCCATCCGCATGTCAGCGGTGTTGTGCGTGGGTTATGCCTTTATTCAGTTTACCGGCATGCAGCACGGTTATTGGATCCTGTTAACCAGTCTGTTTGTCTGCCAACCGAATTACAATGCCACGCGTCGCCGGCTGGCGCTTCGAATTATCGGCACGCTTGCTGGTATTCTTATCGGTCTGCCGATCCTCTATTTTGTGCCTTCACTGGAAGGCCAGATGGTGCTGATTGTTATCAGCGGCGTGCTTTTTTTTGCTTTTCGAACCGTGCAATATGCACACGCCACCATGTTTATTACCCTACTGGTATTGCTGTGCTTTAACCTGCTGGGTGAAGGTTTTGAAGTCGCCGCGCCTCGCGTTTACGACACGATTTTAGGGTGTGCCATCGCTTGGGCGGCAGTCAGTTTTATCTGGCCAGACTGGAAGTTCCGCCAACTGCCGGCAGTTGTCAGCAAAACGCTGAACGCCAACTGCCGTTATCTGGATGCCATTCTGGTGCAATACCATCAGGGCAAAGATAATGGCCTTCCTTATCGTATCGCTCGCCGGGATGCACACAACAGTGATGCAGAGTTGGCTTCGGTGATATCCAACATGTCTGCCGACCCCAAAGCCAATAAGGAAGTTCAGGAAGCCGCCTTTCGCCTGCTGTGTTTAAACCACACCTTATTGAGTTATATCTCTGCGCTGGGCGCCCACCGTGAGCGCCTGAACAACCCTGCTACGTTGGATCTGCTGAATGATGCAGTTTGTTATGTCGATGGCGCCCTGCATTGGGAAGAACAGGACGAACAACGCATCACTCAGGCGTTGGAAAGTCTGGCAGAACGTATTCAGCACGCAGCGCCGGAACCGGAAAGCAAAGATCAATTGGTATTACAGCAGATTGGATTGGTGATTGAATTGCTTCCGGAACTCACGATGCTCAATGCGCAAATTGGCAAATCGGCCTAATCACCCGGGGCCTTTTATCAGGCCCCGAACTCCCGGGTTATGTCCGTGGCTAAGCAACGACATGGTTCGCTCAAACCAATGAGTCAGCTCACTACGCATTTCCGAGGGTAAGGCAGCATGATGATAACCGGCAATGGCTCCCCCCAGAGAAAGCAGTACCCGTAGGCCCAAATTGCGTTGCTGCTGCAACAGACGGAGATAGCTGCGCTTGGCACCGTTCAGACGTAAATCATAAACATTGCGAATGCCCGCCCGCCAGAGTAAACGTTCCATATTGATGTCGATGTTCGGCAAGGCCTTCAGACGCCCCTGGTTATCCGTTTTCACCTTAAGTTCCCGGCGTGCTTCCCGAATTGCCTGCCAGGCTAACCCTACAAGTTCTCCACGATCCCGCCATAGCGTTTCATCAACCCAGTAATAACGCATGGTTATGGGTACTCCACGCTTGGAGTAAACCATATTAACCATTCCGCGTTCGCGGAAGGCTGGCTCCAGGCTATCCGTCGCGCGAAGATACAGCTCCCCTTCGGCAATCACCGCGAACATGACGCCATCGGCCAGTATCCCGTACCCACCGAATTGTGAGCGTGTTGTGATGCCACCTAATGCGTAAAAATAAGCTTTGGCCTGTACGATCCTTCCCGTTGATGTCCCTTTCATAGCGTTCTCCTGGTGTAGGTTACCCTTCTATTATTCCTCTCATCAATGAAATAAAGGTAACGTGAACAAGTAATTAGAAAAATACGCACTATCCGCAGTCATGCCAATCACAAAAGCCCGTCGTATAAAAAATAATCGCAATTATGCGAGGTACCACGAAGATTTGGGTTGATCTTAATCACAATAGGATATACTGTATAAACATACAGTGACACTACGGGCGGGATACTTTATGCGTACTCAATCACTCTACAAAACCAATTTCAGCCACAGCTCTTTTGCGGTGAATAATGCTGCAGAAAGCACGGATGCCGGCAAAGAGAATGGCCTTATCAGTGAACTTGTTTACAACGAGCATCAGCCCGCAGTGGCGCAACTATTGCTGCCACTGTTGCAGCAGTTGGGTATGCAGTCACGCTGGCTGTTATGGCTGACCCCACAGCAAAAACTGAGTAAGTTGTGGCTACAGCAATCCGGTTTGCCGGTGGGGAAAGTGGTGCAACTGAGTCAAATTCATCCGTTGGACACGGTTGAAGCGATGGAAAAAGCGCTGCTGACGGGTAACTACAGTGTAGTTCTTGGATGGCTGCCCGATCTTACAGAAGAAGATCGTCTAAAATTAAGGCGTGCGGCAGAATTAGGTAACGCTTATGGGTTCATAATGCGTCCTCAACGTGACATAAACCCGATTCACGGACACTGTTCCACCCTAAAAATTCACTCTTCTTTGTATCATTAAGTAAATTTAGGATTTTTCCCATCATTTTCATCTCCCTGCAAGGGAACCTTTATGGGATCAGGGACAAAGCGAGTGCGGCTGCGGTTCCGCGACCTAAATCCAAGGTCAAAATGCTCGCTTTTTTGCCGGTTAATGTTAGTAAATATGTATGTTTCTGCGTTTTTTTTTAGAGCTTTATCACATCACACTTGTAACTTTCGCGCCACGTTGTAGACTTTACATCGCCAAGGTTGCTCTATAACGCCAGATAAACTGGCCGAGTAACAAACGAGGGCTCAAACCTTGGCGAAGGAATTTAACCAAGGGCTTAAACAGCTTTAAAGCTCATTGCCTA
>NZ_MCGS01000002.1:86728-233205 GCF_002607755.1 Serratia sp. BW106
TGAAAAAGACAGCTATCGCATTAGCAGTGGCACTGGCAGGTTTCGCAACAGTAGCGCAAGCCGCCCCAAAAGATAATACCTGGTACACTGGTGCTAAACTGGGCTGGTCCCAGTACCATGACACTGGTTTCTACGGCAACGGTTACCAGAATGGTATCGGCAATGGTCCGACCCATAAAGATCAACTGGGTGCTGGCGCGTTCCTGGGTTACCAGGCGAACCAATACCTGGGCTTCGAGCTGGGCTATGACTGGCTTGGCCGTATGCCTTACAAAGGCAGCGTGAACAACGGTGCTTTCAAAGCGCAGGGCGTTCAACTGGCCGCTAAACTGAGCTACCCAATCATGGACGATCTGGACATCTACACTCGTCTGGGCGGCATGGTATGGCGTGCTGATTCCAAAGCTAACTACGGTAATGGCACTCGTCTGAGCGACCACGACACCGGCGTTTCTCCTTTGGCAGCAGTTGGTGTTGAATACGCACTGACCAAAAACTGGGCTACTCGCCTGGACTACCAATTCGTTAGCAACATCGGTGATGCAGGTACTGTCGGCGCACGTCCAGACAACACCATGCTGAGCCTGGGTGTTTCTTACCGTTTCGGTCAGGATGATGTTGTTGCTCCAGCACCAGTTCCAGCTCCGGCTCCAGTTGTTGAAACCAAGCGTTTCACTCTGAAGTCTGACGTGCTGTTCAACTTCAACAAATCTACTCTGAAAACAGAAGGCCAACAGGCTCTGGACCAGCTGTACACTCAGCTGAGCTCCATGGATCCTAAAGATGGTTCTGTTGTAGTTCTGGGTTACACCGACGCCGTTGGTTCTGACCAGTACAACCAGAAACTGTCTGAAAAACGCGCTCAAAGCGTTGTTGATTACCTGGTATCTAAAGGTATTCCTTCAGACAAAATCTCTGCACGTGGTATGGGCGAAGCTGATTCAGTCACTGGTAACACCTGTGGCTACAAAGCTGGCCGTGCTACCAAAGCACAGATCGATTGCCTGGCACCAGATCGTCGCGTAGAGATCGAAGTTAAAGGTATCAAAGACGTTGTAACTCAGCCACAAGGCTAAGCTACCACTCTTAGTAAAAAACCCCGCAATGCGGGGTTTTTTTTCGGCCAAATTAAATGACGTTGGCATTAGCAACAAAGAGCCCCTTACAAAGTCGAGGCTGGCTGGTAGGTTTACTCTTTGTCTTTACCGAGAATGGCTTTTAAATCCTGCTTGAGTGACGACATCTGGCTGTCGTACTTCTCTTTACGTTCTGCGTCTTCGATCAACTGCACCACGGTTTCTGACAGCGTCACCCCACGACGACGGGCAAGCGCAGCCAACCGCTGCCAAACCAGAAACTCCAGATCGATAGATTTTTTACGCGTATGTTGGTGTTCTGCGTTAAAATGACGTTTACGCCGTGCGCGGATAGTTTGCTTCATCCGGTTATCCAGTTCCGGATTCATATGATGGCTTATCCACGTCAGCACTTTTACCGGCTCATTTTCCAGCTTCAGCAGCTCGTCAATGGCTTCCTGAGCGACGCTGTTTTCAATGTGGCGGGTAATAGCTTCCCCTTCCCGGTGCTTTTTCACCAGGTACTTCCATTTCCAACCGCTCTCCAGATTTTCCAGTTGCTGATATTTCATCGTGAGCTCTTCAGTGACCGCGTAACTTTATTAAGCATAACAGCTTTACGCCGAATTTCCCCGCCAATTACACCCCGTTTTAGACTGTTTTTTGCACAGTCATCGCGCGATGTCAAACTCCCTGACATCAACTGTTACTCTGCATCTATCAAGCTGCCGTTATTCTTGTATAATCGCCCTTTCCCTTTTTGACGATTGCATCTAACACTTTGACCAATAACCGACTTGAATGGCAATCACTGTTGCCGGACGTTACGCCTTATCAAGCGATATTTGATACCGCCGCGCAGTTGGCACCCGTGTCCTTTGCCTCTATTCAGCCTCGGCTGGAAAACGCACTGACGCTGTTTTGCCATCCACAGTCACCACCGCGTTTCATGTTATTGAAAGCGCAGGAAACGCGTGAGTATCTGGCGCTGATCGCCCATGCAGTTGAACAACTGCAGCCGCAGAATACCGCGTTCAAGGGCAGTCATTATGTGATCCAGGGCAGCAAGGTCAGCGTAGAACCCGCCAGCCAGGGTGATGAACCCTTTGCCGCCGGTGGTGCCTGTGTGTTTCAAGAGTGGGTTGAACCAGAACAGCTGTTTGGCTGCGTCCGGATCCACAATGATGAGATCAACCTGCAGCCCGGTCTGGTACATCAGGCCAACGGGGGCGTACTGATCCTGTCTGCACGTTCTCTTCTGGCTCAGCCGCTGCTGTGGCTGCGCCTGAAGCAGATGATCACCCAACGTCAGTTCCACTGGGTTTCCCCGGATGAAACATGTCCTCTGCCGATCACTATTCCAACCATGCCGCTGGAGTTGCGACTGATCGTGGTGGGCGATCGTCACGGTCTTGCCGATTTCCATGATATTGAGCCGGAACTGTGTGAACAGGCGGTCTACGGCGAATACGAAGAGGATCTGCAACTCACCGAAATCGATGACATGGTGCAATGGTGTGGCTACGTCAATACTCTTATTGATGAGAAGCAACTGCCGCCACTGGCAGCCGATGCCTGGTACCCGTTAATGATCCAGGCGGTCCGTCACAGTGGTGATCAGGGCAACCTGCCGTTGTCCCCACTCTGGCTCGGCCAGCAACTTTCTGAAGCCGCGCTGTATGTCGAAGAAGAAAGCATCACCGCCAAAGCGTTTGAAGCGGCACTGAATGCTCGCGAATGGCGTGAAAGCTACCTTGCCGAACGGATGCAGAATGAGATTGAACTGGGCCAAATCCTGATTGAAACCGAAGGCGAAGTCGTCGGTCAGATCAACGGCCTGTCTGTGTTGGAATACCCAGGTCACCCGCGCAGCTTCGGCGAACCCTCCCGTATCAGCTGTGTCGTGCATCTTGGCGATGGTGAATTCACCGACGTTGAACGCAAGGCCGAGCTTGGCGGTAATCTGCATGCCAAAGGCATGATGATTATGCAGGCGTTCCTGATTTCCGAACTGGAACTGGACCAACCGCTGCCCTTCTCCGCTTCCATCGTGTTTGAGCAATCTTATGGCGAAGTGGACGGTGACAGCGCCTCATTGGCTGAGCTCTGTGCACTCATCAGCGCACTGTCGCTGCAGCCGATCACCCAGCAGATTGCGGTAACCGGCTCCGTTGACCAATTCGGTAATGTACAGCCGATTGGTGGCGTCAACGAGAAGATCGAAGGCTTTTTTGAAGTTTGCCAACGTCGCGGTTTGACGGGTAAACAGGGCATCATTCTGCCCGCCACCAACGTGCGCCACCTGTGTCTGCGCCAGGATGTGGTCGATGCGGTGCGCGAGGGGCAATTCCATCTGTGGGCCGTCAACAGCGCCGCAGAGGCCTTGCCATTACTCACCGGTTATCCCTACTCTGATGAACAGCAGCCGAACTTGTTAGCTGCCATTCAGGAACGGATTGCACTGGTGAATCCGCAGGAACGCCGGCGCTGGCCGTGGCCACTTCGTTGGCTCAACTGATTCAGCCACGGCTGATCGGACTTGTTCAGCGTACACGTGTAAGCTAAGATGCGCCCTTCAATAAAATAAGGTTTACTGAGAACATGGTAGAAAAACGCGACTCCTATACGAAAGAAGACCTCGAAGCATCCGGCCGTGGCGAACTGTTTGGCGCCGGTGGCCCGCCGTTGCCGGCAGGTAACATGTTGATGATGGACCGCGTGGTCAAAATGACCGAAGACGGTGGTACCCACAACAAGGGTTATGTGGAAGCGGAACTGGATATCAATCCGGACCTATGGTTCTTTGGTTGCCACTTTATCGGCGATCCAGTGATGCCGGGCTGCCTGGGCCTGGATGCGATGTGGCAGTTGGTAGGTTTCTACCTCGGCTGGCTGGGTGGCGAAGGTAAAGGTCGTGCGCTGGGCGTGGGTGAAGTCAAGTTCACCGGCCAGGTACTGCCAACCGCGAAGAAAGTCACCTACCGCATTAACTTCAAGCGTGTGATCATCCGTAAACTGATTATGGGTGTGGCTGACGGTGAAGTCCTGGTCGATGGTCAGGTCATTTACACCGCCAGCGATCTGAAAGTGGGCCTGTTCAAGGACACTGCTGCGTTCTAACTGCAGCCACGGCGACCTTTCCGGTCGCCGTTTATTTTTCCCCGCCGTTATTCTGTCGTGCCTGTAATACTCAGGTTCATAGCGGCTAAAAAGTGACTACAATTATTGTAGTCACCAAGAGGTGTGTCATGCAAAAAACCCGTTTTGATACCATGCCATGCCCGGTAGCTCGCTCACTGGACCGCGTCGGAGAATGGTGGAGCATCCTGATACTTCGCGATGCGTTTCATGGCTTGTCCAGGTTTGATCAGTTCCAGCAAAGCCTGGGGCTTTCGCCCACCATATTGACCCGTCGCCTGAAGTATCTGGTAGAAAGCGGCATTTTGCATAAACAGCGCTATCAAACACGGCCGGCACGCTACGAGTATTTGCTCACTGAGCGTGGCAAAGATTTTTTCCCGGTACTTGCGGCCCTGTTTCACTGGGGTAATACCCACCTGGCCGATGACGGCATTAGCGCCGAATTGGTCGATCGTCGTACCGGGCAAGTTATACGCCCGCAACTGATCGACAGCATTACTCAGCAACCCATCGCGTTGCATAATATTACGTTAGCACCAGGGCCGGCAGCGACCGACGGTATGCGCCAGCGTGCAGCCCTGATGCAGCAGAACCTTTCTGCATTTCCCCCTGAATCATCCAAGGAGTCACTATGAACACTCGTCGTATAGTCATTACCGGCATGGGCGCCGTTTCGCCACTGGGATGCGGCGTAGAGGCTATCTGGCAGCGTCTGCTGAACGGCCAGTCCGGCATTCGTCCATTGCCAGAAGAGATCGTTGCCGACCTGCAGGTGAAAATCGGTGGTCAGGTACCTACATTGGAACAGGATGCCGAAGCGGGTTTCGATCCCGATCTTTCGGTTGCCCCCAAAGACCAGAAGAAAATGGACCGCTTTATCCTGCTCGCCATGGCTGCAGCCGATGAGGCCATCCGCCAGGCCGGCTGGGTCGCAGATACGGAAGATAAACAGGAACGCACCGCAACCGTGGTCGCTTCCGGTATTGGCGGTTTCCCGGCTATCGCTCATGCGGTACGCACCACCGACAGCCGCGGTGCCAAACGCCTGTCACCTTTCACCATCCCCTCTTTCCTGGTTAATCTGGCCGCCGGTCATGTATCGATTAAACACCAGTTCAAGGGCCCGATTGGCGCCCCCGTGACGGCCTGTGCCGCAGGCGTACAAGCCATCGGCGATGCCGTGCGCATGATTCGTAACGATGAGGCAGATATCGCACTGTGTGGCGGTACAGAAGCGGCTATCGACACTGTTAGTCTGGGTGGCTTTGCGGCAGCACGCGCCATGTCCACGACGCCGGCAGAGGCCGCGGCAACAGCCTCACGGCCTTTTGACAGCGCACGTAACGGGTTCGTTATGGGTGAAGGTGCCGGTATGCTGGTGATTGAGACACTGGAGCATGCTCTGGCCCGTGGGGCAACGCCACTGGCGGAAATTGTGGGTTATGGCACCAGCGCAGACGCTTACCACATGACCTCGGGTGCCGAGGATGGCGACGGTGCCTATCGTGCCATGAAGATTGCCCTTAAACAGGCTGGCGTAACCCCAGAGCAGGTACAACACCTGAACGCCCATGCGACATCGACACCCGTAGGTGACCTGGGGGAAATTAATGCCATCAAGCATCTTTTTGGTACCAACGGGGGCGTAGCGGTGACGTCGACCAAATCAGCGACCGGCCATTTACTGGGTGCCGCCGGCGGGCTGGAAACCATCTTTACCGCACTGGCGCTGCGCGATCAGATTGCACCGGCCACGCTGAATTTGGAGAGTCCGGATCCGGCGGCCGAAGGGCTGCACCTGGTAGCGAACAAAGCTGAGCCTATGACCATAAACTATGCACTGTCGAACGGTTTTGGTTTTGGCGGTGTCAATGCGAGTATTTTGCTGAAACGCTGGCAGGGGTAGTCGTACAGCCTTAAACAAAAACCTCCGCGCTGGGCGGAGGTTATTCCTTTTTTTGACAGGGAGCCGCTTAAGCGGTCACAGCCCTGTCCTCCATGGCTTCTCGCCAACCTCCCAGCCACTGAGACCGGGCGTCCACTGATGATTGGTAGGGACAATATTCCCTGGAACGCCCTATAATACCTGCCTGATAACCTCTTGAATGCGCCCTTTCCAGACGATCGCGTTTCTGTCTCTTCATGCCTCGTTTCCCTCATTTTTTGGTCTGGTGGAAAGAAAACAATGGCTGCTTTTTGTGCAGCCACATTTAAGCAATAGCGCTAAATGGCGGGAAGATCAATGCGCAAAATTCACGCCAATGTCATATTTGTGAGCTACGCCCGAAGAATTTGCTAAGTGGCTGATAGGCAGGAGATAAGTTAACTTATTGAAATTAAATAAAAACCCCTTTCGACGAGAAATTTTACTGTTTCTCACCGGAAGGGGTTAGATCGTTTTAGTACAAATTATTTCTAAAAACGCCCCGCCTGTGCGGCAATGTCCTGGGCTTCTTGCTGCCACCCTTGTGCCAATGTCCGCACCAAAGCATCGTAGCCGTCTTCACCCTGCTTAAGTTCCAGGCTGAACGGCCGTTTGGTCAGATTGCCCTGATGATTCAGCACCCACTCGCCGCGAATGATCGCCTTGCCGTCAAAGCGGCCATGGAAGCCGCTGATGGTGACGTTCAGTACATCCTGCTCGCTGCTCATCGGCTGCGAGGACACCACCCAACCCGGCAGCGCACTGCTCAGGTTGGTGACCAGCGTCTGCTGCAACTGTTGATCAAGCGGGCTGGCCCACAGGTTGTTCTGGGCAATAACGTACTGCACGTCATTGGTCTGATAAACCACACCGCTTTGCGCCAGGTAGTCCGCCACGCTAACGTGCTCCAGCCAAAGCTGGCGCGACGTAGTGCTGCCGCTGACCTGCGCCGGCGTGCCCAACGCCGGCAGTTGATAGTAGGTCTTCTGTGGGGTGCTGCTACAGGCGCTGAGTAACAGCGCCAGGGCTACCGGAATCCATTTCATCATTTATTGGCCTTCTTCGGCTGAGGATCGTTACTGCCCGCGGCTTCAAATACCAGCGCGTTGCTCTTTTCGTTCAGGGTACGCAGCACCGGCTGCAGTTCACGCAGTACCTGATCGAGACGTTGCATATCGCCAACCATCTTGTTGTAGGCCGGAGAACCAGGCTGGAACCCTTTCATGCTGCGGTTCAGTTCCTGCAAGGTTTTCTGCATATCCTGCGGCAGCGCCTTCATCTCTCTGCTGGCAATGATGTCATTCAGCGACTGCATGGTTTTCTGCGTCGTCTGCATGGTCTTCTGACTTTCTGCCAGCGTTTTGGTCGCTTCATTGATCATCGGATTCAGCGGCATCGAGTTGATTTTATCCAGCGTCTGCATCAGTTTCTGCTGGATCTGCGCCAAACCGCCACTGGTGGTTGGCATCAGACGATAACCAAACAACTCACGTGGCCCTTTGTAAGGTTTCTCTTGCGGATAGAAATCCAGATCGATATACAGCGAACCCGTAAGCAGATTGGCGGATTTCAAAGCGGCACGCATGCCACGCGACTCGGCGTCTTTCAAATGACTCTCAAAGTCGAAGCTGCCACCCAACTGCTTCTGGAAGCGATCGGGTTCGATGCGGATCAGCACCGGAATACGGTAGTCATTGTCCAGACGCTGTATCATGCCTTTTTTATAGAACGGCACCTGCGATACCGTACCCAGACGGATACCACGGAACTCCACCGGCGCGCCAGGCTGCAGGCCGCGAATCGAATCGGAGAAGAACATCAGGTAATCCTGGTGAACGGTATACAGCGAATCCTGGATACTGCGCTGGTTGTCGAACAGGTGATATTCCGCTTTCGGTTTCGCCAGTTCGCCGCGCTCCCAGCCTTCCGGTACGTCAAAGCTGACGCCGCCGCTGAACAAGGTCGCCAACGAGCCCATTTCCACCCGCATTCCTTGCGCCGACATGTCGAATGCCACACCGCTGTCTTTCCAGAATCGAATGTTGTTGGTCACTAGTTGATCGTAAGGCGCGGAGATAAACAACTGATAACGCATCGCGCGCATCTTCGGATCAAAATAGCTGGTTTCTACCGAACCGACGCGGTAACCGCGGAACAGCACCGGATCGCCGGCATTCAACTGGCCGGACTTTTCGCTGTCCAGCACAATGCGTAGCCCTTTGGCGTCCGGAGAGGCCAGTGGCGGTGCATCCAGCAGTTGG
The DNA here is from genome assembly GCF_002607755.1 of Serratia sp. BW106. Lineage (NCBI taxonomy): Bacteria > Pseudomonadati > Pseudomonadota > Gammaproteobacteria > Enterobacterales > Yersiniaceae > Serratia > Serratia sp. BW106. The sequence goes on from NZ_MCGS01000002.1 coordinate 95,131, forward strand.
TAGTCGCCCTTGCCTGTTTTGCCTTTGTTGCCCGGCTGCAGTTCGATATAGGCACCGGAAAGCAGCGTACCCAGTCCGGAAACGCCCCCACGGCCAATCTGCGGCTTCACGACCCAGAAGGCAGAGTCCTGACGTAACAGCTTCTCCATGCCGGTGTTAAGGCGCGCCTCTACCACCACCTTGCTCAAGTCTTCGCTCAGAGTCACCGTTTCCACGACCCCGACGTCAACACTGCGGCTTTTGATTTTGGTTTTACCCGCTTCCAGCCCTTCTGCGGTGGTGGTCACCAGGGTGACTACCGGCCCCTGGTGGCTGAAATGGTAAAACAGGATCCAGGCGCCGATCAGTGCGGTGACAATCGGGATGATCCACACTGGCGACCAGCGTTTGATCTTCTCAACGTCCGCGACGCTATGATTATTTTCCGTCACCTTGCGGCTCCTTTTTTATTGTTTCGTTTACGCGATCCCAGGTTAGCCGGGGATCAAACGTCATGGCTGCAAACATAGTGAGGATCACTACCATGGCGAACAACAGCGCGCCAATGTCAGGATAAATGCTCATCAATTGTCCCATCCGTACCAATGCCGAAAGCACGGCAATAACAAACACATCAATCATTGACCAGCGGCCAACAAATTCAACCACTTCATAAATCAGGTGCATACGTTCGCTGTCAGCCCGGGCTTTACCGGTGCCGTTAGCATCCCAACACAGCCAGCCAATCGCCATCATTTTCAGCGAAGGCACCATAATACTGGCGATGAAGATCACCATCGCCACCGGGTAAGATCCTTCCCCCCACAGCAGGATCACCCCGGCCATGATGGTGGAAGTCAATTTATTGCCCAGTGCCTCGGTGACCATGATAGGCATCAGGTTAGCCGGAATATACAGCAGAATAGAGGTGAGCAGCAGCGCCAGCGTCCATTGCAGGCTGTGACGGCGGCGCACATAACCACGGGAATGACAGCGCGGACACCGGGTCAGTTCCGCCGGCAAAATCGCCGTACAGCATTGGCAGGAGCGCAGCCCCTGACGCAACCCGGTACGCCCTACTTGCATGGGACGATCGAGGCGCGGGGCCGGTTCAATGTCATTCCACAGCCAGCGGCGATCGACACACTGGAAGGCGCGCACCTGCAGCAGGCAAAACAGGCAGTACGGCACAAAGCTGCTGCCGACACCAATATCGCCATAAGCCATCAGCTTAACGAAGCTGACCAGTACGCCGGCCAGGAAAATCTCCACCATGCACCAGGTTTTAAACTGGAACAGCATTTTGGCCATCCACTCTTTCAGCCCCTTGGGGATGGGCACTTTAGCGCACAGCAGAATAATGGCCAGCATGCAGAATGCCGGGATCAGTTGAACAAACACCATAAACAGCGTGGCCATGCTGGCGTAGTCTTCCGCCACCATCACCTGCGGGATTTGGATCAGTTTGATTTCGTTACCGAGTCCGGCAACGCGCATATTGATAAACGGGAAAATATTCGCCAGCAGCAGCATAAACAGGGCGCTGAGAGCGTAACCGATCGGCCGCTTACGCGGTTCTTCCCAGCGGGAGCTGAGGGTCGTTTTACAACGCGGGCATACCGCTTTTGAACCATATGCCAGCGGCGGCAATGCCACCAGCATGTCGCACTGCGGACACAACATCAGATTGTCCTGTTGCTGTGTTGCGTGCGTTGCATGACTGTGCTGCTCGTGATTCTCGTGGGAACACACCATATTCCTCCTTAACAACGTTGCTCACCGGTACGGCAATACCGCCCGCAGCAGCGCGCGGGCGGTATTCTCAACGGTTAGCCGTTTTTCATCGCTTCCAACTCTTCCCAACGGGCAAAGGCTTCTTCCAATGCCCCTTCGGCTGTGGCCAGCGCAGTCAGCACCTGTTGCGTTTCACTGTGAGGACGCGTGAAGAACTCAGCATCACTCATTTGCGCCTGCAGCGCCGTAATTTCCGCTTCCAACTGCTCAAGACGTTGCGGCAACTGCTCCAGCTCACGTAACAGGTTATAGCTCAGTTTAGCCGCTGTTTTCTTTGGCTGTTCAGCCTTTTTTTCTACTGCAGGCTTGTTCTGATCGGCCGCTGCCTGACGGATCGGTTTTGCCGTCGCGCGCTGATGATGCGCATCGTAGTAACCGCCGACGAAGGTGCTGATCGCACCGTTGCCTTCAAAGATCCAGCACTCGGTCACCGAGTTATCGACGAACTGACGATCGTGGCTCACCAACAGCACGGTACCCTGATAGCCGTCGATCAGCTCTTCCAGCAATTCCAGCGTTTCGACGTCAAGATCGTTGGTCGGTTCATCGAGGATCAATAAGTTACTCGGTTTCAGGAACAGCTTAGCCAGCAACAGGCGATTACGCTCACCGCCTGACAAGGCTTTCACCGGCGTCATCGCCCGTTTAGGGTGGAACAGGAAGTCCTGCAGATAACCCAGCACGTGACGGGAACGGCCGTTGACCAACACTTCCTGCTTACCTTCCGCCAGGTTGTCCATCACGGTACGTTCCGGATCCAGATCGGCGCGGTGCTGGTCGAAATAGGCCACTTCCAGCTTGGTACCACAATGCACGCGGCCGCTGTCGGCTTTCAACTGGCTGAGCATCAATTTCAGCAGCGTCGTTTTACCGCAGCCGTTCGGGCCGACCAAGGCAATTTTGTCGCCACGCTGCACCTGGGCGGAAAAATCGCGCACCAGCACTTTGCCGCCAACCTGATAGTTAACGTCTTCCATCTCAAACACGATCTTGCCGGAGCGTACGGCTTCTTCCACCTGCATCTTGGCGGTGCCCATCACTTCACGGCGTTCCGAACGTTCGTTACGCAATGCCTTCAGGGCACGCACACGGCCTTCGTTACGGGTACGGCGCGCCTTGATGCCCTGGCGGATCCACACTTCTTCCTGCGCCAGCTTGCGGTCGAATTCGGCGTTTTGCAGCTCTTCCACCCGCAGCGCTTCTTCCTTGCTCAGCAGGTACAGGTCGTAGTTACCCGGCCAGGACACCAGCTTGCCGCGGTCGAGATCGACAATGCGCGTCGCCATGTTGCGGATAAAGGAACGGTCGTGGGAAATGAACACGATGCTGCCCTGGAACTCTTTCAGGAAGCCTTCCAGCCAGTCGATGGTTGAAATATCCAGGTGGTTGGTCGGTTCGTCGAGCAGCAATACGCGCGGAGAACTGACCAGCGCGCGGCCCAGTGCCGCTTTACGCAACCAGCCGCCGGAGAGCGAGGAAAGCTCTGCATCTCCGTTCAGGCCCAACTGCAACAACACTTCGCTGATGCGGCTATCGAGCTGCCACAGACCCTGGTGATCGAGGATCTCCATAATCTGCGCCATGCGCGTCAGGTTTCTTTCGCTTGGGTCGGTTTCCACCAGATGCGAAATCGCGTGATACGCTTTCAGGTGTTCTGCCTGTTCGGCTACCCCTTCGGCCACAAAATCAAACACCGTACCGCCGATATTGCGCGGGGGATCCTGTTGCAGACGCGCCACAATCAGATCTTGCTCGTAAGTCACCCGGCCATCATCCAACGGAATTTCTTTACCGAGGATCTTCAGCAGCGTGGATTTACCGGCGCCATTGCGCCCAACCAGACAAACGCGTTCGTTGTCTTCGATATGAATTTCGGTGTTGTCTAAAAGTGGTGCATCGCTGAAGGACAGCCAGGCACCGGACATGCTAATTAACGACATAGTAATTATTTTCCTTCGCCGGCGTGGGTGACCAGCCAGCAGTTATGAATTTGACGGTTACGGGCAAAGTCCTGTGACTGCGTCTGGGCGGTGATTTCTTTCGCATCCAGACCCAATGCGCTCAGGCCGGCCATATCCATCTGGAAACCGCGCTTGTTGTTCGAGAACATGATGGTCCCGTTACGACGCAGCAACCGTTTCAAATCTTGCATCAGCGCCAGGTGATCGCGCTGAACGTCAAAAGTGTTCTCCATACGCTTGGAGTTGGAGAAGGTCGGCGGATCGATAAAGATCACGTCGAATTGTTCGTCGGCATTTTGCATCCATGACAGACAGTCCGCATGGATCAATCTGTGCTGTTTGCCCGTCAAACCGTTAACTCGCAAGTTTTTCTCCGCCCATTCCAGATAGGTACGCGACATATCCACGGTAGTGGTACTACGCGCGCCCCCCAGCCCGGCATGCACACTGGCGGTACCGGTATAGGCGAACAGGTTGAGGAAGTCTTTGCCTTTGCTCATTTCACCCAGCATGCGACGGGCAATGCGGTGATCAAGGAACAGACCGGTATCGAGATAATCGGTCAGGTTAACCCACAGCTTGGCGTTAAATTCTTCCACCAGCAGGAACTCGCCCTTCTGCGCCAGTTTTTCGTACTGGTTTTTGCCTTTCTGGCGCTCACGGGTTTTCAGGATCAGCTGGTTGGACGGCAACTCCAGCACCGCCAGCGTGGCGTTGATCACGTCGAAAAGACGTTGACGAGCCTTCTGTGCATCAATGGTTTTCGGCGGCGCATATTCCTGTACCACCACCTTGCTGCCGTAGCGATCCACCGCCACGTTATAGTCCGGCAGGTCGGCATCGTACAAACGGTAGCACTCAATGCCCTGCTGCTTGGCCCACTTATCGAGTTTCTTCAGGTTTTTGCGCAGGCGGTTGGCAAAATCTTCCGCCACCTGTACACCACCGGCACCCAGCGGGTTTTCCGCCAATTGGTAGTTTTTCTGCACGCAGTCCAACGGACCGTTTTTGGCTTTGAACTGGCGATCGGCACGCAACTGCAGGCAGCTAAGCAACTCCGGTGAGGCGCTGAACAACGACAACTGCCAGCCACCAAAAGCGCTCTTCATGATACGGCCCAGCATATTATGCAAGGCAATCAGCGCCGGTTCACTTTCCAGACGCTCACCGTACGGCGGGTTACAAACTACGGTACCCGTCGGGCCTTCCGGCAGTGGGTTGGTCAGTTTGGCAACGTCGTTGACGTTAAAGGTAATCAGTTCGGCGACGCCGGCACGGCGGGCGTTACCGCGTGCCATTTCAATCACCCGACGATCAATATCAGAACCGAAGAAACGCGAGGTGGTTTCCTGCAGGCCGCTGCGGGCACGTTCCTGTGCTTCGGTGATCACTTCACGCCACAGATCGACGTTGTGACCATTCCAGGCGGTAAAGCCCCAGTGTTGACGGTGCAAGCCCGGTGCGCGGTCAGAAGCAATCATCGCCGCTTCGATCAACAGGGTGCCAGAACCACACATTGGATCCAGCATTGGCGTGCCCGGCTGCCAGCCAGAACGCTGCACAATCGCCGCTGCCAGGCTTTCTTTCAACGGTGCCTGACCGGTCAGGTCACGGTAACCGCGCTGGTGCAGGCCTTCACCGCTGAGATCAAGCGCTACGCTGGCCATATCGCGCTGCAGGAACACATTGACGCGAATGTCCGGCTGCTGCTTCGCCACCGTCGGGCGCTGTTCGATCTTGCGGGTAAAGCTGTCGACAATGGCGTCCTTGACCTTCAGCGCGCCATACTGGCTGTTGCGGATCTCTTCGTTAACGCCACTGAAGTGAACGGCGAAGGTTTTATCCACACCAAAGATACTGGTCCAGTCGATCGCCTGTACACCCAGGTACAGATCCAGATCGCTGTGTACGCGGAATTCGTTCAGCGGCAGCAAGATACGTGAGGCCAAACGGCTCCACAGCAAGCTTTGGTACAGAAGACGATCGTCACCCTGAAAATGTACCCCACCCTGTACGACTTTACAGGCGTGAGCGCCCAGCGCTTCGAGTTCGCTTTTTAACAGTTCTTCCAGTCCACGCGCCGTGCTGGCAAACAGAGAGTTCATATCGTACTTATCACCAAAAAGAAAATTGTTGCGCATTATAGCTAATCCAGACCGCTTGTCATAAAGTTGCTCCCTTCTATTTAATATTCGCGCGGAGATCAGGGTGATTACGCTTTCCAAACTTTACGTTCATCCGGTTAAATCGCTTCGAGGTTTGCAGCTTTCTCACGCTCAGGTTTCCAGTAGTGGCCTGGCTTTCGATCGTACCTTTATGATCACCGAACCGGATGGCACCTTTATTACTGCGCGCCAATATCCACAAATGGTGCTGTTCACCCCGGCACTGTTGGCAGACGGTTTGTTTCTGACCGCGCCGGACGGAGAAAGCGCCGCCATCCGCTTCAGCGATTTCGCCGCCGAGGCGCAACCAACCGAAGTTTGGGGCAATCATTTTACCGCCCTGATTGCACCGCAGGCGATTAATAGCTGGCTGAGCGGCTATTTCCAGCGTGAAGTACAATTGCGTTGGCTCGGCCCGGAACTGACCCGTCGCGTTAAAAAGCACCCGGAAATCCCCCTGTCTTTCGCCGACGGCTACCCTTATCTGCTGATTAACGAAGCCTCATTCAATGATTTGCAGCAACGTTGCCCTGGCAGTATCAAACTGGAACAATTCCGGCCTAATCTGGTGGTAACCGGTGCCAGCGCCTGGGCCGAAGATGGCTGGCAGGTGATCCGTGTCGGTGACGTGATGTTTGACCTGGTGAAGCCCTGCAGCCGCTGTGTGCTGACCACCGTCAGCACCGAACGTGGACGCAAGCACCCGAGTGGCGAACCGCTGAGCACCCTGCAGAAATTCCGCACCGCCGATAACGGTGATGTCGATTTTGGCCAGAATATGGTGGCACGTAACAGCGGGATTATCCGCGTTGGCGATGCAGTGGAAGTGTTATCCACCAAGCCGCCACGCCCTTATAGCGCAGGCAAAGTGGTTGAGAGCGTGCAGGCGCCGCAGGACAGTACGCAAAGCGTGACCATCGACTACGCGGGAACGGTGTTTACCGGCAATAATCAGCAGATTTTGTTGGAGCAGTTGGAACAGCAAGGGCTCCGTGTGCCTTATTCGTGCCGTGCGGGGATTTGCGGCAGCTGTCGTATAACCTTGGTCAGTGGCGAAGTGGCGCCGCTGAAGAAAAGTGCAGTGGCCAACAATGGCACCATCCTCTCCTGCAGCTGTATTCCAAAAAGCGATTTGACGCTGGCGTAACGAGCCTTACATCGCCCTGTCGTAAGCCGGGGCAGAGGCTTCATCTTGCGCACAGGGTTTAAGGCGATCGTGCATCACTTTGATCGCATCACCCAGCACCATGGTGCGGCCAGCCAGTGAAAGCTGATTTTGCGCCAGCAGGCAAAGGCTGGCGTTATCGCCGGCTTCCACCACCAGCAAACGGGCTTCAATCCCGCTTTCCATCACCTTTACCGCCGCCAGTTCGCCGTTCTTCGGCTGCAACGGATAATGTTGCTGCGAGAAATGCCAGCTTTTCGGCATCAGCGGTTTCAGGAAGCGATAGGCCACCAGGGCATTTAATACCAGTTCAGCGCGTTGCTCATGGCTAAGTTTTATCTGCTTGCACTGCTCTTCATAATTAAAATAAAGCGCCGCGTCATCCACACAGAAAGAGCATTCATCAAAAGCATCCGGGGTTAACATTTTGGCTGGGAAACGCGAGCGAAAGATCATCCCATTGGCTAAATCCAGCATTAGCCGATCGTGTTCAGCGTCAAAATACCAACGCCAATTATCGTCAGGTTTTATCTTCATCTCTTATCCTTCTCGCTGCCCATGCCACGCAATATTTACCCTAAAAGGTGATTTTATCACCACTAAAGTCGCTTAAACATCGGATAATTCCGCGAACGATATTTATGCTAGTGGACAAAATATAGACGAGCCGGGGGAAGAAATAAACCCCCGGCGGAAAATGAAAGGAAAAATATTAGATGTAGTTAACGATATCTTTAATCAGGCGCGGACCTTTGAAGATAAATCCGGAATAAATTTGCACCAATGAAGCCCCGGCCGCCATTTTTTCCCGCGCCGCCATCAGGGAATCAATTCCGCCGACGCCGATAATCGGCAAGCGCCCTTGCAACTCCAGCGACAGACGGCGGATCACTTCGGTGCTGCTTGCCTGCAACGGACGACCACTCAGGCCCCCCATTTGCTCACAATAATTCAGCCCCTGGATCAATTTACGATCCAGCGTGGTATTGGTCGCGATCACGCCATCTATATTATGACGCACCAGGCTGTCGGCTATTTGGATCAATTCTTCTTCTGAAAGATCCGGCGCGATCTTTACTGCTACCGGCACATATTTGTGATGACGCTCATGTAATTCCTGCTGCTTATTTTTAATCGCAGCCAGAAGATCGTCCAACGCCTCACCATACTGTAAGGATCGTAATCCCGGAGTATTAGGTGACGAAATGTTAATCGCGATATAACCGGCATACGGATAAACTTTATCCATGCAGATCAGATAATCGTCTTTTCCTTGCTCAACCGGGGTATCTTTATTCTTGCCGATATTAATCCCCAGAATACCGCCGAAATGGGATTTCTTAACGTTTTCAACCAGATTATCCACGCCCAGGTTGTTAAAGCCCATGCGGTTGATCAGACCTTCTGCTTCCACAATACGGAACAGACGCGGTTTGTCATTGCCCGACTGCGGGCGCGGCGTCACGGTGCCCACTTCGACAGAGCCAAAACCCATGGCGCCAAACGCATCGATGCACTCGCCGTCTTTATCCAGACCGGCGGCCAAACCCAATGGGTTTTTAAAAGAGAGCCCCATACAGCTTACCGGCTTGGTCGGCACAGACTGACGAATGAGAAATTCTAACGGGGTGCCGCTGACACGGCGGAGCTGCTGAAAAGTCAATTCATGCGCACGCTCGGGATCGAGCTGGAACAACGCTTTTCTGATGAGGGGGTAGTACATGTACTCTCCTGATTTCCCGGTTGCAAACCGGGGGCGTATTATCCGGTATCCCCTGACCAATTGGAATTGATTAAAAGCAAAAAAAGCGTTTTTTACGCAATCGTTTCCCCCGGTCTGGACTCAAACCGCCGCCAATCCGCATTTGCGCATATCAAAATCGAAAAATGAGATTTAAGTAACCCGCCTCTTTGCTGATAGGTTTAAAACACTTCTCGACCATTTTCTGATTAAACCTAACTTTTAGTTATAAGGAGTGGTAATGCGCGTTATATCACTGGCCGGCAGCCCTCGTATCCCATCGCGCTCAGCGGCGCTGCTTTCCCTGAGTAAAAACTGGTTGCAGCAGCAAGGCGTGGAAGTGATTTCCTATACCTTGCATGACTTTGATGCCGAAGATTTGCTGTACGCCAATTTTAACAGCCCGGCGATCAAGGCCTTTACCGAACAACTGGCCCAGGCCGATGGCCTGCTGGTCTCTACGCCGGTGTATAAAGCCTCGTTTTCCGGCGCGCTGAAGACCCTGCTGGATCTACTGCCCGAACGAGCGCTGGATCATAAGGTGGTGTTACCGCTGGCCACCGGCGGCTCCATTGGTCATATGCTGGCGGTGGACTACGCCCTCAAGCCAGTCCTGGCAGCATTGAAAGCGCAGGAAGTCCTGCACGGGGTGTTTGCCGATGACAGCCAGGTGGTGCTGGACGGGGAAGCCATCACGCTGTCCGACAACCTGGCCGGCCGGCTGGAAGAGGCTTTAGAAAGCTTTTATCTGGCGCTAGGCCGCCGTAAACCGCCGAGAGTCACCACCAACCCGTCTCTGTTTGCCCGCCAAACCGCCTGACGGCACAGCCTATAAGGAGATAAGCATGAAACGACCTTCTTTACTAAGACGTTGGCTGGGTGCCGGCGCATTGGCGGGCATCATCTCGCTGGTGTGGATCAATACCGCCAGCGCACAGGATCCTGCGCAGTTTCGCATTGGCTACCAAAAAGGATCGATCAGTCTGGTCCTGGCAAAAACCCACCGGCTGCTAGAACAGCGTTTTCCCAATACCAAAATCAGCTGGATAGAATTCCCAGCAGGCCCACAAATGCTTGAAGCGCTGAACGTCGGCAGTATCGATCTGGGCAGCACCGGTGATATTCCGCCGATCTTCGCTCAGGCTGCCGGGGCGGATCTGTTGTATGTCGGTGTAGAACCCCCCAAACCCAAGGCGGAAGTGATCCTGGTGCCGGAAAACAGCCCGATAAAAACCGTCGCAGAGCTAAAAGGCCGCAAGGTTGCCTTCCAGAAAGGATCCAGCTCGCACAACCTGCTGCTGCGCTCGCTGCAAAAAGCGGGGCTGAAATTCACCGATATTCAACCGATCTATCTGACCCCGGCCGATGCCCGCGCCGCCTTCCAGCAGGGGAATGTCGATGCCTGGACTATTTGGGATCCCTACTATTCCGCGGCATTGTTGCAGGGCGGCGTGCGGGTGCTGGGTGACGGCACCGATCTGAACCAAACCGGCTCCTTCTATCTGGCGGTACGCCCCTATGCCGAGGCCAATGGGCCATTTATTCAACAGGTGCTCGATACCCTGACACAGGCCGATGCGTTAACCCTGAGCGACCGCGCGCAAAGCGTCACACTGCTGGCGAATGCCATGGGCTTGCCGGAGAAAGTGATCTCGACCTATCTGGATCATCGCCCGCCGACGGCCATTAAACCTTTAGACGCACACACCATTGCCGCTCAACAGGAAACTGCCGATCTGTTTTATGCCAATCGTCTGGTGCCGGTGAAGGTCGATATCTCACAACGCATCTGGCACCCGAGCGCCCCCTAATTTTGGAGAACTGACAATGAGCCTGAACGTATTCTGGTTTTTACCCACCCACGGAGACGGCCACTATCTTGGCAGTACCGAAGGGGCCCGCAGCGTTGATTACGGCTATTTACAGCAAATCGCCCAGGCCGCCGATCGGTTGGGTTTTGGTGGCGTGTTGATCCCCACCGGCCGTTCATGTGAAGACTCCTGGCTGGTGGCCGCCTCGCTGATCCCGGTTACCCAACGGTTGAAATTCCTGGTAGCCCTGCGCCCCGGAATTATCTCACCCACGCTGGCGGCTCGCCAGGCGGCAACGCTGGATCGCCTTTCCAACGGCCGGGCGTTATTTAATCTGGTCACCGGTGGCGATCCTGAAGAGTTGGCAGCGGAAGGGCTGCATTTGAACCACGAAGAACGTTACGAGGCCTCGGCGGAGTTCACCCACGTCTGGCGCAAGGTGCTGGAAGGAGAAACCGTCGACTTTAACGGCAAGCATATCCAGGTGAAGGGAGCAAAGCTGCTGTACCCGCCGGTGCAACAACCCCGTCCGCCGCTGTATTTTGGCGGATCCTCCGCCGCCGCACAGGATCTGGCTGCCGAACAGGTTGAAATGTATCTCACCTGGGGCGAGCCACCGGCACAGGTAAAAGAAAAAATTGCCGAGGTGCGCGCTAAGGCGGCAGCCAAAGGTCGCCAGGTTCGCTTCGGCATTCGCCTGCACGTGATTGTGCGTGAAACCACAGAGGAAGCCTGGCGAGCTGCCGACCGGCTAATCGCCAATCTGGATGAAAAAACCATCGCCGATGCACAGAAGGCCTTTGCCCGCTTTGATTCCGTGGGGCAACGGCGGATGGCGGCGCTGCACGGCGGTAAGAAAGATAACCTGGAGATCAGCCCCAACCTGTGGGCCGGGGTGGGCCTGGTCCGTGGCGGTGCCGGTACCGCCCTGGTTGGCGATGGCCCGACAGTGGCAGCCCGCATGCAGGAATATGCCGACCTGGGCATCGATACCTTTATTTTGTCCGGCTACCCGCACCTTGAAGAAGCTTATCGCGTTGGCGAGCTGTTGTTCCCCCATCTTGACCTGGTGGAAAACGAAGCGCCGGTTCAGCGGCGACCGGTCAAAGCACAGGGCGAAGTGGTGGCCAATATTTATATTCCGCAACAAGCGTCGCAAAGCTGAGGAGTCGCACTATGGCAAAGGGGACACAACGGATCCTGCACCGGTTAGCCCCCTGGGCATTGCCGGTAGCGCTGGTGATTATCTGGCAGATCTCTGTGGAGGCCGGCTGGCTGTCGAACCGTATTCTGCCGGCCCCGAGCGCGGTGGTGACCGCCTTCTGGACACTGACCAAAAGCGGCGAGCTGTGGCAACACCTGACGATCAGCAGTTGGCGCGCGCTGATCGGTTTTAGCATCGGCGGCAGCATTGGGCTGGCGTTGGGCTTTATCACCGGCCTGTCACGCTGGGGTGAGCGTCTGCTGGACAGTTCCATGCAGATGATCCGCAACGTACCGCATTTGGCGTTGATCCCACTGGTGATCCTGTGGTTTGGCATCGACGAATCCGCCAAGATTTTTCTGGTGGCGTTGGGCACCCTGTTCCCTATCTATCTGAATACCTATCACGGCATCAAGAATATCGATCCCGACCTGCTTGAAATGGCGCGCAGCTACGGACTCAGTGGTTTCCAGTTATTTGCCCAGGTGGTGTTGCCGGGCGCCCTCCCCTCGATCATGGTCGGCGTACGCTTTGCGTTGGGCTTTATGTGGCTAACGCTGATCGTGGCCGAAACCATTTCTGCCAATTCGGGGATCGGTTATCTGGCGATGAATGCCCGTGAATTCTTGCAGACCGACGTGGTGGTGGTGGCGATTGTGCTGTACGCGCTGCTCGGCAAGCTGGCGGACGTCAGCGCCCGGTTGCTGGAGCGAGTCTGGCTGCGCTGGCATCCGGCCTATCAACTGAAACAAGGAGAAGCGCTATGACGGCTCCCGCACGCATTCCCCAGGGTACCCCGGTCACGCTGGAGTCGATTGCCAAGCGATACGGTAACCGCACGGTACTCGACAATATCCAGTTACGTATCAGCGCCGGGCAGTTTGTCGCCGTGGTCGGTCGCAGTGGCTGCGGCAAAAGCACCTTGCTGCGTCTGATGGCCGGGCTGGAACATGCCAGCAGCGGCGCGTTATTAACCGGAAATGCCCCTCTCGCCAGTGCCAGAGACGATACTCGCCTGATGTTTCAGGATGCACGCCTGCTGCCGTGGAAGAAGGTGATCGACAATGTCGGCCTCGGTCTGCGCGGTCATTGGCGTGCCGATGCCTTGCAAGCGCTGGAAGCTGTCGGGCTGGCCGATCGCGCCAATGAGTGGCCTGCGGCGTTGTCCGGCGGGCAAAAACAGCGGGTGGCGCTGGCACGCGCGCTGATCCATCGGCCACGCTTACTGCTGCTGGATGAACCCCTGGGGGCGCTTGATGCATTAACGCGGATTGAAATGCAGGGGCTTATCGAAGGGCTGTGGCAACAGCATGGTTTTACCGTACTGCTGGTGACCCACGATGTCAGTGAGGCTATTGCGCTGGCGGATCGGGTGATCCTGATTGAGGAAGGCCGTATCGGATTGGACCTGACCATTGACTTGCCACGCCCACGCCGGAAGGGATCAACCAAACTGGCGGAACTGGAAGCCGAGGTGCTGGACAGGGTACTGTCTCCGCCCCCGCCACAGGCTGAAGCCTCACGCCGGGTAGCGAATTAAACAAGGGACGGCATGCCGTCCCTTTTTAGGCTTACGCGTCGAGCGCTTTGGTGATCTTCTCGAACAGGTCACCGGACAGATTTTCCAGCCCTTTCAACTGTTCCAACGCTTTACGCATCAACGCCTGACGCGAAGCATCATAACGTTTCAGGCGGATCAGCGGCTCGATCAGACGAGCAGCAATTTGTGGGTTGCGCTGGTTCAGATCGCTGAGGATCTCCGCCAGGAACTGATAACCACTGCCGTCTGCTGCGTGGAACGCTGCGGGGTTAGCGGAAGCGAAACCACCGATCAACGAACGTGTGCGGTTGGGATTACTCAGGCTGAATGAGCGATGTTTCAGCAAGCTACGCACCTTGGTCAACACGTCTGCCGCCGGGCTGGTCGCCTGCAGCACGAACCATTTGTCCATCACCAGGCCATCCTGGTGCCAACGCTCATCGAAGGCCGTCAGCAGCGCGTCGCGACAAGGCAACTGTGCCGCTACCGCTGCCGCCAGCGCCGCCAGAGAATCGGTCATATTGTCTGCCTGACGGAACTGCTCGGTCACCAGGCGATCGGCCAGCGCTTCGTCGCCGAAGGCCAGATAGCCCAGGCACACATTGCGCAGCGAACGTTTGGCGATATCCGCGTGTTCCACCCGGTAACCGTCGGTTTTGTTGGCGTTATAAACCGCCAGCCACTCGTCGGCCATTTCCTTCGCCAGGCAGCGGACGATAGCTTCGTGCACCGCGGCGATGGCTTCGGGATCGATGGTGGCGAACAACTCGGCAATTTCGCCTTCTGAAGGCAACGTCAGGATCTGTGCGGCCAATGCCGGATCCAGCGTCTCGTCCAACAGCACCGCGCGGAACGCATCGGCAACGTGCAGCGGCAGCGACAACGGCTGTTTCTGCTGATGTTTGGCCACGTTCAGTTTGATATAGGTGGCCAGCAAACTCTGGGCCGCATCCCAACGGGCAAATTCATTGCGCGCATGCTGCATCAGGAAAGTCAGTTGCTGATCGCTGTACGGATAGTCCAGCTTCACTGGCGCAGAGAATTCACGCAACAGGGACGGTACCGGCTTGTGCGCTACGCCGTCGAACACGAAAGTCTGCTCCGCTTCGGTGACGTTCAGCACGTTATTGACCGCTGAACCGTTCTTCTGCAGCGCAATCACATTACCTTGTGCGTCGTACAGTTCGATATCCAGCGGAATATGCAGTGGCAGCTTCTCGGGTTGATCGGCGGTCGGCTCGGTTTTCTGGCTGACGTGCAGGCGATACTGCTGGTGCTCGGCGTCGTATTCGTCGCGAACGGTGAGTAACGGCGTACCGGACTGGCTGTACCAGCGGCGGAACAATGACAAATCGACGTTGGAAGCATCCTCCATCGCCTGAACGAAATCGTCGCAGGTAGCCGCGCTACCGTCATGACGTTCGAAATACAGCTGAATACCTTTCTGGAACAGTTCTTCACCCAGCAGCGTGTGCATCATGCGGATCACTTCAGACCCTTTCTCATACACCGTCAGGGTGTAGAAGTTGTTCATTTCGATCACTTTGTCCGGGCGAATGGCGTGCGCCATCGGGCTGGCGTCTTCGGCGAACTGCGCGCCGCGCATAACGCGCACGTTATCGATGCGGTTAACCGGGCGTGAACCCAAATCTGAACTGAACTCCTGATCGCGGAATACCGTCAGCCCTTCTTTCAGGCTGAGCTGGAACCAGTCGCGGCAGGTCACGCGGTTACCGGTCCAGTTGTGGAAATATTCGTGGCCAATCACCGCTTCGATGTTCAGGTAATCCTTGTCGGTGGCGGTTTCGGCTTTTGCCAGCACGTATTTGGAGTTAAAAATATTTAACCCTTTATTCTCCATCGCCCCCATGTTGAAGAAGTCGACCGCCACGATCATATAAATATCGAGATCGTATTCCAGCCCAAAACGGGTTTCGTCCCATTTCATCGAATTCTTCAGCGAGGTCATCGCCCAATCGGCGCGATCCAGGTTACCGCGGTCAACGAACAGCTCCAGCGCTACGTCACGGCCGGAACGGGTGGTGAAACTGTCGCGCAACACATCGAAGTCACCGGCCACCAGCGCAAACAGGTAGCAAGGTTTTGGGAACGGATCTTGCCACTGTACCCAATGACGCCCGTCTTCCAGCTCGCCCTGGCCTACACGGTTACCGTTCGACAACAGGAACGGGTAACGCGCCTTGTCAGCCACGATGCGAGTGGTAAAGCGGGCCAGCACGTCCGGGCGATCCAGATAATAGGTAATGTGGCGGAAGCCTTCGGCCTCACACTGGGTGCACAGCGCTTCGCCAGACAGGTACAGCCCTTCCAGCGCGGTATTTTTCGCCGGGTGGATATCGTTAACCAGGGTCATGGTAAATTGTGCCGGCAGTTTCTCGATAACCAGTTTGTTATCCTGCAACTGATAGGCCGTCCACGGCTGACCGTCGATCTCAATACTTACCAGCGTCAGATCTTCACCGTTCAGCACCAGTGCCGCATCGGCAGCGCCCTGGCGTTTGATCTTGCTAACGGCGGTGACGCGAGTTGTCTCTGCGTCCAGCTCAAAATCCAGGTCAATGTCAGTGATGGTGTAATCTGGCGCGCGATAATCGTGGCGATACTTCGCCTGTGGCTGTTGTGTCATAAAAACCCTTTGACGTCTCAGTGAGTTACAGGTGCCAGGCTTTCATCATGGGCTTATTTCGCCGTGGGGAAAGAGCAGAAATTTCGATGAGCCTGATTGTAAATAAACTGTATCACAGCTACAAAAAAAACCCAGAGATGCCGGGCCTCCAGAGCGGAGAAATCGGAGGTGGATCCTAATATTGTCGACGAATTGCCCACCCAGTCAGGCTCCTTCACCTGATGCAGCGTAGAAATCAGCATTTAATGCTAAAAAATACCTTTCGTAGGACTCCTGTTCCCAGGCTTCATACCTGGATAAAAAGTGCGATCTTCTCAGAGCCTGCGGGCTGTTAGCTGCTGCTCAGCAACGTTTTTGGGCCGCCAGGCCTCACCGGGTATTGTTAAGACAGCCTGGGAGGCGCAATGATATAATTAACCATTCTGGTTCAAGGACTCGCGGCGCATATGAAAGTAAATATCTGATCTATTTTTTTACCTTTGCCCTGATGTCCTCGTTCGCCCTGTTCATTTCCGATGAGTTGCTTGAGGCCAATACTGACTATCGAGACAACCAGCTTAACCTGTACAAAATTACCCGCGCCAAAGAGATTTCCGAAGCTTTTCAGGCCACCTTATTGGCCCACCGCTTAAAGCGCCTGAGCCAGATAGACTCGAAAATTACCCCACAGCAGTGGCAGGACGCCGATCGACTGGCCCGGGAGAAAATTGCCCGCTTTCGGCCGCATATAGAAAGTGAAATATCGCAACAACTGGGCATTCGACAAAAAATCGCGGCGCTTTCCATGCTCAGTCTGATGGAGCAATTACTCAATAACGACAACCTGCAGCTTTCGCATGTTACCGACGCCAATGCCAATCTGTTTAATATCAATAGCGCCTACTATATTTCTCAGGCCAGCAAAAGTTATTATCGCTATAGCTACGATAACCGTATGGTCGATGCTGATTCGTTTTTGTTTCTGGAAGCCGTGCGGTTAAATAACCGACTGAATATGTCCGTTACTGAACTGATCGATCAGGTTATCGACGTCAATACCAACCCGCTGGAGCGTAAAGCTGCCTATCTGAAAGCCGTTCAGCTCACCGGAGTATTGAGCGCGCTGAGCACCCGGCTGATATTTATAAAGCTGACCTACAATGATGTGCAAACCACCTTCCTGGTGAATGAGATCCTTGAGCAATTGTCGACCAGGCAGATCAGCCTTATTACTAGCGGGCTGTATACCGCCGTGGATACCCATACCGCCTACCCGACCGATTCAATTTATCAATATGGTAGAAACCTCAGCGAGCTGTCACAACGGCTTTTTCAGCGCAGTTTTGAGATGGAGGTCGCCGCCTCTCAACATAAAATCTATAACAGCCAGACGGCCATTTACGGCATGATTTCCCTGGGTGGTCTGATCGCGCTGTTTATTTTTCTGCCAACGCTGGTTTATTGTTCAAATATCAGCCGCTGGCTGACGAAAACCCATAATAATATTTTGCGACTGTCGCGCGGGAATATGAACATCGATCGCAATGAGGTGTTCTACAGCCAGGAGTTAATGGCCATCAGCGATGCGATTAAGCAGCTCAAACAGTATCAGATGGAAAAGGTGACGCTGGAAAATGAAAAACATCTGCTGATCAAAGAGCTGGAAGCCTCCTCATTTCTTGACCCTTTAACCAACATCTATAACCGCCGCAAATTTTTCCGCGAGTGCGAATCGCTGGCCGCCAGTCACTATCCGCTGGCCTTCTGCCTGATTGATATCGATAATTTTAAGAACCTCAATGACACCTACGGCCACCACATCGGTGACCTTGTATTGGTAGCATTCGGTAAACTGCTGCAGAGTGCCTTCCGTTCCAGTGATATTTTCTGTCGTTATGGTGGTGAAGAATTCGCCGTGATCCTCGGCAACTGCACGCTGGAAAATGCACGCGAAGTGATGTCCAAGCTACGCGAACGAACTCACCAATTAACCCTGCCCCTAGCCGATGGGCAAAACGTGCGTTTCACCACCAGTTGCGGCATTGCCCAGGTGAGTGACATCCGGCTGTTGCCAACGGCAATCAAACAGGCGGATGAAGCGCTCTATTTCTGCAAGAATAACGGCAAGGACCGGATCGGCATTCACACGCCGCTCGGTTTTATCTGAATTGCTGTTTAAAATAATTAACATTATAATTTTTATGACTAATTAACCTAAGTCATTCACCTTACAGGCTTATCTGGCTTTTCTGCCGCTCCCCTGATGCCAAGCCGAGATAAAGGCACGTTTAATCCTCGACCCGCTCCGATGAATTGTGGTGTGATGCAGCTTCAATAACAGGATAATCCGGGTATACTCCCCCCACTTTTTTTGATTATCCGGATTTGGACACGCGCCTGACGAGGATGCAGTAACGCGCTATGACTCAATACGCCTCCCCGATTTTGACATCACTGCTTGATACTGATGCCTACAAGCTTCATATGCAGCAAGCAGTGTTTCATCGCTATCCCGCTATCAGCGTGGCGGCGGAATTCCGCTGCCGTGGTGATGAGCTGCTTGGTGAATATGCCGACGAGATTGGTGCGCAAATCGCACTGATGAGCCAGTTGGCGCTGACAGACGCTGAGTTCCAATATCTCTCAGGACTGCCCTTCTTCCGTGAAGATTATCTGAACTGGCTGCGCGGTTTCCGCTACGACCCGAAACAGGTTCAAATCGAAAACCGCGCGGGTAAACTGCATATCCGTATCGCCGGCCCATGGCGCGAAGTGATCATGTGGGAAGTCCCTCTGCTGGCGGTAATTAGCGAAGTGGTACACCGTCACCGCTCGCCGGATGTCACACCAGACATGGCGGTAGCCCACCTGCGCAACAAGCTCGCACAGTTTAAAGCCATGAGTGCCGACGTGGATATTTCGCGCTTTAAGCTGATGGACTTCGGCACCCGTCGTCGTTTTTCGCAGGATGTGCAGCAAACGATCGTTAGCACACTGAAAAACGAATTCCCGTATCTGGTGGGCACCAGCAATTACGATCTGGCGCATCAGCTTGGTCTTGCGCCGGTCGGCACCCAGGCCCATGAATGGTTCCAGGCACATCAGCAGATCAGCCCAGTGCTGGCCAATAGCCAGCGGGCGGCGTTACAGGCCTGGTTGGATGAATATCCGGATCAGCTCGGCATCGCCCTGACCGACTGCATCACCATGGATGCCTTCCTGCGTGATTTTGGTCCGCAGTTTGCCCAGCGCTATCAGGGTCTGCGCCACGATTCGGGCGATCCGTTCGAATGGGGCGAGAAAGCCATCGCACATTACCGGAAGCTGGGTATCGATCCGATGAGCAAAACGCTGGTGTTCTCCGATAATCTGGATCTGGACAAAGCGCTGGCGCTTTACCGTCACTTCTACCAACGCGTTAACCTGGTGTTCGGCATAGGTACGCGTCTGACCTGTGATATTCCCGGTGTCAAACCGCTGAACATCGTTATCAAGCTGGTCGAATGCAAAGGCAAACCGGTGGCTAAACTCTCCGACAGCCCAGGCAAAACCATCTGCCAGGATCAGGCCTTTGTCAAAGCGTTGCGCAAAGCCTTCGATCTGCCGTTGGTGAAAAAAGCGAGCTAAGCCCCCCGCCCTGCGAACGCCAAAAAGCCGGCTGAAATCTTCACGCCGGCTTTTTTCTTCTTTATAAGACACTTCCCGCAGCCCCCTTTTCACTCTGCCCCAAGAAATGTTGCACCAATCCGGCGATTTCTGCTTGTGCTCTGCACCGCGGCAAGTAACATAGCAACATCCCCATATTCTTGGGTTGTAAGCTATTTCTAAACCAAATTATTAAAGAGAGAAATCTATGAGCGTTGTGCCTGTAGTCGACGTACTGCAAGGCCGTGCTGCGGTTGACAGTGAAGTCACCGTACGCGGTTGGGTGCGTACCCGGAGAGATTCTAAAGCTGGTATCTCCTTCCTGGCCGTCTATGACGGTTCCTGCTTTGATCCGTTACAGGCCGTCGTTAATAATTCTCTGCCGAATTATCAGGATGAAGTGCTGCATCTGACCACGGGCTGTTCAATTGAAGTCACCGGCAAAGTGGTGGCCTCTCCGGGCGATGGCCAGAGTTTCGAGCTGCAGGCAACTGCGATTAAAGTGGTGGGTTGGGTTGACGATCCAGATACCTACCCAATGGCGGCCAAACGCCACAGCATCGAATACCTGCGCGAGGTCGCTCACCTGCGCCCACGTACCAACCTGATTGGTGCCGTTGCCCGCGTGCGTCATACACTGGCGCAGGCCATTCACCGCTTCTATCACGAGAACGGCTTCTTCTGGGTTTCCACCCCACTGATCACCGCCTCCGATACCGAAGGCGCCGGCGAGATGTTCCGCGTTTCGACGCTGGATCTGGAAAACCTGCCGCGTACCGATAAAGGCACTGTCGATTTCAGCGAAGACTTTTTCGGTAAAGAAGCCTTCCTGACCGTTTCCGGTCAGTTGAACGGCGAGACCTATGCCTGTGCGCTGTCGAAAATTTACACTTTCGGCCCAACGTTCCGTGCCGAGAACTCCAACACCAGCCGCCACCTGGCGGAGTTTTGGATGATCGAACCGGAAGTGGCGTTTGCCGATCTCGAAGATATCGCCGAGTTGGCGGAAAAAATGCTGAAGTATGTGTTCCAGGCCGTGTTGAACGAGCGTATGGATGACATGCAGTTCTTCGCCGAGCGCGTAGACAAGGATGCGATTGATCGCCTGCAGCGTTTTGTTTCTTCCGATTTTGCTCAGGTTGATTACACCGAAGCGGTGGAAATCCTGATCGCCTCCGGCCAGACGTTCGAAAACCCGGTTTCCTGGGGTATCGACCTGTCTTCCGAGCACGAGCGTTATCTGGCCGAAAAACACTTCAAAGCGCCGGTGGTGGTGAAAAACTACCCGAAAGACATCAAAGCCTTCTATATGCGTATGAACGAAGACGGCAAGACCGTTGCGGCGATGGACGTGCTGGCCCCGGGCATCGGCGAGATCATCGGTGGCGCTCAGCGTGAAGAACGCCTGGACGTGTTGGATCAGCGTCTGGAAGCGATGGGTCTGAATAAAGAAGATTACTGGTGGTACCGTGACCTGCGTCGTTACGGCACCGTGCCACATGCCGGCTTCGGTTTGGGCTTTGAGCGTTTAATCGCCTATGTGACCGGTGTGCAAAACGTGCGTGATGTTATTCCATTCCCACGCACGCCACGTAATGCAAGCTTTTAATTAATCAGATAATCCATTTTCCAATTAATTTAGTTACAAAACCAAGGCCAGCTTTGCTGGCCTTTCGCATTTTTTAATATTGACGCACGTCACAAAGTCCCCCGAATATTACATATTGTTACAAATACTTTCTTTTTGAAACCTAATTAGGACATTGGTAGCATTTTCGTTCTAGATTAACCCGGCGACGAATGGAACACTGCGTGCAGACACAGGACGACACCAATCTATCAACAATAGTTCAAAAGAATTATTGGCGGCAGTGGCAAAGGTGTCCGAATAACACCAATGAGGGTAATATAATGATGAAGCGCAACATTCTTGCAGTGGTAATCCCAGCTCTGTTAGCAGCTGGTGCAGCAAACGCTGCTGAAATCTACAACAAAGACGGCAACAAACTGGATCTGTACGGTAAAGTTGACGGTCTGCACTACTTCTCAGACGACAAAGGCAATGATGGCGATCAGACCTATGTTCGTTTCGGCTTCAAAGGTGAAACCCAGATTACTGACCAACTGACCGGTTACGGCCAGTGGGAATACAACGTTCAGGCTAACCACGCTGAATCTCAAGGCACCGAAGGCACCAAGACTCGTCTGGGCTTCGCAGGTCTGAAATTCGCTGACTACGGTTCATTCGACTACGGCCGTAACTACGGCGTGCTGTACGACGTGGAAGGCTGGACAGATATGCTGCCAGAGTTCGGTGGCGATACTTACACTGTTACTGACAACTTCATGACTGGCCGTACCAACGGCGTTGCTACTTACCGTAACAACAACTTCTTCGGTCTGGTTGACGGTCTGAACTTCGCCGTTCAGTACCAGGGCAAAAACCAGAACGACGGCCGTGACGTTAAGAAACAAAACGGCGACGGTTGGGGCCTGTCTTCAACTTATGACATCGGCGAAGGTATCAGCGTAGGTGCTGCATATGCTTCTTCCAACCGTACCGACGATCAGAAACTGCGTTCTAACGAACGTGGTGACAAGGCTGATGCATGGACTGTAGGTGCTAAATACGACGCGAACAACGTTTACCTGGCTACCATGTACTCAGAAACCCGCAACATGACCCCATACGGCGGCGGCAACTTCAGCTCAACCTGTAATGCGTCTACCGATTGCGGCGGTTTCGCCAGCAAAACTCAGAACTTCGAAGTGACTGCACAGTACCAGTTCGACTTCGGCCTGCGTCCAGAAGTATCTTACCTGCAGTCTAAAGGCAAGAACCTGAACGTCCCGGGCGCCGGTTCTGACCAGGATCTGGTTAAATATGTTTCTGTTGGTACCACTTACTACTTCAACAAAAACATGTCTACCTATGTTGATTACAAAATCAACCTGCTGGACGACAACGAATTCACCAAAGCCACTGGCACTGCTACCGACGACATCGTTGGTGTTGGCCTGGTTTACCAGTTCTAAGTTGTCACACTTAACGACGGTTCACCGTCGGACAAGTTAAAAAACAGGGCTTCGGCCCTGTTTTTGTTTTTGCATTCTCCTGAATTTTTATCCTGCCAATCCCCCCTTCTCCCTCATTTTTTATGCTGAATATGCGTCCTTCACAAGATCGAGGTGTTTTTCTCGCAAACGGTTGGCAAAGGGCATAACTGGCGCTACCCTGATGCTTCTGTCTGCTTAACTCCGAGCCATGGAAGCACCTGACATGTTTGAAAAAATCACTGCTGCACCTGCCGATCCGATCCTGGGTCTGACCGACATTTTCCGCGCTGACGCCCGCCCTAACAAAATCAACCTGGGGATTGGGGTTTATAAAGATGAAACCGGTAAGACTCCGGTGCTGACCAGCGTTAAAAAAGCTGAGCAGTATCTGCTGGAAAATGAAACCACCAAAAACTATCTCGGCATTGAAGGCATCCCGGCGTTCGCCAACTGCACGCAAGAGTTGCTGTTCGGCAAACAAAGCCCAATCATCGCCGACAAGCGTGCGCGCACCGCACAAACTCCTGGTGGCACCGGCGCTCTGCGTGTAGCAGCTGACTTCATCGCCAACCAGACCAGCGCAAAACGCATCTGGATCAGCAACCCAAGCTGGCCGAACCACAACAACGTGTTCGGGGCTGTCGGTCTGGAAGTGCTGGAATATGACTACTACGACGCGGCCAATCATGCGCTGGACTTCGATGGCCTGCTGAACAGCCTGAAACAGGCTCAGGCAGGCGATGTGGTACTGTTCCACGGCTGCTGCCATAACCCAACCGGTATTGACCCAACGGCGGAGCAATGGGCCCAGTTGGCCGAGCTGTCTGTGGCTAACGGCTGGTTGCCGCTGTTTGACTTTGCTTACCAGGGTTTCGCGAAAGGACTGGAAGAAGATGCTCAGGGCCTGCGTATTTTTGCCGCCAAACACCAGGAACTGATCGTTGCCAGCTCTTACTCGAAGAACTTCGGTCTATACAACGAACGTGTAGGTGCCTGTACTGTGGTTGCCGCAGATGCAGAGACTGCCGATCGTGCCTTCAGCCAGGTGAAAGCCGCCATTCGCGCCAACTACTCCAACCCACCGTCACACGGCGCTGCCATTGTAGCGACCATCCTGGGTGACGAAGCGTTACGTGCGCTGTGGGAGCAGGAACTGACCGACATGCGTCAACGCATTCACCGCATGCGTCAGCTGTTCGTGAATACCCTGCAGGAGAAAGGTGCTGAGCAGGACTTCAGCTTTATCATCAATCAGAATGGCATGTTCTCGTTCAGTGGGCTGACCAAAGAGCAGGTGCTGCGCCTGCGTGATGAGTTTGGCGTCTACGCCGTTAACTCCGGTCGCGTTAACGTTGCCGGCATGACACCGGACAATATGGCGCCGCTGTGCGAAGCCATCGTCGCCGTGCTGTAAATCCGGCACGCGACACCTAGCAAAAGGGGCGCTCAATGCGCCCCTTAGTTATTTCTGCCGGAAATAACCTTACCAGATGGCCGGCTCTTCACGCAGGAACGGGTTGGTTTCACGTTCCTGACCGAAGGTAGACATCGGCCCATGGCCTGGAATGAACGCCATGTCATCACCCTGCGGTAATAACTTGGTACGGATCGAGTTGATTAACGCCTGGTGATCGCCTTGTGGGAAATCACTGCGTCCAACACCGCCGTTAAACAGCACGTCACCCACCAGCGCCAATCTCGCCTGTTCGTTAATAAAGACGATATGGCCAGGAGTATGGCCCGGGCAATGCAGCACCTTGAGCGTCATCTCGCCCACCTGCACGCTATCCCCTTCTTCCAGCCACTGGGTTGGCGTCAGCGGTGCGCACTCTTCCAGCCCAAACATGCGGCTCTGCGCAGGCAAGCCGTCCAGCCAGAAAGCATCTCTCTTATCCGGGCCGTAGATCGGCACCTGATAATGCTCTGCCAGCTCAGCCGCTGCGCCAACATGATCGAGATGACCATGGGTCAGCAGGATCTGCGTAACCGTCACGCCCTGTCTGGCTATTTCGGCCTTCAGTTTTTCAGGCTCACCGCCGGGATCGACCAACGCCGCCTGCTGGGTGCTTTCACACCAGATCAGGCTGCAGTTCTGACTGAAAGCGGTAACGGGAATAATATGGTATTTCATAAGGCTCCAACGACAACAGCGCCATACCCTGACGGGCTGGCGCTACTCACTTATGGTGCACAGCGATTACCAGGTCCGCACCGGGCCGGTATCGATGTGTACAAAGTTGCTACGTGGGTAATATCCTACACCACCGGCGCTCATTTTTAACGCCGCTTTGCGGATATTACTCAACTGGATACCTTCAATATGGAAGTCCATCGCCTGGCCCTTGGTGTGGTAGCTGTGCTTGGCCACACCGCGGCTGCGTCCACGCAGCTCATTGTTGGTATCCAGCGAGCGGTAGCCTGAAACCAACTGTACCGGCTTGTTGGTACCCAACAGGCCTTGCAAGCGATAGAGATGATCAAACAGACGAGGGTCAATCGACTTAATCTTATTGGCGCGATAATCACGGAAGAGATGATTAAGACGGACTAACTCGTCTTTATTATATCCCTTACCGTCGAAGAATTCGGCTTTCAACGATTCGCCCGTATGCATGTTATTTACAACCAGAATACGAGGGCGTGAAGTAGAAAGACTGGCAAAGGCTTGCCCAGGGAGCAGCGCTATGCCCACAGCGGCGCTACCTAACGCCAGCCATTTACGGCGATGATGATCAATTTTGTCCATGTTTCTGTTAAACCCGGCAAGAATATCAAAATATATGCACAAAACAGCGCACTGCCCGAACCATAACCGCCCACACTGGCTGAGTCAACCCGTGATGTCCCGCGGTTTGCA
Source organism: Serratia sp. BW106 (assembly GCF_002607755.1). Classification (NCBI taxonomy): domain Bacteria; kingdom Pseudomonadati; phylum Pseudomonadota; class Gammaproteobacteria; order Enterobacterales; family Yersiniaceae; genus Serratia; species Serratia sp. BW106. The sequence goes on from NZ_MCGS01000002.1 coordinate 120,676, forward strand.
GGCACTCACGTAATGAGTGCCTGCATCATGGCCCGATATTCAGACCGTTATTTATTTATAATTACTGCATTTATTGCATTAATTTTTCGGCCTGAGCCAAAATTTGTGCACCCGATCTCACCGTATCATCATAATTGTAAATATCTGTACGGAATTGTGGCTTTCCATCATCAGAGACCCAGGCGGTTAAATAATACAATTTAACCGGAATATGCTGGCGGATATTGACGAAGGTGGTATTCCCTTGTTTAAGGGTGGACGAAACGCGGGTGTTATTCCAACCGGCATCCTGCAATAGCATATTCGCCAAATCCGATGCCTTGTTGACTCGCACGCAGCCAGAGCTTAATGCACGGATGTCCTTCTGGAACAGATTATGGTTAGGCGTATCGTGCAGATAGATAGCGTCCGAACTCGGCATGTTGAACTTAAAACGCCCCAGCGAGTTGGTAGCGCCCGGTGCCTGGCGGATCCGGTACGGGAAATTACGGGCAGAGACCATGTTCCAGTCGATCATCGCCGGATTGATCACTTCGGCATCGTTGCTCCAGCCGGAAAGTACGGTATAGCCATGCTTCTGGAAGTAGCTGCCGTCACGCATCGCCTTCGGCACGATATCTTCGCGCACCAGCGTGGTCGGCACGTTCCACGGAGGATTCACCACCACATTGTTCAGAGCACTACTCATCAACGGCGTCTTGCGACTAGGTCGACCGACAATCACCCGCGAGGAAAGCACCTCATTACCGTTCTGATAGTAGGTCAATGAGTAGTTGGGAATGTTAACCATAATGCCGGTATCGACATGGCCGGGCAGAATACGTAAACGCTGAATATTCAGCGCCAACAGCGAGGCACGCATTTGCGGCGTCACGTTGAGCCATTCGCGAGTGCGCACGCCGATCACCCCGTCTGCGCTCAGCCCCTGCCATTGCTGGAAGCGCTTAACCCCCTCCACCAGATCGGGGGTATAACGATTATCGATGACGGTAACCGGGTTTTCCGGCTGCTGCGAAAATGGCGATTGCGGTGAAGGAGCCAGATCTTTCACCGGCGCGGCGGCCGGACTGACTACGACACTCTGGCTCTCACGACTTTTTTCTTCATCGACCGACAGGCCGCCATCGTCGGGCTCATTGCGCGAGCCGGTCAATACCGCAGGGGGATCCTGTGCTTCCACCGGTGCCGTCGCAGTGGACAGCATGCCGTTACGCGCCAGGATCTCGCGTAAGGCCGGAATGTCATCACTCAGTTGATCTGGACGCAGGCTAGGGCCATTGGCCATCTGCGGCCACGGATGGCCGTCGGCCAGCATGTCCCGCAGGGCCTGATGCATCTTGGCGTACTGCGGGTGCTGCGGTGCCAACGTGTTGACATAAGCCAGAGTTTTGCCCTGACGCACCGCCAACTGCCACTGGTTAATTACCGTATTCGGCGGCAAGCCGAGCTTGTAAGGAATATTGCTGTACAACCAATTATTACCGTTGGCTCCGATGGACGAAACGAACTGTAAATATCCCAGCATCGCATCAGACAGCACCACATCACGCGCCACGTCGGTAATCGCCGGATTGGTCAGCAGTTTCACCCATTGGGTGAACTGTGGCTGTACGCCGGACATCGCCAATTCGGCCAGTTGCTGCTGGAATTGCTGAACCGCGTCGCGATCTTGCCACATCAATTGCATACGGTTCGCCGCGTACAAAGGAGCCAGCGTCGAAAGGTAATTCGGTGTGATACCCTTCGGCAAGGCCGCCAGTATTTCCGAACGGCTTTGCGCCACTGACATGCCGGATGACGCTACCGGAAACGCAGGAACGGTTGCCCATACGGGTAACGACGACGCAAGACCACATGCGATTGCGCAACTTAACGCCAGCCGCCGTACAGTGTTTCCATTTCTAAGCAACATCCATTGCCCCCTGTATGCTCACAAAAAATATAACCAAGACAGCTTATTAGTTTCAGTATACGAACAGAAAAGCCATTTTGCCTTTTGGCACTTATGAATAACTGTATTTCATCAGGCTACTCGGTTTCCCGCGCAGAAAAAAGCACGACTATCATCCACTCGCACAAAAAAATAGCCACCCCAGGGCGGCTATTTTCAGATTATTAGCGGGCTTTTTTCACCTTTAAGGTGTTTCTGCCGCCGTAATCCCCAGTACCGGGGGTTCGTTAGCGAAACCACGCAGGCCCACGACGTGTACGTGTTCATGGTTCTGGAACACCTTACGTACCAGCTTATAAGTCGTGCCTTTTTCCGGACTGATATTTTCCGGTGCCGCGATGATCAGCTGCATTTCCAGACGATCACACAGTTCGAACAGCGTGGCGATGGATTTGGCATCCAGTCGCGCCGCTTCATCAAGGAACAACAGACGGCATGGGGAGATATCTTTGCCGCGCAGACGGCGCGACTCTTCTTCCCAGCTCTGCACCACCATCACCAGAATCGACATCCCGGTACCGATCGCTTCCCCGGTAGACAGCGCGCCACTCTCGGCACGCAACCAACCGTCAGAGCCGCGGAAGACTTCCACTTCCAGCTCCAGGTAGTTACGGTAATCCAGCAACTCTTCGCCGATGGTCTGTGGCGTGCGTTGCCCCATATCAATCTGCGGGTTCAGGCGCTGATACAGCTTGGCCAGAGCCTCTGAGAAGGTCAGTCGGTTGCTGTTGAACAGATCCTGATGTTGTTCCTGCTGCTCGGAGAGCACGTCCAACAGAGTCGCATGCGCTTCGCGCACGTTGACGTTCAATCGCACGCTCTTCACCTGACCGAAGGAAACCGCCTGCAGGCCCTGGTTGAGCATGCGGATACGGTTCTGTTCGCGCTGGATGGTTTTGCGAATGATGTTCGCCACGCTCTTGGAACTGATCGCCAGCTTCTGCTCACGCGCAGTCAGCTCTTCGGTCAGACGGCCCAGTTCGATCTCCATCTGTTCGATGGCCTCAACCGGGTCATCGGTGCGAATGATATCCTGACGAATACGCTCACGCAGATGCTGATAGACCGCAATATAGAACTGGATCTTGCGTTCCGGACGCTTCGGATCTTCCGACAGGCGCAGTACGTCGCGCAGGTGTTCGTTATCCGATACCGCCAGACGCAATGCACCGAGCGCCTTATCCGACATTGAGCGCAGTTCATCACCGTCCATATAGGCCAGCTCACGGCGATGCAGACGACGCTCAACCCCGTTGTCTTTCACCAGGCGCATCACTGCGCACCAGCCCGCTTTGGCGGTAACCACCTGCTCACGCAGCTGATAATAATCACGTTCCAGCTTGCGCAGTTTCTTCTGCAGGCCGTCCATTTCCGCTTCGCAGAAGGTCAGCTGTTTTTCCAACTGGTTACGGCGTGCGCGATTGGTGCTCAGACCCGCATGCAATTCATCACGACGAGTACGCGCGCGGGCTTCGGCATTGGCATCCGCCTGTACGCCGATGTCTACCAGTTCCTGGCTCAGTTCTTTCAGCATGTCGCGCTTGGCGTCATACGAACTTTTCAGCGATGCCAACACCTGACTGTACTGGGTAAACTGGGTTTGATACTGGCGCAGTTGCTCGCGGGCACGGGTACGTTCCGCTTCCGCATGCTCCAGACGCTGGCGCAGCTTGTCGTTCAGATCGTTATTGGCATTTTGCATGCCGGCGGAATCGGTATAGCTGAAGTGAGCACGACGTTGCACCACTTCAATCAGGGCAAACGCCTGCTGTTTAGCCTGACGCTGCACGCTCTGCGCCTGAGAGTAATCCTGTTGCAGCTGCTCATGTTGCTGCGGATCGCTCTGCAGCACCGACAACAGCGGCTCAAGTTTGGTCAGGGAAACGCCGTGCTGCTGAATATGACGCGCGGCATCCTGCGCCTCCTCCAGCTCCTCACGGATTTCTTCCACGCGATCCTGCAGGGTTTCATCGTTTAACAATGAAACCAGCGGCATCAGGCGGTTCAGCGCAGAGATGCCCTCTTTCGCCTGATCGTACTGCTGACGCTGCTGCTGGTTCTGCGCTTCATGATTATTCAGAGCACGTTCGATTTCACCGCGGCGGGTATTGAGGCCACGGATTTCGGCTTCTGGATCGGCGTCAAACGCTACTGCCAGATGGTTGCCGATAAAGCGGCTGAAGGCCTGATGCGAACGCTGGGTTTTCTGCACGTCGAACGACAGCGTGGCATAACGTTCTGCCAGCTTTTCCCGCTCGGCATGCAGTATTTCCAGGCGGTTCTCACGCGCGGCACGACCAAACAAAGGCACTGCCGGATAACGGGAGTAACGCCACTGGCGCTCAGCGGTTTTGACCAACACCGCCCGGTCTTGTTCTTCGACGGCGAATACGCTGTCATCGAACGACTGCGGATCCCCCTCAATCAGATAGAGATCTTCCGGGCAGTCTTCCAGACCTTCCAGCATCTCGCGCACCAACGACAGGTCCGGCACCACAATCGCGTGGCGGGACGGGCCGTACAGGGCGGAGAAGTACGGTGCATCGTCGATGGTAACGTCATCGTAGATTTCGGACAGCAGCACGCCACCAAAACGTTCGGCCAGCGTGACCAGGCGCTGATCTTCGGCACCCCCAGGCTGGCTGAGACGTTCGATTTGCGCTTCCACGGCACGTTTACCGGCAGCCACTTCGTCACGCTCAACGGTAGTTTCACGTTCGCGCTCCAGCAGTTGCTGCATGTACTCAGTCACCTGCTGGCTGCTTTCAAGCGCTTCACCGCTTTGCTCACCAAGCTGGCTCAGCGAATCCTGCGCTGCCAACCAGACAGGTGCACGGGTGGTCAGTTCGCGGATGCGTTGCTGAATTTGCTCCAGTTCCTGGCGCATTTCCATCCGACGCTCGCCGGCATCGCTAACGCTTTGTGACAGCGATTCCAGACGCTCTTCCAGCTCTTGTTGCAGGGCATCGAGTTCATCCGGCTGATACTGCTGGCCGTGGCGTTTGCAGAACTCCTGCAGCAGACGCTCGGCGTCCTGCTGGGAGCGCAGACGCTGTTCCAGCTCGCTCAGGCGCATACGCAAAGGCTGCACGCGCTCGGCAAGGTGTTGCTGTGATGGCCAGTCACGCAGCAATTCGCGCGCACACTGCCAGGCTTCACTGCGGCTGACCTGACCGGCGATTTTACCCACCAGCTGATAAGCCTGTTCAAACTGACCGTGCGCGGCATCGGCCACGCTCAGTTTTTGTTCCAGCATCAGCAAGGCTTCGGTCGCTTCCTGCTCACGCGCCTGGAATGTATCCAGCCAATGCTCGGCATTTTCGGCAGTCAGTTCCGGCAATTGGCACAGCGCGCGCGCGCGTTCCAATGCTTGCAACGCCTGCTGATATTGAATGGCACGGGTTTGCTGCACGTCGAGCGCTTGCTGGTAGTCGGCAAGCTGGCTTTTCAGCTCATCCACTTCCAGTTCGGCCGCTTCGGCGCGTGCTTCGTTTTCGGCCTGCTGTTCACTGGCCTCCGCAACCACTTCATTCTGTTCTTCCAGTCGGTAGGTCAGCTCTTCCAGATCGCCTTCATAGCGCTCGATCTTTTCCTGCTGACGCATTGCCGTCTGAACCAGATTCAGGTGATCGCTGGCAGCCTGATAATCGGTTTCCAGATCGGATTCTGCACCGCTCTGTTCTGCCAGTTCACGCGCCATTTCAACATGGCGATATTGCTCGGCAGCCAACTGTTTGCGGCTACCCAGCAGATCGTTGCGCAGTGCCAGTGCCCCGTCCAAATGAATGCGTCGCTCATTGGCATGGCGCATGTAGTCCGCCGCCACGTAAGAGGTGGCCTCGGAAATCAGGTGTTTGAACAGGTCACGGTCGGATTGGGTAACGCGGATCGCTTCCAGCGTCATGCGGTTTTCACGCAGCGCCGCTTCCATATCCTGGAATGCCTTGCGCACGCCGCTGTTTTCAGGCAACAGGTAGTCACGCAAGGAACGGGTGATGGCGCTGGAGATACCGCCGTACAGTGAGGCTTCGATCAGGCGGTAGAACTTGCTGCGATCGGACGATGAACGCAGGCGTTTTGGGATCACGCCCAGATCGAACATTAATGAGTGGTAATCGGTAATGGAGTTAAACTGCTTGAACTGCACCCCTTCCATCTCTTCAACGCGATCTTTCAGTTCTTGCAGCGACAATACACGTGCCTGGCGCTCACCCACCGTTTGGGTCAAAAGCTCGGTCGGCTGTACTGCGGTCGGCAGGCCCTGAATAACGAACGGCTTGATGTCCACCTTGCGGTCACGGCCGGCCACCTGCTGCAAACGAACACCCACTACAACGCGTTGATGGCGCGAGTTGAGCACGTCGAGAGTCGAATAACACACCCCGGCGCGCAACTTACCGTGCAGGCCCTTGTCGCGCGAGCCACTGGTGGCACCGGCTTCAGTAGTGTTACGAAAGTGCAGCAGCGTCAAGTCGGGGATCAACGCAGTGACGAAGGCCGCCATGGTGGTGGATTTCCCTGCCCCGTTACCGCCGGACAGCGTGGTCACCAGCTCATCCAGATCAAAGGTGCGGGCAAAGAAGCCGTTCCAGTTAACCAGTGTCAGCGAGCGAAATTTACCGCGTTCAATCATTCCTGTTCATCCTCTGCACTGTCTGGTGTGGTATCAAGCGGCGAATCTTCTGCATCGCTCTCATCATTCAGCAACAGGCTGTTTTCAACCGGCATTGCTTCGCCGTCGCGGATCATACGCAACTGCGCTTCACGCGGGTCGTCACCGCTGCGCACGTCGGCGCCAAAGCGGAACACCGCCTCGGTGATACGGAACTTGCTGCTGTCGTTGCCCATGAAATAGACCATGCCCAAACGACGCAGACGGTTCAGTGAAGTACGCACTTTTTCGTGCAGCTTCTGACGATCGAGATCCGAGCCGGTAGAACGCTGATTAACGAACTTCAGCAATTTGCTCTCGTCCGCCAGGCTCAGCAGCTCGTCATACAGCTCCTGTTGGCTGAAGATCCCTTCGTGGGCCAGACGCTCTGGACTGAGGTACAGATAGCACAGGATTTTCCCCACCATCATGTCCAGTTCAGACAGCACCGAACGCGGGATCAGCGTGGTAGAGCGCGGGCGCAGGTAGAAAAAACCTTCCGGCGCGCGGATTAGCTCTACGCTGTAGCGGGTGTAAAATTCTTCCAGTTCATCCTGGAAGTCCATTAAGAAAGCGTGGTTGTCCAGCTCATCGATACCGATGTGGCGACCCGCACGCAGTTGGCTGTCCAGCGCCGGGAACAGCGCGTTAGACAATGCCTTGGCCAGCTTGACTGGCATTACTTGTTCAATATTTGTCGATGACATGGGCCTGGACCTTGGCTCCGTAATCATTGATTGCCTGCCATTGTGCCGGCAACCCTGAAAAATCTGCTTCAGCCACACCAAGGCGCACTGCCTGGTCGACCACTAAACGTGCCACGTCAAAATGACGAGCACGCGGATATTGCGCCAGATAATCGCGCATTACCGCCCCTAAGTTGAGCGGCATCTGTTGTTCCTGATAAATCTTCAGTGCCTGTTCGATCATCAATGCCAGCTGTTCACGGATTTCACTGAACTCTTCGAACTCCAGATCCGGCGGCAGTTCCCCGGTCACTTCCTCACTGCGCAGCGCCAGTTCTTCGTCTCGCATATCCAGCAGACGGTCGGCGTTGGCATGGGTCAGTGTCCATGGATTGTCGAAATAGTTTTGCACCGACTGACGCAAACGCTGGGCAAACACCCGGTTTTTGTCCATGTCGATCGCGGTACGGATAAATTTATGCACGTGACGGTCGTAGCCAATCCACAGGTCAATCGCCTGCTGGCCCCAACTGATAATGCGGTCGAGCTTGCTTTGCAGATCAAACACCAGCTTGTCGACGAAGCCCAGTTCTGCCCCACCCAGCGTGGCATCCTGAATACGCAGCAGGTTGGCCTGCAGTTTATCGCCCGCCGCCTCCAGCGTATCCTGCAACTCACGCAGGGTGCCCGAAGTTTCGGACAGCAGCATCTCACAGCTGGAGATCGCCGCACGCCAGTCTTTGTTCAGCAATGCGGCGATGTCGTCCTTCACGCCTTGCTGTTGTTCATCCATAATCCGCTGGGTCAAATCGATACTGTCGAAGATTTCCGCCACCGAATATTTCAGCGGTGCAAACACGTTACGGTGCCAGTGGAAATCATCACCGCCTTCATCGGCAGCGTCGGCAGCACGCTTGAGCTCCTGCGCCACGATCGACAACTGCATCGACAGACGCAGCGTGGAGAATTCGCGCTGACGGATATAGTAATCGGTGATACCGATACCCAGCGGCGTCAGACGGTAAATCGCGTTACCGTCCGCCAGTTCGCTGATAAAACGGTTTAACAGGCGCTGGCGCACCATGTCATTAATCGCATTGTTGGCGCGGACGGCCACCGTTTCATGCGTCTGTTCGAAACCCTTGCTGACATGGCGAAATGCATCAACCAGCTCACCTTCGCTCATCTCGCCGTCCAGCCGCTCGCCGTTTAACGTGGCGATAGCGAGCAAAAACGCGAGACGCTCCGTAGGGAGCGAAATAGAGAAATCATTTTTCCGTGCCCAGGCGACCAGTTCGGGTACTGTCTGGGAAAATTCACTCATAGTTCGTCCTTCAGGTTTGGTTTATGCGCCATGACGTGAATATAGCGCCCCAAACTCACGTACGGCTCCTGCCGGCAATAGTGCTGTTCAAGCGCCAGTAACTCTTCAAATTTTTGTGTCTGTAGCTGCCTGCTCTGCAGATAATCGTGGAACACCCGCACGCCGGTTTTTCCGCTGATGCGCATGCCCAGTTGCTCCAACCAGCCATACACCTGCGGCGGGCTATGTGGATACTGCGGCGACAACGAACGCTTTCTGCGCCTTCTGACCTCTGGGTTCACCAGTTGGAAATTACCCAACACCACGTTACGCATCAAGAGGCCATTGGCGTTAAAGAACATCAATGACAGTGCGCCACCCGGCAGCAAACAGTTAAATAACGCCTGCAGCGCGGCCTCAGGTTCGGCGATCCATTCAAGCACTGCATGGAACAATATCAGATCAACCGGCTGTTCCAAGTGTTGACCAATGTCCTGTGCTGAACTTTGTATGAATTGCATGTTCTGGCTCACACCTTTCTGCTCTGCCAGCAACGCGGCGCGTTGGATCATCTCACCAGAAAGATCGCACAACAACACCTGATGTCCTAATTCTGCCAATTGGCAGGCCATATGGCCTTCGCCGCCGCCGGCATCCAGAATGCGCAGCGGCCGCTGCGGCAACTGGGCCAACAGCGTGGTCAGATCCTGCCAAACCACAGCCTGGCGGATTTTCCCTTTGGTGGTGCCGTAAATATTACGCGCAAACTTTTCAGCAATATCGTCAAAATTGCGATCCTGCATGGACAACGGCTCCGCTGATCTTATCCGGCTGGGGCAAAGTGCCAGCCCATTCAAACCTGCTATTTTGGCACAGACTGGCTTAGAATGAATCTTCTTGCGGCCTGATTGTGCCCGGATGTCGTTTTTTCGCCCAAAAGGACCTGATTTTTGATGCTGTTTAACCTGAAAAAGTTCATTGGCGCTATTTTAATGCCGTTACCTGCGATGTTGCTACTGATGGGACTGGCGCTGTTACTGCTGTGGTTCACCCGTTGGCAAAAAAGCGGCAAGGTCATTTTCACGCTGAGCTGGCTGTTTTTACTGCTTTTCAGCCTGCAACCAGTGGCCGACAGGTTGCTGCGTCCCATCGAATCTGAGTATGTCACCTATCGTGGCAATGACCCGGTGAATTATATCGTGGTGCTGGGTGGCGGCTACACCTTTAATCCGGATTGGGCGCCAAGTTCCAACTTGATCGGCAATAGTCTGCCACGAGTCACGGAAGGCGTGCGCTTATATCTCGCTCACCCTGGGGCGAAAATGGTGTTCACCGGTGCCGGAGGCCCGAAAACGCTAAGTAACGCGGCAACGGCGGCGCGGGTGGCGGAAAGTCTGGGAGTACCAGGTAGTGACATTGTCCTGTTGGATCGCCCGATGGATACCGAGCAGGAGGCATTGCAGGTGTCGAAGTTGGTCGGCCAGCAGCCGTTTATTCTGGTAACTTCAGCCAACCATTTGCCGCGGGCCATGCGCTTCTTTGAAGCCAAGGGGCTGCACCCGATCCCGGCACCGGCCAATCAGTTGGCCATCAGTTCGCGGTTGAATATTTGGGATCGCGTGGTGCCGTCTGCGATGTTCCTTGGCCACAGCGAACGCGCCTGGTATGAAACGCTGGGCAGCCTGTGGCAATGGTTGAAAGGGGCCGATGAGGTTTCTGTCGACTAGTCGGCGTTAAACGGCAAGCCAGGGCAGCAGTTGTTTGGACGCATAGTCAAACGGCTGCCGCTCCAGTTTGCCGGTATGAATCAACCGCCCTACTGCTTCCCACACCACATACAACCAACGCCGCATCAGGAAAGATTCCGCTACCGGTGCCCGTTGCAAATAATAGAACAGCAACTGGCTCGGCATTCCCGCCTCACACAGCCTGAAAAGCTCATATTCACGCGGTGCCCACAGCATCATTCCCGGGTTGAGCATCGCCAGCAGTTGATCGCTTTTCGGATCTTTCAGCATGCTGCGCAATGACAAGTTGCCGTGAACCAGCACGCAGGGATCGTCGAAACCGACAAAAAAATGGGTCAGGGCTTCACGCGTGCGGTACAACAAACGGCGATCCGCCATCGTCAGCTGCGGCGAGTTGAGATTACTCAGCGTTGACCACAGCACTTCGACCCGCTGTTGATACCAACAGAACCAGTCGTTCTCCTGAGTACTGTCTACCGTGCCAACACAACCGTGGCTGTCAATGCGGTGCCAGGCCAATACGCCATCGACAATCTGCTCCATCAGGGTATTCCAGCGGTTCGGCGTACGCGTCGGCGCTTCCACCGACACACCCCGTAAACGTTCGATCAACAAGATCTCTTTATAGGGAGCCTGGTGGGTATAGACCACGCCATATACCGTCGGCAGGCGAATATCCCCTTCACGCGACAGCATCGACAGTTTGTAAGCCTCCTGCTGGGCAATGCCCTGACAGACAAAACTTTTTGCCATCAGGGGAATAGCATGGCCCTGTTGGTCATACAGTGAATACATGTGCGCATAAGGTTGTTCGCTGACGCGTTCCAGCCGGCTGATGGACTCACCCAGCACAATACTCAGTTCGGCGCGTAACTGCTCCATAAGAAAATGGCCTCAAGAGGAAAGGAAGAGACGCTGACATCATCGAACGGGGAGCAGAAAAATTCTTCAACGCAGATCAACAAAACGGGGATATAAGAAGGGAAATCATATCGCCGGCGCGTTGCGTAACACGCCGGCGTTCAATGCTCAGCCTTGGATACTGTCGCGCACGCGCTGCAAGTCTTCCGGCGTGTCAACACCCACCGTCGGCATCGCCTTGGCCACTGCCACGTGGATTTTTTCGCCGTACCACAGCACCCGCAACTGTTCCAGCAGCTCAATTTGCTCCAGTTGGCTTGGTGCCCAGGTGACGTAACGACGCACAAAACCGGCGCGATAGGCGTAAATGCCGATGTGACGCAACAGGCTGTCGCCGATGTTTTCTTTGGATTGGGCAAAACGTTCACGATCCCATGGGATTGTGGCGCGCGAGAAATAGAGCGCATAACCCTGCGCATCCATCACCACTTTGACCGCATTGGGGTTAAAGGCTTCTTCAGCGCTTTCGATCGGCACCGCCAGGGTGGCCATACCGGCTTGACTTCCCGCCAGATTTTCAGCCACCTGGCGCACAATTACCGGTGGGATCAATGGCTCGTCACCCTGAACATTCACGATGATTTCGTCATCAGCGAAACCATAGTGCTCGATCACCTCGGCCAAACGCTCGGTGCCGGAATTGTGATCGGCCCGGGTCATGCAGACTTCACCGCCTGCCGCTTTAACCGCTTCGGCCACCGCCGGATGATCGGTCGCGACGATAACGCGGCTGGCCCCCGACTCGCGCGCACGCTCCATTACGTGCACCACCATGGGCTTACCGTGGATATCGGCCAGGGGTTTACCCGGTAAACGGGTTGATGCATAACGGGCTGGAATAATAGCGATAAAACTCATGCGTGTTTCTCATCCAATGACAGCGCTCGCGCTTCATTTTCCAACAGGACGGGAATGCCGTCACGCAGCGGATAGGCCAGACCATCCACTTTGCAGACCAATTCCTGGTTTTCTTTATTGAAATAAAGCTTACCGTTGCAGACCGGGCAGGCAACGATTTCGAGTAAACGGTGATCCATGCTTCCTCCAGGGTGGAGATTTAACGTAAGGAAAGTGCGTGAGGATAGCATAACGCTATGCGCCAGGTTAATCACCGGCTGTTTTGTCGCTGCATTTTAATCTTTCGAGGGGGATTGAATTACCCCCGGCTCAGGCGTAGAATTTTGTGATGCAAGTCACAAAAAGACAGTTAACATGATCAAACGTCTTCACAAAATCATCGCCCTGTTTGCCAACTTCAGCAACTAAGGCATCCCCATTGTAACGAGCGGCGCTGAACATTCGTTTTACCCAAGCCGACAACGCCGTTCGTTATTCCACTTCCCAGCCAGCGCCCCACTCTATAGCCAGAGCCGCCGGAATATCACCCAAAGTAACCTGTTTGGCACCATGCCATTTTGCACTGCGGGTTATTGCTTGCCGAATATCCTGCATCCGTTGTTTACCGAAGCGTACCTTCGCCTGTGGGTGAAAGCTGATAATTTCGAAAATGCCCTGTCGGCGATGCATTTTTGCATCAATACGGCCAATCAGTTCGCCGCGCTGCAACACCGGCAATGTAAAGTAGCCATACTGCCGTTTCTCTTTCGGCGTGTAACATTCCAACCGGTAATCAAAATTGAACAGCTCCAGCGCACGACGGCGATCCCAAACCACTGGATCGAACGGAGAAAGCAACGTGGTCACGGTGGATTTTAACGCCCCTTGCTCTGCCAGCTTTAGCTCTGCCGACAACGAATGGTGCACATAAAACTCCCCGTCCAAACCCTCGATCAGCACGGATAGCACTTCGCCCTGCTGTTGTAACGACGTCAGTAGCGCTTTCGGCGCCACCCGCTTCAGACGGTAGTAATCCGCCAACCATTCGGCTCTGAAGATCCCAAGATAACGGCAGCTGCGGCTAAGCATTTCCTGTCGTGCATCTTCGACAGGTAACGCATGCCGGCTATCATCCCAGTGAGGTAACAATCTTCCTGTCAGGTCGTAAACGCGATGGAAATTGCGCCGTTCGGCTACCATCAGTTTGCCGGCGGTGAACAGGATTTCGAGATGGCGCTTTTCCGGTTTCCAATCCCACCAGCCGCTGTTGCCCTTCTTCTCGGCGCTGAAATCCGCCGAGCGTACCGGCCCACCGGTTTCAATGTGTTGCAGCAGGGCGTCTATTGCCACCTGATGTTCCTGCATCCACGCTTCGGAATACTTCCAGCCCATACCTTGCGGCTGCAGCATTCGGTGACGCAGCAGGCCAAAATCTTCGATGGGTAAAAAGCAGGCCTCGTGCGCCCAGTACTCGAACAACCGGCGGCTCGCCAGTGCCTGCTCCAGCCATTCAGGCTGGTAGTCACCCAGGCGGCTGAACAGCACCAGATAGGGGCTGCGTGCGACCACACTGATAGTATCAATTTGCAGTAAACCCATACGCCCAATAGCGGCAACCACGTCATCGGGTTTGGCTTTGCGTTTCATCGGGGATAGCAGCCCCTGTGCGGCGAGGTGAAGCGCACGGGCGGCAGTAAGAGAAATAACTGGGGTGTTCATCCTGACATCCGAAGTGATTGAGCAATCGCTTGATAGTAGTGGATATCGGGAGATTTATCTTCGCCAGTGCTTGGGGTGGCGGCACCGGCACTGGCGAGGAAGGGGTGGGTCAGAACGCGATAACGTCTGCCGCTGACAGCCCGTGGGAGCTGCGATAGATCGAGAACTCAACGTTCTGACCTTCGTTTAACGATTTATTTTTAGTATTGGCGATAGAACGACGGCTTACATAGATTTCGTCGCTACCATCTACCGGTGAAATAAAACCATAGCCTGCAGCCTGATCAAACCATTTCACACGGCCCATTTGTAACACAGTATTTTTAAACATAACTTATATCCTTTTACTTGAGCATCCTTAACAACGTCATTTTTATTATTGTTGGACGCTACCAGCCCATCCTAAAGTTTTTCGTAAGAAACCTCTCGTGAGCAAAAAATAAAAAACCCGCACTCTGGCGGGCTTGTTGAAATTAATATCTTCCGCAATGAATCAGCGTAAATGCGTCATCATGGTTGTATTAATATCTCTTTACGTTATTCCCTGTTTATTTACAGAGCAACAACGTTAGCTGCAGCCGGCCCGCGCTGACTGTCTTCTACGGTGTACTCAACACGCTGGCCTTCAGCCAAAGTTTTGAAACCGTCGGTCGCGATTGCGGAGAAGTGTACGAATACATCTTTACCACCGTCGTTCTGTTCAATAAAACCAAAACCTTTACTTTCATTGAACCACTTCACTTGACCCGTCTTCTTAGACATTACTCATTTACCTTTTAAATATATATACAAAACCTGCCATAAGGCAATTTTGGCCGTTCTTAGAAACATTACTTATGGGAGATACTTAGAAGGTTCGTCTTTGAAGCGGAATCAGATGATAACGTTTTTGGAGGAACTGCTTAACTCTAAACTCGAACATAAATAGGTCTGTATCACAGGCCGACTTGCATTTACTCATAAATCTATCTTTTGCACAAGAGGTTTATTGCCTTATTTTTATCACAAGGCCACATTTGTTTTTATATCTATGATTGCTAATGGATTTATTTATCTTTTTTTACGAGAATCGCTTGGCGTCATTGCCTTCCGGACGGCCGTACTTTCCGTTATTTCCTGTTCAAATGAGAGCTAACGCATAAAAATCTAATATGCTTGCCCTAGCTATAACAAAACCTAATCGACATAGCTAAACTTGAGGTGAAAACAAGGCTAATGGCCTTTCAGCCAGCACTTTTGCCGCCAAGAATGATATTTTTCAGATTATACTGAATAAAGGAGCTATGCGCATGACCGCCCAGCAGTTCGTCTCACCGAATGAAATCCGCGCCAGATTCTCCCACGCCATGTCAGAAATGTACCAAAACGAGGTACCTCTGTATGGCGATTTGCTGGAATTGGTGGCGGAAACCAACCGACAGGTCCTGCGCGAAGATGCCGCACTGGCTCATCAATTACAAATTACCGGCGAAATCGAACGTCTGGCCATGGAACGCCATGGGGCAATTCGGGTGGGTACCTCAGAAGAATTGGCCACCCTGCGGCGGCTGTTTAATGTGATGGGCATGTCTCCGGTCGGCTACTACGACCTGGCCGTCGCAGGTGTCCCGGTACACTCCACCGCGTTTCGGGCAGTACACGAAGATGCGCTGCAAATCAGTCCATTTCGGGTGTTCACCTCATTATTACGGCTTGAGCTGATTGAAAACCCAGAGTTACGCGAACTGGCACAACGCCTGTTGGCCCGTCGCCGTATCTTTACCGAACGGGCACTGGAGCTGATCGTATTGCAGGAAGCTCAGGGCGGGCTGGATGACAGCCAGGCAAATGAATTTGTCGAACAGGCGCTGGAAACCTTTCGTTGGCACCGCCGGGCGACGGTCAGCGCAGCCGAATATCAACAGTTGCATGACCAGCACCGTTTGATCGCCGATGTCGTGGCCTTTAAAGGCCCGCACATTAACCATTTAACACCACGCACTCTCGATATCGATTTGGTCCAGCAAGCCATGCCCGGCCGGGGTATCACCCCCAAAGCGGTGATTGAAGGCCCGCCGCCACGTCGCCGCCCTATCCTGCTGCGCCAAACCAGTTTTAAAGCGCTGGAAGAGAACGTTGATTTTGTTGAACATGATGGTAGCGCCGTAGCCGGGCATCACACGGCACGCTTCGGCGAAATTGAACAGCGCGGAGTGGCACTGACAACCAAAGGCCGTACACTGTACGATCGCTTGCTACAGGCGACCAATGATGCTTTGCAGGCCCCGCCGAGCGAAAAAAATGCTGAGCGCTACAACCAGTTACTGGCGGAAAATTTCCAGGCGTTTCCAGATGACTATGCCACCCTGCGTGAGCAGCAGTTGGCCTGGTTCCGCTACTTCCCGACCGAATGTGGGCTGGCAGCTAAAGAAACTCTGGATCACCACAGCACGTTGGAACAGCTGATCGCTCAGGAATATATCCGTTTCCAGCCGCTGGTCTATGAAGATTTTCTGCCGGTCAGTGCCGCAGGCATTTTCCAATCGAATTTGGGCGACAGTGGCCACACGCAGTACAACGCAACCTCAAGCAGGGCAGCATTTGAACTGGCGTTGGGTGCAGAAGTGGTTGATGAATTGGCGTTATATCAGCAAACGCAACAGCGTTCGATAGACGCCTGCGCGCAAGCACTGGGGCTTCACGCGCTGGCAATCTGAATTATTTTTTTAGCAGAGTTTCAATGCTGTGCAGCAGTTGCTCAGCCTGTTCGGGGGGAAGTACCGCGTCAACCGGTAAATACCACCAGTTGGGCTGGGCAAAAGCACGACATTTGACCGCATCTTTCTCAGTCATCAACAGCGTTTGCCCTGAAGATACCAGCGCCGCCAAGGGGTCATGCTGATATTCCTGATGATCGGCAAATGCCACTTCCTTTTCAACCTCCACACCCAGCTTTTCCAAGGTGGCGAAGAAGCGTGGGGGATGACCGATACCGGCCATTGCCACTACATGCGGCAGTTCGACTGCCGGGCGGCGCTCACCGCTGGCAACATTAACCGCGTCACGTGCCTGCAACCGCATGGCGATCTCACCCTGCTGGGCCACACCACCGTTGGCAATCAGGGCATCAACGCTGTTTAGCCGCGAAGCACGTTCGCGCATCGGGCCTGCCGGTAACCACCATCCATTGCCAAAGCGGCGTACTCCGTCGATCACCACCAGTTCAAAATCACGCTGCAAAGCGTAATGCTGCAGACCGTCATCGGTAATCACCACATCAAGTGGCTGCTGCTTAAGCAACGCCTGAACCGCTTCACAACGCTTGGGTGAGATTGCCACTGGTGCAGCGGTACGCTGAAAAATCAGCACCGGCTCATCGCCCGCCTGCTGGGTGGTCGTGCTCGCGTTAAGTAACAGCGGATAAGCCTCTGCTTTACCACCATAACCGCGAGAAACCACACCCACCCGGTATCCGCGCTGCTGCAACTGTTCTACCAGCCAGATCACCATCGGAGTTTTGCCGTTGCCACCGGCAGTGAGGTTCCCCACCACCACCACCGGCACCGGTGCACGCCAGCTTTTACGCAGGCCGCAACGGTAGCTGAGTCGAATCAGACCACTGACCAGGCCATACAGCCAGGACAGCGGTAACAGCAGCAAATAAACCAGCGAACTGCCTGACCAGATGCGCTCAATCATTATTGACCAAACTGCATACGGTGAAGCTGGGCATAAGCCCCCCGCTTTTCGAGCAAGACCGCATGCTCGCCACGCTCAACGATACGGCCATCCTCAACCACCAGGATTTCATCAGCCTTCTCAATGGTCGACAGACGGTGCGCAATCACCAGTGAAGTACGGTTCTTCTGTAATTCATCCAGCGCGGCCTGAATAGCACGTTCCGATTCTGTGTCCAGTGCCGAAGTAGCTTCATCGAGGATCAGGATCGGGCAGTCACGCAGCAAGGCTCGGGCGATAGCGATACGTTGGCGTTGACCGCCGGACAGCATTACGCCGTTCTCACCGATCACCGTGTCCAGACCGTTCTCCATTTTTTCAATGAAGTCCATGGCATAAGCCATGCGCGCAGCCTTTTCTATCTCTTCGCGGCTATAACGTTCTTCACGCGCGTAAGCGATGTTGTTGGCAATAGTGTCATTGAACAAATGCACGTTTTGCGAAACCAGCGCTACCTGATCACGCAGCGATGCCAGTGTGTACTCGCGCAAATCATGACCATCCATCAGGATCTCGCCTTCCTGGACGTCATAAAAACGGGTCAGCAGATTGGCGATCGTCGATTTTCCCGAACCGGAACGCCCTACCAACGCCACAGTTTTACCTTCTGAAATGCTCAGATTGATATCGCGCAACGCAGGAGTTTCTTTGCCTGGATAGTAGAAAGTGACATTACGGAATTCGATATCGCCCTTCGCACGTGCAACTTCACGGGTGCCGGTATCTTTTTCCTGTTCCATATCCAAAATCGAGAATAAGGTCTGGCACGCCGCCATCCCACGCTGGAACTGAGCGTTGACGTTGGTCAGTGACTTCAGCGGGCGCATCAGGGCGATCATCGAAGAGAACACCACGGTGATAGTACCGGCAGTCAGGGTAGCCATTACGCTAGGGAAGCTGGCGGCATACAGCACGAAGGCCAGCGCCAGTGACGCGATAAGCTGAATAATGGGGTCAGAGATAGAGGAAGCGGAAACCAGTTTCATACCCTGTTGGCGCATGCGGTTGCTGACCGAATTGAAGCGATCGGTTTCAACCTGCTGACCGCCAAAAATCAGGACTTCCTTATGGCCTTTAAGCATCTGCTCTGCGCTGGTCGTCACCTGTCCCATCGTGTTCTGCATGTTTTTGCTGATATTACGGAAGCGTTTGGAAACGATGCGGATAGCAATAGAGACAATAGGAGCCAGTACGATCAGGATCACCGACAGCTGCCAGCTGTAGTAGAACATCATGGTGAACAGCGCGATTATCGACGCCCCTTCACGCACCACGGTCACCAGCGCACTGGAAGACGATGAAGCGACCTGTTCGGAATCATAGGTGATCCGCGATAGCAAGGTCCCGGTAGACTGCTGATCGAAGAACGATACCGGCATTCTCATCATATGGCCAAACAGCCGGCGGCGCATATGCATCACCACCATACCGGATACCCAGGAGATACAGTAACTGGAAACGAAGCCAGTCGCCCCGCGCACCACCATCAGGCCAATTACCGCCAATGGCATCCACAGCAGAATGCTGCTTTCCGTTTTCCCAAAACCGTCATCCAATAAAGGTTTAAGCAAAGACAACATAAAGGCGTCGCTGGCCGCGTTAAGTACCAACGCAATGGCGGCCACGATCAGTCCGGTCTTAAAAGGTGTGATCATCGGCCAGAGGCGACGGAAAGTCTGCCAGGTGGAGAGATCTTTATCATTCATCATGCAAATACCAGCATCGGAAGAAATAGCGGCCCATTTTACTCATTATCACCCTCTACGCCAAACCGCTGATGGTACCAACGGGGCATTAATTGTTCACGAAAGCCTTTAATTTGCCAATCGTTGTCGAAAAAAAGTACGGATAACTGACCGGAGCGCGAAGTATCGCGCCATATGATGTCATTTGCCAGATATCTGGTGACAACTTTAACCGCAGGTAAACGCCATTTATTGTAACGCGATGCCGAAGCTATTGCTGCCTTCGGCGCTACCGCACGCAAAAATGGCGGCGTGGACGAGGTTTTACTGCCATGATGCGGTACCTGTAACACTGTAGCGCTCAATAAAGGACGTTGATGCCGTACCAACTGTGCCTCCGTCCTTTTTTCTGCATCCCCGGTTAGCAACAGACTATATTTGCCATCATCAATACGAATGACGCATGAATCATCATTTCCCGCCATTTTTACCCTCTTTGGTGGCCACAACACTTGAAACTGTAACGATTGCCATTGCCAGCGCTCCCCGGCCACGCAGGGTAAATGGCCTGCATCAAGACGTGGACTTCTTACGGCCGCTTGCGGAAATGCCCGCTGCATCTCTTCAAGACCACCGATATGATCCAGATGATCGTGACTGATAATGATTTGCTCCACAGGTAATCCTCGCCAGTGAAGAAACGGCAAAATATTCCGACCAGCGGCACTCCCCGTCCCCCAACGGGGGCCAGTATCATACAATATTGCCCGACCGTTCTTTTCAACCACCATCGCCAAACCATGCCCAACGTCTAGCATATCTACACGCCAAGAGTATGTGGGCTCTCTCTCGCGCCACAGTAAGCCACACACCGCCAAAGTTGCCAGCACCGATGCATAACGCCACCACCAGTGAAAACGCCAGAAAATCACCAGCAGCCAACCGGTAAGACTGACAACCAGAGAAGCTGCGCCGAGATCGACCCAACCGTTTTGCAGGTAGTGTAATGGGGTAAACACCCCTGCCAGGGTAAGATCGGCTACTCCCCAGAGTCCCGCACTCAACATCGGGAAAATACCCACCACCACTGCCAGCAGGATCAAGGGTACCGTGACCAGCGAGACCAGGGGGACAGCCCAGAGATTGGCCGGTATAGAGGTAAGCGTCAGGCCAAGAAACAAGCCGGCCTGCATGGGGACCAATAGCAATGTGATACCAAACTGAATATGCAGCCAACGTAGCGGTGCCCAGTACCATCCCGAGCGAAAGCGGGGATGTAGCGGCACCCATTCAAACCAAAAAATCAGGCAAAGCACTGCCGTGGCCGATAGCCAAAAGCTGTCGGATAACACTGCCAGCGGATCACAAACCAGGATTAGCCCGATACACCACAGCCAAATTTGCCAGGAAGAGCAATGGATGCCGCGTATACGCAACAACATCCACAGTGTCAGCGCCAGGCCGGTTCTTACCGCGGGTGGATGCGCGCCAGCCAACCAGACATAGCCCAATGCGCCGAGCCAACTGATGATCAGTGGAAAACGGTAACCAATCAGGTTTGCCGGCAGAAAAAATTGCAGAGCCCGTAACAAGGACCAAATCAAAATAGCCACCATCGCCACGTGCAGTCCCGAAATGGCCATCAGGTGAGCAATGCCGGTTTTCAACATCAAGGTCCGCAGTGCCGGTTCCAGCGCCGCCCGCTCTCCAAATGCCAACGCGAGCAACACGGCTTTATAGCGAAGGAGCCCCATATTGCTCTCGGCATGCCCGATAATACGCTGCCGCCAACCGCAACTTTGGTCCAGGATTACCGCGCTCTTAACCTGCGCCGTCAGCGGTTGGCGCCGTGACATCGCCCAACGCTGACTGTCAAAGCCCCCTTCATTTAAGCTGCCATGCACCGGTCGCAAGCGCAGGTGCAATCGCCAGCGTTGCCCGGCACACAGAGGCCGATCTTTTGGTTGCCAGCGGGTAGAAAAAGCGATCGAGGGTACCAGCCAGTGGCCATTGATCTGTTCGATACGCATAACCGTCTGCTTTCGTGGTGCGGAAGCCAACGCAATACTGCTCACCTGAACCACCGCGTTCACCACTGGGCCCTGACTTAAGCGATTGATTTGATTAACCAGGGTTCCGGCAGTGAATACTGCCCAAAGAAAACCCAATGCCCCCCACGCCATAAATCGGCCTACGTTGCCCCTACGCCACAGGCAGAGACAAACAGGTAAGGTGACCCACAGAGTGAGGCGCGCATCGGGTAAGGACGGCATGAAAAGCAGCGGTAAAATACCGCAGATAATTGCACTTACAGCCAAATCCAGCGAAGTTTTGATAAGTGATCTCCCGGTATCGGGCAGCTATTCAGGCTGCCAACATCACGGGATTGTTTACGCATAGGCCAATACTCACCATCAACAATCTGACGGCACGCGATCGTCACCGCACAATAACAACGGCCGTTACCACGGCTAACCACATACTGCGGCTTGGCTCGCAAGAAGCGCCAAGACCGCCAATGGAAGATAACAGGCAAAAAAAAACGGCGCCCCAAGGGCACCGTTTTGTATTTCTTTACAAGCAACAACTCTATGGTCAGTCAGTGACTAGCCATAGATATTGGCGCGGTCACGCAGCTCTTTGCCTGGCTTGAAGTGAGGAACGTACTTGCCGTCCAACTCAACTTTATCGCCAGTTTTCGGGTTGCGACCCACACGCGGAGCACGGTAGTGAAGAGAAAAACTGCCGAATCCGCGGATCTCGATGCGTTCCCCATCGGCTAGCGTTGCAGCCATATGTTCTAGCATCTCTTTCACTGCATCCTCAACGGCTTTCGCCGGTACATGAGATTGCTGGCCAGCAAGTCTTTCAATAAGTTCAGACTTGGTCATAGTTCCTCCAAGCTTTGCAGCTAAACTACCGTATCGGGGCGGTCAAAAACCGCCCCCCGTCATTACTCGCCTTTAGCCGCTTTGAAAGCTTCAGCCATTGCGTTAGAGAAATTGCTTTCTTCCTGCTTGCTGCCGCTATTAACAGTAGCAATTGCATCTTTCTCGTCAGCTTCGTCCTTAGCACGTACGGACAGGCTTACTACGCGGTTCTTACGGTCAACGCCGGTGAATTTAGCTTCAACGTCGTCACCCACATTCAGAACCAGAGTTGCATCTTCAATGCGGTCGCGAGAGGCTTCAGAAGCACGCAGGTAACCTTCTACGCCGCCTGCTAATTCAACTGTAGCACCTTTGGCGTCAACTGCAGTGACTTTACCAGTAACAATAGTACCTTTCTTGTTCATAGACAGGTAGTTATTGAACGGGTCTTCAGCCAGCTGCTTCACGCCCAGGGAGATACGCTCGCGCTCTGCGTCAACTTGCAGAACAACCGCTGCGATTTCGTCGCCTTTCTTGTATTCACGAACTGCTTCTTCGCCTGCAACGTTCCAGGAGATGTCAGACAGGTGAACCAGGCCGTCGATGCCGCCGTCCAGGCCGATGAAGATACCGAAGTCAGTGATAGACTTGATTTTACCTTCAACGCGGTCGCCCTTGTTGTGGGTTTCTGCAAACTGCTGCCATGGGTTGTTTTTGCACTGCTTCAGACCCAGGGAGATACGACGACGTTCTTCATCGATGTCCAGAACCATAACTTCCACTACATCGCCCACGTTAACAACTTTGGACGGATGGATGTTTTTGTTGGTCCAATCCATTTCAGAAACGTGTACCAGACCTTCAACGCCTTCTTCGATTTCTACGAAGCAGCCGTAATCAGTCAGGTTGGTTACACGACCAGTCAGCTTGGTGCCTTCTGGGTAACGTTTCGCGATAGCAACCCATGGATCTTCGCCCAGTTGCTTCAGGCCCAGGGAAACACGAGTACGCTCGCGGTCGAACTTCAGCACTTTAACAGTGATTTCGTCGCCAACGTTGACGATTTCGCTCGGATGCTTAACGCGTTTCCAAGCCATATCAGTGATGTGCAGCAGGCCGTCTACGCCGCCCAGATCAACGAATGCACCGTAGTCAGTGAGGTTCTTAACGATACCTTTAACTTCCATGCCTTCCTGCAGGTTTTCCAGCAGTTGATCACGTTCTGCGCTGTTCTCTGATTCGATAACCGCACGGCGAGAAACTACAACGTTGTTGCGTTTCTGGTCCAGCTTGATGACTTTAAACTCAAGCTCTTTGCCTTCCAGGTGCAGAGTGTCACGTACTGGACGCACGTCAACCAGGGAACCTGGCAGGAACGCACGAATACCATTCAGCTCTACAGTGAAGCCACCCTTAACTTTGCCGTTGATAACACCGACGACAGTTTCAGCTTCTTCGTAAGCTTTTTCCAGCGTGATCCAAGCTTCGTGACGCTTAGCTTTCTCACGGGACAGCAGAGTTTCACCGAAGCCATCTTCAACAGCGTCCAGCGCAACATCAACTTCGTCGCCTACCTGGATTTCCAGCTCGCCCTGTGCGTTTTTGAATTGCTCAGCCGGGATGGCAGACTCAGATTTCAGACCGGCGTCAACCAGTACTACGTCTTTGTCGATAGCAACTACAACGCCACGAACGATGGAACCCGGACGGGTTTCGATTGTTTTCAGGGATTCTTCAAAGAGTTGAGCGAAAGATTCAGTCATGTTTAATCTTCAGGGTTCTATAGTTTAACGTCCATTTAGCATCCCGCCGAATGGGGTTGTTTCACATACCCCGCCATTGGCTCCATGCCGACAGGGTTTAGGTTACAGGGGTAAAATTTTACCCGATATAGTTCGATACTACCATGACAAATATGACAAAAAGCCAATAACGCCGCCGCGCTTACTGCTGCGGCAACGCTAAAACTTCATGTGCATAAGTCAGCGCACGCTGGATGACTTCGTCGATCGACATGCTGGTTGAATCCAGCACGAGGGCGTCGGAAGCCGGCACCAGGGGCGCGATAGGCCGATTACGGTCACGGTCATCCCGTTCCTTTATCTCGGCTAAAAGACGTTCAAAGTTAACATTAAAGCCCTTTTCCTGCAACTGTAGCATGCGGCGGTGTGCACGCTCCTCCGAACTGGCGTCCAGGAAAATCTTGACCGGTGCATCGGGAAACACCACCGTGCCCATATCGCGGCCATCGGCAATCAGCCCAGGAGCCTCACGAAACGCCCGCTGGCGGCGCAACAGGGCTTCACGCACGCGCGGAAAAGCAGCTGCCTGCGAAGCGGTATTGCCAACGGTTTCGGTGCGGATTTCATTGCTGACATCCTCACCTTCCAAAATAACCTGCAGTTTGCCATCCAGGGCAATAAAGCGAACATCGAGATGTGCGGCCAGTGGAACCAGCGCCTCCTCAGACGTGATATCGACCTGATGATGCAACGCTGCCAAAGCCAGCACGCGATAAATCGCACCGGAATCCAGCAAACGCCAACCAAGTGATTCGGCCAACGCTTTACACAGCGTGCCTTTGCCTGCGCCACTTGGTCCATCAACGGTTATCACCGGGGCTGTAGCCGTCATTTCTCTCTCCTTCAGGTAGAAAACCTCACAGGGACATAACCTGCCGCCAGCACAATGCGAAAGCATAATTAAAAACATCCCTGCCGCCCGCCCAATCGGGGCAGTCACGGTGGCGCATTATACGCTGCCAAACGGCGAACTGTTACCCTGGAACTGTCTGGTTGTTGAAAATAAGCGTATGACCGCGCAAAAGTATAGCGGACAGCACCGGGCTACAGGCGTTAAAAACAATAAAGGCCCAATTAAGGGCCTTAAAAGAAAGTATCTGACTGCGGATCACGCCAATTGACTGATGCGTGCCAGTTGTTCGAAGTAGTCCGGGAAGGTTTTCGCGGTACATTTCGGATCGAGAATGGTCACTGGAGTATCCGACAGCGCCACCAGCGAGAAACACATCGCCATACGGTGGTCATTGTAGGTACCGATATCGGCAAATTTCAGCTTGGCCGGCGGTACGACGTGAATATAGTCTTCCCCTTCATCCACTTCCGCGCCCACTTTACGCAACTCTGTCGCCATCGCAGCCAGACGGTCGGTTTCTTTCACCCGCCAGTTATAGATATTACGAATGGTCGTTGGGCCTTCGGCAAACAGGGCCGCAGTCGCAATGGTCATCGCCGCATCAGGAATGTGGTTCATATCCATGTCGATGCCACGCAATTCACCGCGGCTGCATTCAATATAGTCATCGCCCCAGGTAATGCGTGCACCCATTTTTTCCAATACATCGGCAAATTTGGTGTCGCCCTGAACGCTTTTCTTACCGATGCCGGTGACACGCACGGTGCCACCTTTAATTGCGGCGGCCGCCAGGAAGTAAGAAGCCGAAGAAGCATCACCCTCCACCAGGTAGTCGCCCGGAGAACGGTAGGTTTGGCGGCCACTGATGTGGAACACGCGATAGTTGTCGTGGCTGACCTCAACGCCAAAGGTACGCATCAGGTGCAGCGTGATATCAATGTACGGCTTGGAAACCAGCTCACCCTTGATATGGATATTGGTGTTCTGTTCGGCCAAAGGTGCCGCCATCAGCAATGCGGTCAGGAATTGACTGGAAACGCTGCCGTCGACGGTCACATCACCGCCGCGGAAACCCCCACGCAGGCGCAATGGCGGATAATCGGTCTGCTCCAGGTAATCAATCTGGGCGCCGCCCTGACGCAGGGCATCCACCAGATGACCAATTGGACGCTCTTTCATGCGTGGCTCACCGGTCAACACCACATCATTGCTGCCCAGGCACAACGCGGCCGCCAAGGGACGCATCGCGGTACCGGCATTGCCGAGGAACAGTTCAAGCGGTTGGCTGGCCACCAGCGGGCCGGCAACACCTTCAACTTTACAGGTGGTGCGATCGTCTGACAGTTGATAGTTCACGCCCAGCGCCTGCAGCGCATTCAACATATGGCGCACGTCGTCGCTGTCCAGCAGGTTGGTCAGCGTCGTCGTTCCCTCCGCCAGCGCAGCCAGCAGCAGAGCACGGTTGGACACGCTCTTGGAGCCGGGTAAGTTGACGGTGCCATTGACCAAGGCAACCGGTTGTAACGTCAGGGAATCCACCATGTGAACTAAAATCTCCAAAATCTGATAAACGAAACGGCCCCGGGAAAAATGCCGGAGCCGCTTTAACTCAAAAGGACAACAGCGAAGGCGGCCCGCTCAAGGCAGGCAACCTGGCTTAACCGTGACGACGTTCGAAGTCGACCATAAAGTCGGTTAATGTCTTCACACCGGCCAGCGGCATTGCATTGTAAATAGAAGCGCGCATGCCGCCAACCACTCGGTGGCCTTTCAGCGCTTGCAGGCCAATGGCTTCTGCTTCGCTGAGGAACACCTTATCAAGTGCAGGATCCGCCAACTGGAACGGCACGTTCATCCAGGAACGGTTGGCAAGCGCCACCCGGCTGCGGTAGAAATCAGAATTATCGATGGTCGCGTACAGCAACTCGGCCTTGGCTTGGTTACGTTTATGCATTTCCACCAGGCCACCCTGCTCTTTCAGCCATTTGAACACCAGGCCGGACAGGTACCAGGCAAAGGTCGGCGGCGTGTTGAACATGGAGTCGTTCTCGGCCAGCACGGTGTAATCGAGGATCGACGGCACTTCACGACGCGCCTTACCCAGCAGATCTTCACGTACAATCACCAGCGTCAGACCGGCCGGACCAATATTTTTCTGCGCCCCGGCGTAAATCACGCCGAAACGGCTAACGTCCAGCGGACCGGACAGAATGGTGGAGGAGTAATCGCCAATCACCACTTTATCGCCGAAGTCAGGCACCTCATCGATAGCCACGCCGTCGATGGTTTCATTCGGACAGTAATGCACGTAGGCCGCGTCATCGCTCAACAGCCACTCTTTCATCGGTTTGATGCCGAGCAGGCCGTCGACGTTAGTTTTCACGTCGATGGTGTTTGGCGTGCAGTATTTTTTCGCTTCGGTGATGGCGCTATGTGCCCAATAACCGCCGTCGATATAGTCTGC
Organism: Serratia sp. BW106; assembly: GCF_002607755.1. Lineage (NCBI taxonomy): Bacteria > Pseudomonadati > Pseudomonadota > Gammaproteobacteria > Enterobacterales > Yersiniaceae > Serratia > Serratia sp. BW106. Next base: position 147,883 of record NZ_MCGS01000002.1, read on the forward strand.
GGTGGTTTTGTCACCCAACAGGTTCAGCGGTAACGCGGCAAACTGCGCGCGGGCACCACCGTGACAGAACAGAACTTTATAGTTGGAGGGGATTTTCAGCAGATCGCGCAGGTCCTGTTCGGACTGCTGAGCGACTTCGATAAACTCTTTACTGCGATGGCTGATTTCCATCACCGAGGTGCCAAGACCGTGCCAGTTGCACAGCTCCTGTTCCGCACGACGCAAAACTTCAACCGGCAGCATGGCCGGACCAGAGCTAAAATTATAAACCTGAGTCATTTCCCCTCACCACATTCACTATTCGCCAATGATACTGGCCTACCGAAATACGCCCGAATTAATCCTTCGGTTTTATCACTCGCGCCCCCCTCCTGCAACGGTTATTCGCCCGATGCCGGGAAACGCCCAAACCCTGCGCTAACAGGCTCTGCCAAATCACCGGTATTTTTTGCAATAAAACGCTGTGACAACGGCCAATTCAGTGGGTTAACGCGGTTTTTTATGCTGTATACAGCCGACATGGCTAGGGGGCACGCAGGCCCCCGAATGAAGGAAAGACACTCAGTATTGATTAAACATCTGCTGAATTTGTTTGGCGTCTTTAGTCTGAGTCAGCGCCAGTTGCAGCAGGATCCGCGCTTTTTGCGGATTCAGCGTACCGGCGGCAACAAAGCCGAATTTGGTATCATCCACTTCGGCATCTTCGGTGGTCGCGCCAGTGGGCACTCTGGAGGAACGCACCACGGCGACCCCGTTATGGGCGGCTGTCGCCAGGGTATCGAATACCGTTTTATACAGATTACCGTTACCGACTCCGGCGCTGACGATGCCCTGATAACCTTCGGCAATCAGCGCTTTGGCCGGGACATCGGAGGCGTTGGCATAGTTATAGATAATGCCGACCTTGGGCAATGCGGTCAGACTGGTGACATCAAACGGGGTATCGGTGGTGTGTTTGCGTTGCGGCGAGCGCTGGTAATCAACCTTGCCGTTATGGATATAGCCGAGCGGGCCAAAATTGGGCGACTGGAAAGTCTGTACGGAAGTGGTATTGGTTTTAGTCACGTCGCGCCCATCCAGCACGATGTCGTTCATCGCCACCAGCACACCGCGTTTAGCCGATTGCGGATCTGCTGCCGTTACCACGGCGTTATACAAATTAAACGGACCGTCGGCGCTCATCGCGGTGGCCGGGCGCATCGCCCCGACAATCACTACCGGCTTGTCGCATTTAACCGTCAGATCAAGAAAGTACGCGGTTTCTTCCAACGTGTCGGTGCCATGGGTGATGACAAAACCATCGGTTTTAGCGCAGTCGGCATTGATTTTATTCGCCAGTTTCAGCCAAACCTCATCATTCATATCCTGTGAACCGATGTTCACTACCTGTTCGCCCTGCACGTTAGCGACGTTTTTCAGCTCCGGCACGGCATTCACCAGGGCATCAACGCCCAGCTTACCCGCCGTGTAGTTGGATTTTGTCGCCGATTCGCCCCCACCGGCGATGGTGCCACCGGTCGCCAACAGCGTAATGGTGGGCAAGGCCAGAGCAGAACCGCTTGCGCCCGCCAGCAGGAGCGCCACAGCGCTGAGTTTCACTGATTTCATTGGGTTTCTCCATGATAGATAACCCGCTGAATTATGGCCCTTATCCCCAAAAAAACTGTGACTTTGCCACCGATTTAGGAATACATGGAGCTTGGGCGTAAAACCCCGTATCATTGCGCGTTTTTAGTACGCTCAAAAAGTGAAGACAATGACGCAAACTTTTATCCCTGGCAAAGACGCCGCGCTGGAAGACTCTATCGCCCGTTTCCAACAGAAATTAAGCGATCTGGGTTTTAATATCGAAGAGGCCTCCTGGCTGAACCCGGTGCCACACGTATGGTCGGTTCACATCCGCGATCGCGATTGCCCGCTGTGCTTCACCAACGGTAAAGGCGCCAGCAAAAAAGCTGCGCTGGCCTCCGCTTTGGGCGAATACTTCGAACGTCTCTCTACCAACTATTTCTTTGCCGACTTCTATCTGGGCAAACAGATTGCCGAAGGCGATTTCGTGCACTACCCGAACGAGAAATGGTTCCCGATCCCAGCCGATGATTCGCTGCCGGCCGGCATTCTCGATGATCGTCTGCATGCATTCTATAATCCGGATCGGGAAGTTAACGCCAGCGATCTGATCGACCTGCAGTCCGGTAATGGCGATCGTGGCATTTGCGCCCTGCCATTCTCCCGTCAGTCCGACCAGCAGACGGTTTACATCCCGATGAACATCATCGGTAACCTTTATGTGTCCAATGGCATGTCCGCCGGTAACACCGCCAACGAAGCTCGCGTACAGGGCCTGTCTGAAGTGTTCGAGCGCTATGTGAAAAACCGCATCATCGCCGAATCCATCAGCTTGCCGGAGATCCCGGCCGAAGTATTGAACCGCTATCCGGGCGTGGTGGAAGCTATCGCCAAGCTGGAAGAAGAAGGTTTCCCGATCCTCTCTTACGATGCCTCACTGGGCGGCAACTACCCGGTGATCTGCGTTGTGCTGTTCAACCCGGCTAACGGCACCTGTTTCGCCTCGTTCGGCGCCCATCCTGATTTTGGCGTGGCACTTGAGCGTACCGTGACTGAACTGCTGCAGGGCCGTAGCCTGAAGGATCTGGATGTGTTCACCGCACCAACCTTCGACGACGAAGAAGTCGCAGAGCATACCAACCTGGAAACCCACTTTATCGATTCCAGCGGTTTGATCTCCTGGGATATGTTCAAGCAGGATGCGGATTACCCGTTTGTCGACTGGAGCTTCAGCGGCAGCACGCAGGAAGAGTTCGCCACGTTGATGAGCATCTTCGATAAAGAAGGCGCGGAAGTGTACATCGCCGACTACGAACATTTGGACGTGTATGCCTGCCGCATCATAGTGCCGGGCATGTCCGATATTTACCCTGCGGAAGACCTGCTGCTGGCCAACAACAGCATGGGTGCGCACCTGCGTGATCTTCTGTTGGCTCTGCCGGGCAGTGAGTGGGAGCCGCAAGAATATCTGGCGCTGATTGAACGCTTTGACGACGAAGGCCTGGACGATTTCACCCGCGTGCGCGAACTGCTGGGTATTGCTTCCGGTAAAGACAACGCCTGGAACACCCTGCGCGTTGGCGAGTTGAAATCAATGCTGGCATTGGCCGGTGGCGATATGGACCAGGCGCTGATCTGGGCCGAGTGGACGCAAGACTTCAACGCTTCGGTGTTGAGCCCGGCACGCAGCAACTATTACCGTTGCCTGCAAACGCTGCTGTTACTGACACAAGAACCTGACCGCGATCCGGCGCAGTACTACACTGCCTTCGTGAAGATGTACGGTCAGGAAGCGGTAGATGCTGCCTCTGCGGCCATCAGCGGCGAAGTGCGCTTTAACGGCCTGTTCGCAGTCGATAACGATCTGAAAGCCTTGCCGGCTCATCAGGCGCTGTTAGCGGCCTACGAAAAACTGCAGAACGCCAAACGCCGTTATTGGGCGCAAGCGTAATCTCAGTCCCTTTGCGCCGGCGGTCCGCTGCCGGCGCAATACTCAAATTGCCCCCTGTCGCCTCTCTCCAAATTATCAACATCTTATTTTGACGGTTAAATAAGCGGTTTTTCTGCTTATTTTTTTCGCTTAATTACGCACTTATCAGCAAACAAGACAAATAAAACGGCAATTGTTACCAGTCGGTAAAATAATAATTAACCGATAATTAAACGCTGACCGTCGGAAAGTGACAAAATGCATGAAAATTTAACCTTTCCGAGAAGGTTCGGATGGTTTATTCAAAATTATTTGCAAACATTAAAAAATAGTTTTACAATAAAATTCAATTAGTTAACTCAATAAACCTTGCAATTTATCTGGTTTTTGGCCGCTTTAGTTTCTCGCCTTATGATCCAAATCAATTTTTACCCTATACTGCTTTGCTAGTATCTCATTGCGTTGTTTTAACCCTTAAAAGCGAGAGTTAGTGTGAAAGCTGACAACCCCTTCGATCTGATATTACCTGCAGCAACGGCGAAAATCGCTGAGGATGCAGGTGTGTACAAAGCCACCAAGCATCCGCTGAAAACGTTTTATTTGGCGATCACTGCCGGTGTCTTTATTTCAATCGCATTCGTGTTTTATATCACGGCGACTACCGGCACTGCCGGTGTGCCTTTCGGCCTGGCAAAATTGGTCGGCGGCATCTGTTTCTCCCTGGGGTTAATGCTGGTCGTCGTTTCGGGCGCCGACCTGTTCACTTCTACCGTACTGATTGTCATCGCCAAGGCCAGCGGCCGTATCAGCTGGTGCCAGCTGGGTGCCAACTGGCTGAATGTCTATATCGGTAACCTGATTGGCGCACTGTTCTTTGTGGCACTCATCTGGTTCTCTGGCGAACACATGGTGGCCAACGGCCAATGGGGCCTGAACGTCCTGCAAACCGCTGACCACAAGCTGCATCACACTTTTGTTGAGGCCGTCTGCCTCGGCATTCTGGCTAACCTGATGGTCTGCCTGGCGGTGTGGATGAGCTACTCAGGCCGCAGCCTGATGGACAAAATGTTCGCCATGATCCTGCCGGTCGGCATGTTTGTCGCCAGCGGTTTCGAACACAGCATCGCCAACATGTTTATGATCCCTATGGGTATCGTGGTTAAAAACTTCGCCACGCCAGAATTCTGGCAAGCCATAGGGGCAACACCTGAGCAGTTTGCTCATCTGACCGTAAGCAACTTTATCATCGACAACCTGATCCCAGTCACCATTGGCAACATCATTGGTGGCGGTTTGCTGGTTGGGTTGACTTACTGGGTAATTTATCTGCGTGGTGGTGAACAACAGCACTAAGCTGTTAGTTACCGCGCGCCGAGTTAGAACTCCACAATTAAAGGTAGGTGTATAATGACCGAACTTAACGAGAAGTTAGCCAAAGCTTGGGCAGGTTTCAGTAAAGGTGACTGGCAGAACGAGGTCAACGTTCGTGACTTCATCCAGAAAAACTACACTCCTTACGAGGGTGATGAATCCTTCCTGGCCGGCGCAACTCAGGCCACTTCCACCCTGTGGGACAAGGTTATGGAAGGGATCAAACTGGAAAACCGCACCCATGCGCCAGTTGATTTCGACACCAACGTTGCAGCTACCATCACTTCCCACGACGCTGGCTACATTGCCAAAGAGCTGGAAACCATCGTTGGCTTGCAGACTGATGCACCATTGAAACGTGCGCTGATCCCATTCGGCGGCATCAAAATGGTAGAAGGTTCTTGTAAGGTCTATGGCCGTGAACTGGATCCACAGCTGAAAAAAGTGTTCACCGAATACCGCAAAACCCACAACCAGGGCGTATTCGATGTTTACACCAAAGACATTCTGAACTGCCGTAAATCCGGCGTGCTGACCGGTCTGCCAGATGCTTATGGCCGTGGCCGCATCATCGGTGACTACCGTCGCGTAGCCCTGTACGGCATCGATTTCCTGATGGCCGACAAACTGAATCAGTTCAAGTCACTGCAGACCAAGCTGGAAAACGGCGAAGATCTGGAAATGACCATCCAGCTGCGTGAAGAAATTGCTGAACAGCATCGCGCTCTGGGCCAGATTAAAGAAATGGCGGCCAAATACGGCTGCGATATCTCTAAGCCGGCTACCAACGCACAAGAAGCCGTACAGTGGACCTACTTCGGCTACCTGGCCGCAGTGAAATCCCAGAACGGTGCAGCCATGTCCTTCGGCCGCGTGTCTACCTTCCTTGACGTGTTCATCCAACGCGATATCGAAGCAGGCAAACTGAACGAAGAACAGGCGCAGGAACTGATTGACCACCTGGTGATGAAACTGCGTATGGTGCGCTTCCTGCGTACTCCTGAGTATGATGAGCTGTTCTCCGGCGACCCAATCTGGGCGACTGAGTCCCTGGCAGGTATGGGCGTTGACGGCCGTACTCTGGTCACCAAAAACAGCTTCCGTTTCCTGAACACCCTGTACACCATGGGGCCGTCTCCGGAACCGAACATGACCATCCTGTGGTCTGAAAAACTGCCGTTGAACTTCAAAAAATACGCAGCGAAAGTGTCTATCGACACCTCCTCCGTACAGTATGAAAACGACGACCTGATGCGTCCTGACTTCAACAACGATGACTACGCCATCGCCTGTTGCGTTAGCCCGATGATTGTCGGCAAACAAATGCAGTTCTTCGGTGCCCGTGCCAACCTGGCGAAAACCATGTTGTACGCCATCAACGGCGGCGTTGATGAAAAAATGAAAATCCAGGTTGGCCCGAAAGAAGCGCCAATGATGGATACCGTGCTGGACTATGACAAAGTCATGGAACGTATGGACCACTTTATGGATTGGCTGGCCAAGCAGTACGTGACCGCGCTGAACATCATTCACTACATGCACGACAAGTACAGCTATGAAGCTGCACTGATGGCACTGCATGACCGTGACGTTTACCGCACCATGGCTTGCGGCATCGCAGGTCTGTCCGTTGCGGCTGACTCCCTGTCTGCTATCAAGTACGCTAAAGTATCCACCATCCGTGATGAAGACGGCCTGGCCGTAGACTTCAAAATCGAAGGTGAATACCCGCAGTTCGGTAACAACGATGCTCGTGTTGATGACATCGCCTGTGACCTGGTAGAACGTTTCATGAAGAAAATTCAGAAACTGCGTACCTACCGTAATGCTGTAGCGACTCAGTCCGTACTGACCATCACTTCCAACGTGGTTTACGGCAAGAAAACCGGTAACACCCCAGATGGTCGCCGTGCTGGCGCTCCATTCGGTCCAGGTGCTAACCCAATGCACGGCCGTGACCAGAAAGGTGCCGTAGCCTCTCTGACTTCCGTAGCCAAACTGCCGTTTGCCTATGCGAAGGATGGGATCTCCTACACCTTCTCCATCGTGCCAAACGCACTGGGTAAAGACGACGACGTGCGTAAAGCCAACCTGGCGGGTCTGATGGACGGTTACTTCCACCACGAAGCTTCTATCGAAGGCGGTCAGCACCTGAACGTCAACGTGATGAACCGTGAAATGCTGCTGGACGCGATGCAAGATCCTGAGAAATATCCTCAGCTGACCATCCGCGTATCCGGTTATGCCGTTCGCTTCAACTCGCTGACCAAAGAACAACAGCAAGACGTAATTACCCGTACTTTCACTCAGTCGATGTAATTGCCCCATCCGGGCGGGGTTTCCCGCTCGGTGGTTAAGCTGAACCCCGGGGCCGGATCTTTCCGGCCTTTTTAATAAATGCTAGTTCCCTGACTCAGCACGAGTCTGTTTTGCCAGATAGCTATACTTGATGGATATCCGGCAAAACAGTTATCCGGCGTAATAACCGGCCAACAGGAATCGTTCCACCCCAGTCGTCGGGCCCTGCCCGCTTACTGCATCGCTGATCCCTGGCTGGCGGTTATGAGCCTACTTTTAGACTGCGTTTGACAGTCAATATTGGAGAAAACCCCGCAATGTCAGTGACAGGTGACATTTAATTGTGTTTATAACATTGAAATAAAAGGATTTATTTCATGTCACGTCCACACATTGACCACATCGAAAAAAAGCCCCGGATTTCCGGGGCTTCTTCGTTTTGGCTACATCAGCATGCTTTGTTGGCCGTAATGGGTCGGGTGAGGCATCACCGGCACCACATGGCCGGGTTTCATAATTGTGCGCTCGATGGTTTCCATTGTGACAAAGGTATGGCTGCAATTTATATTCTGACACTGGTGATAGCGCTCTTTGGTGTTCTCGCTGAGATAACGGCTTGAACGAGCATGTGCAGCAGTTCCGCAGATATTGCAATGAAACATAATTTATCACCTCGACCGGTCAACATTGATAAGGTGATTTTAGCCATTTATCCTTTAATATCAATTAATTATTAATCACTCAACCTTATTTACTCTCCTCTTCGTACTCCACATCTAAAAGCTTAATCTCAAGCTCTAGCGCCGTCGTATAGCCGCTATTACTGAGTGAGTGGGTCACCTTAGTGATTGTCCACGCCTGCTCATCTATGACGCGCTTAAACCCTTTAACTGCAACCGGTGTTTCTGGGTATAAATCTGCACGGCCCATCGCGAGACTGATTGAAAACTCCGCAACACCGCGCTGCAACTTATCCCACTTGGCCAGTGCGGCGCGCATCGCCTGCGCCTTGCTGGCGTAGACCGTAGTGATAGCAAACACATTATCGGCTTCGCCGGTCATGTACTCCCCTTCACGCTCCTCTTTCGGCTTTGTCGCTGATTTCTGGGCGGTAACCGGTTTAGCTTTGGGGTGTTGCAGCGCGCGCAGGTGCTGCGGCTTCGGTTTGCGCTTGAGCTTCACCTGCTGTTTTTGCGGCTTCGGGTCTTTGGTGTGCAGCCATTTGGCCGTAACGCCGGTATATGCCGCCCGGTCTGCAATGGCAAACTGATGCCCGTCACCGTCACGACGCTCAATCGTCATCTGCGGGATAGGCTTGCCACTCGCAGTCACGCCATTCCCGGCCCTGATAAATAACAGCCGCCCGGCTTTTATCGAGACCTCCGCGCCGTTACGGGTGGCGAGGCGCGTCAGGAACTTGGCGTCAGACTCCTGCGACTGGTCGATATGCGGGACTTTAATCTCGGCCAATCCTTTCGCGACGCTGGCTGTCAGCTTGTTCCTCTCGGCAATCTTGCTAATCACCGCGCTTAGCGTGGTGTCGTGATACGACTCTTCCCGGCGGGAGTTGAGCGAGCCGCGAAAATCAGCGGAGCGAGCGCGAATCGTCAGCGTGTCCGGCGCGCCCCGGTGCTCTATTTCGTCAACGGTAAAATTGCCCTTATTGAACAGTGGCGCACCCTGCCAGCCGAGGTGGAGCGTCAGCACTGCACCCCGGTTAGGCATCATGACCTGACCGTCGGCGTCATCCAGCTCGATATCCAACTGGTCGGCGTCAAATCCGCGATTGTCCGACAGCGTCAGGGATAGCAGGCGGTCACTAATATTGTGAGTGATATCTTTATCACCCATTTTGAGCATGAACGCCGGGGCGATGGTTGCCCCGGCATCCAATGTCATCCCGGTAATCATTGGAATAACCCTCCAGCCACGTTCCCCACTCTGGCTGTCAGTTCGCTCAACTGGCCGAGCATCCCCTCGGCCTGCGCCTGCAAATCACCGTACATCGCCGTAAAGGACTCATCCACGCGAGTGAGTGTGAGCGTGAACTCGATGCGCCGGGCGTTGCCGGTGGAGAAAAACTCCGTGCGGGTTTCACTGACACTGTTCACGACAAACATACCGTAAATGGTGCCAGTGCCTTCCAGTAGCGGCCACGCCTTGCCCTCGGCGGCCATGGCATCAAGCAGTTGCATCGAGATTTTACCGCCGGTAATTTCCGGCAGCAGGACGCCGGATAGCGTGATTTTCTCCTCATTGACGCCGAGAAATTGCAGAGCTGGCCGCTGGCCGACGCGGCTGTTTGACGGCCAGCGATAATCCACCGAGCGTGCCAGAGTTTGATAGGGCACGGTCTGCAACTGGAATACAAATAGCCCGAGAATTAACATCATCAGCACACCCTCCTTAATCCGTCGCCATATTTGAGCGCTGTGCCGCACGGCGTTTGCGCTCCCGTTCTTCCACCACTTCCAGCAACATCCGTTTGGTTTCGGCTGCGCTGGTGCCGCCGGGGTGCTGGCTGCCGACGTGGAAGTTGTTGACGCTGTTATCGACAAAGGCTTTCCCACCCCCGGGCGTAACCGGCACATAGCCGCCCGTCAACAGACCACCAGAGGGGGAATATCCGCGCCCGTTCGCACCGTTGGCGTAGTCATTAGCCTTCTGCGCTTTCTTGTCGAGGTCACTGGATTCGGAGTTGATAACCCCGAGCTTTTCCAGCACCCAATCAATGCCCTGTCGCAGTTTATTGAATGCTTTTAGTGGTAGGCCAAGCACATTAGCCAGCCCCCGACCAAAAGCCAGCCCCGCGTTTTTGCAGCTATCGAGGGTCTCTTTGGTGGACTCCACCGGCTTGATTAAATCCTTGAACCACTGCCAGACCGCCTTTAGCTTATCGCCGAGCCAGTCAAAAACCGGTTTCAAGGGTTTGAACAGTTCACCCACCGGCGCAAACGCCTCCATAACCCCCTGAATCACACCACTGAAAAAGGCGCTAATAGGTTGCCAATATTTGCGAATCAACAGCACCCCGGCCACAATAGCCAAGCCAATCGCGACTATCGGCCACGTCAGTGCGCCAAGTGCTGTCATGATTGCGGTGCCAGCCACGCTAAAGGCCGTCCCCATCACGCCAGCAATCGCAACGATACCGTTAATCCCCATGATGACCGGCCACGATGCCAAACCAATCGCCCCCAAAATGCCGACAATAGCGAGTCCACCAAGGGCAATTTTCCCCAACGTCCCGGCCAGCTCTTTGTTGTCTTTGATCCAAAGGTCAATTTTCAGCAGGAACTTTGTCGCCCGATTTGTCAGCTCACGGAATGGCGTTTCCAGTTGGTCATACAGGTCGATACCGATGGCCTCATAGGCGGATTGAAGCTCTTTCAAATCCCCGCCGAGATTGTCCTGCATGATTTTGACCAGTTCGGCGGTCTTGCCGTCAGACTCCCTGAGCAATTTGGTCAGGCGGTCAAGCTTGCCGGATGCAGCATCCCCCATCAGCACGGCAGCGGCCGACGATGCCTCCTCACCGAAGATGACCTTCATGTACTCCGCGCGCTGAGCAGTACCGAGCTTGTTTTTGTCGAAGCTGTTTTGCATTTCTTTCAGGATGCTGAACAGCGGCCGCATATTGCCTTTGCGGTCAGCGGTCTTGACGCCCAGCTCCCCCAGCGCATCCTTGGCTTTACCCATGGGTGCCTGTAACCGGGTAATCACCGCCCGGCTCCCCGTACCGGCCATAGAGCCAGTGATTTTGGCATCGGCCAGCGCACCGGCAATGGCGGCTGTCTCCTCGACGCTGATACCGGCATTTTTCGCCACCGGCGCAGCATAGGTCAGGGTATCGCTGAGGCCCTCAAAGTTAGCGGCGCTCTTGTTCATGGTCTGAGAAATCACGTCACCAATGTGCGCGACCTTGTCGTTTGTCAGCCCGAAAGCCGACTTTACCCCCATCAGCAGGGTGGCGTTTTCCTCCATGGTTTTACGGTTGGCCAGCGCCATATTGAGCGTAACCGGCGTTGCAGCGGTAATGGCGTCTTTGTCGCCGCCCGCTTTGGCAATGATGATTTGCGCCCCGGCCGCATCATCGGCGGATGCGGCGGTGTTATCACCAAGCTGTCGCGCCTGCGTGCGCAGCGCCACCATATCAGCCGAGTCTTTTGCCACACCGAGCACGGCCTGCAACTCAGAGTTTTTTTGCGCGAAATCATACCCCGGCGTCAGGAGTTTTTTTGCTGCAAAGCCGCCGACTGTCGCCGCACCCACCCCGGCCGCACCGGCACCGGCCACGCTGCCCGCCAATTGCTTCCCGGCCTGATGACGCTGGCTCACCGCACTGAGTTTGGCCTGCTGTTGGCTGACGCGCGATAACGCCTCACGCTGCCGGTTAAGCTGGTTAGTGGTTTCACTCAGGGACGATTTAAGGCGGCGCTCGTCGGCGGCCAGGGTGCGGGTATTAATCCCGGCCTGTGCCAGCTCTTGGCGCTGACGCTGCACCGACTGCCGCAACCCGTTGTATTTGAGTTGCAGCTCGGCAGCCGAGCGTTTGGCCGCATCCATCAGTTGCGCCTGTGCTCGGGTCGGCTTCTCGGTGTTTTTGAACTGCACCGCCAACGCGGCGGCTTCCTGCTTAGCCTTTGCCAGCGCCTGACCGGTGACGGCAAGCTGCGCGCTCGATTTGCGGAATCCTTCGACGCGCCCGGCCTGCGCGTTTAATTCTTTCAGGTTCTGCCGGGTGTCGCGGATTTCCGCAGACAGCGATTTACTCGCTGTCTGGATGCTTTTAAACGGGCGGGTCGCTTGGTCAACGGCTTTGAGTAGCACCTGCAACTTGACGTTGTTACTCATTCGTTTGTCCGCTTCGTTGGAGCGCTTTATCGCGCCAGTTGAGGAGTTCTTGCGGTGTCATCAGGTAAAGCTCTGACGGCGGCCAGTGGAAAATCGTCGCGATATCCGCCATCAAGTCATCAACCGACAAGCCTGCCGGGAAATCTAGAGTGCCGAACTCGGTGCCAAAAAACCGATAACCTTCCCGGCCAGTGCCACAAGGTCAGGCAGCTCCAGCGCAGTGACTTCGCTCTCGGTCAATGCCGGGTACGTCATGCGCGGCAGCACCTTAATCAGCGCATCAACGTCAGAGTTTGCCAGCGAGGCCAGCCCGACACCGCGCAATGTACCTGTGTTGGGTTTAATCAGCGTGACGGTGGTGATGGTGGTATCGCCGCGTTTTACCGGGGTATCCAACTGCACGACGTTTGGGTTATCGGTAGCGATGACGGTAGTTTCGTTTTTCATGATGTTCTCTCAATTCAGTATGGGGAATGGCGGCCAGCGTCGCTGACCGCCCGGTGATTACAGCCCGATATTGCGGCGGTGCTGTTCCAGCATGTCGACGCCGTTCACGCGCTCAATCATGTTGACGGTGTCAACTTCGATGCGCTCTTTGCCGTCGACAGTCAGTTTGAAATAGGTGCATTGGGTCGAGATTTTTGTCTCGGTGTCCTCGCCCTGTTTCTGGTCGCCAAAATCAAACTCTTTGTGACGGCCACGCATCACGATTTCCACGGCCACCATGTCGCCAGTGTCATCGCGCTGGTAGGAGCCACAGAATCGCAGCGGTACCGATGCCGCACTGGCAGCGGCGTACTGTTCCCAGAGCTGGTCATCCGGGAAGCCGCCGACAGTCCATTCCATGCTCAGCGCGTCATCGTCCAGCCCCATATCCACCGGGGCCGCACCGTTCATGCCGCCGCCGCGGTAGTTCTCCAGCTTGCGGGTCAATTTCGGCAGGGTCACAGAGCTGACCACGCCCATATAGCTCAGGCCGTCGTTAAACAGGTTGAGATACTTCAGTTTGCGCGGGAGTGCCATGGTTTAACGCGTCCTCTTAGCTGTTGACGCCTGCGGCCAGATTCACCAGATACTTATCGGTGATGCGCTGGCGCAGGGTCAGGTCTTCCAGTGGGGGAACCGGGGTATAGTCGTAATCGATATACAGCTTCCCGGCTTTCAGGGTCTCTTTGTCATTGGCCGACTCGTCGTACCAACAATCCGCGTCGATGATGTAGCCATTGGATTTCAGCTCACGGAATTTGGCCTTGATGCCTTCGACAATGTCGCGAATAAGCGTGGCGGTGACTGGCTTATCCACCGCCCACATGTGCGCTTCGGCCATGGTGTCAGCCAACACCTGCGCGGTGCGGGTGTAGTTCTCAAACAAAAACAGCGGGTCATCAGAACAGGAACGGTTACCCCAGAAGCGGAAACCGTCTTTACGCACCAGCGTCGTGACCCCGGCCTCATTGAGCAGGTCGGCATCGGTGCCGGGCGTTTGCAAGTCCCAGAACACGCTGGCGGAAATACCGGTCACGCCATTGACGCCGACGTTAGACAGGGTTTTATGCCAACCGGTTTCCGTGTCGATTTTGGCGCGCAGGCCCAGCGCACGAGCGGTGGCATAAGCCGTGGCGCTCACGTTGCCGGTAGTATCCCATGCGAGGAAATCCGGCCAGATGAGCATCAGCTCGCGCTGGCTAAAATTGTCACGGTAGGTAATGGCCTCGGAAATGGTTTTGCAGCCATACGCGCTGATATAACCAAAGGCGCGCAACTGCTGACAGATACCGGCCAGCGCCGTCGCCACCTCCAGCGTATCCAGTCCCGGCACGCCCAGAATGCGCGGTTTTACACCGGTGACGGCCTGCGCAGTAAGCAGGGCTTTCATGCCGGTATAGCGGCCATTTTCATCCGCGCCGCCGATGATGTTCGACGTGGTTTCCGCCGCGTCTTTGCCCTCGTCGACACGCACGACAACCGTCACCGGTTTGCACTGGTCGCCAATGGCGGCCAAGGCGTTCGCCAACGTGCCGGATTTCCCCGCCTTACCGGCAGCGGCAATCACGTCGGTAATCAATACCGGGGTGTTGAGGGGGAAAACCTTCGGGTCAGCATCTTTGCCGGTGCAGACCATACCGACGATAGCCGTCGAAACGGTGGAAATGACGCGCGTACCCTCGTTGATTTCGACGACACGCACGCCGTGGTGATAATCACCCATATTGTGACTCCGGTTGTTGATGGTGTGCCTAGCTTGCCGCCGGGCTTGCGCAGGCGCACGCAATGGCCGGTGGATAGCCGACCAGACAACGGAGCAAGGAGACAGGAGGAGGAGAAAAAGCATGACGATCGATTTAGCCGATCAATCTTGACGCATTGATCTATACAACCAATTGGACGGATTTTAATCAGGTGGGTTACTGTCACTGGACAAGACGCGGCAACATCAGGGAAAGACCGCGCAACAGAGAACAGCCCGTAACATGCGTTACGGGCTGTTTTTTTAAGCATCAGGCGATTGCGGCCACGCGACATCGGGTGCAGTTGTCGTATCAACACGATTCAACAGTACGCTGTAGGTTTCCCATGCGGTAAGCGCCGCTTTTTCTGCCTCCGTTGCCATATTCAGTCTGATGGCCGTCTCCAGTGGCGCGATTGCGCTTTCTGCTTTTTGCTGACGTAACATCAGTTCTTGCTGCGCGGCATCAACTGCTGCTTGCTGTTGCTCACGGGTATCCGTTACCCATTTCTTACCGTTCCACTTATCAAACTGCGTTGATGGCACTTGCAGCGTAACATCTTGCGGTAAATCACCGATGGCCGTCACGGTCTGCGGTTCGCCAGTAACCGTACTGTAAGCTGTCTGCCCACGGTAATCAGAGAGCGCTTCCCACGCGGTACCGTCAACGCTGCGCACCAGCGCCAATCCGGCTTTAGGCAATACCGGCTTATCCATGAAACTCAACGCAGGCAGGCCAACACCTTCCGGCAGATATTCCAATACGGCTTGCTGATACTCACGCTGTACCGGCTCAATGCTGTAAACCGTCAGCCAACCGGCCGTCACGGCCAGACCGGCATCATTCAAAGTTGCAGTGGGTAAATCTGTGCTGTATTTGCTCATTATGCGGCCCTCACGATGTAGTTAAATGCGATGTTACGCGGACGGATATACCAACGGTTACGAGGCCCATTATTGCCGGTGTCAGGTAAGCTGGTGACTGCACCAAGCGCCCCCGAATTAAACTCCCCCTCCCCGTTACCCAACATAATGCTGGTAGTTGTAGGGTTATTTTCAATATTCGGTTGTATCCATGTCGCGGCCTGCCCCGTAAGCACCCCGCGTCCGTTGTCTACCCCTCGGCTATCATCCCAGCCCCGGAGGAATTCTCCGCGCAGGTCGGGCAGGCGACCATTTGAGTAGGCTTGTGCCAGCAATGGGTACTGTGCTTTGTCAAATGCGGCCCCGTTGCATTTCAGCCAGCCCGTCGGCGCAGCGCTAAGCGGCCAGGGTTGCGGAATGCCTACAGGGAAATCTTTACGGCTAAGCGCCCCAACATCATCAGCGGTGGGCTTGCGCGATTCAGAATAAAACTCAATCCAATTGCTCCAGACGCTGCCCGTCCACGTGCGCCGCCAAACCCTGCCGCCTGTGCTACCAGACTGACCATAGCCGCTAGCCTCTTGAACCGTACGGTAACCTATGACACCCGTACCTGATTGCCACGTCCTCACCTGTAAGAAAATAGTCCCGGTATCGCCACTAATGGGCCCATTAACTGGAGCCGTCACAACACAATCACTCCACGTCAAAACCGTATTTAAATCCGTCCCCGTTGTCGCCTTAACCGCCGGGCAAATACCGTATTCAGCAAGCCCGATATTCTCCTGTGCGGCCAACTGTGCATTGCGTCCGGCGACTCGGATCTCGCTCAGGTTATTGGCCGTTGATAATCGGGTGTTCGCATTATCATTCGCCGCCTTCACCGCTTTAGAAGTTGCCGCCCGCGTCTCACTGTTGCTGTCAGTGGCGCTATTCAGTTGCACAAAGCCCTTGTCCGTTAATGTGGCATCGGGGTGATTGCGTGATTTCTCATGCTGACCGATTTGTTCATCAACATATTGCCGCGTTGCCAACACAACAGCCGGGTCAATTTTGAGTGTCACTGCCTCGGTGCTGGAGACAATCAGCACCATGCGAATGGTTTGCGTGCGGCCGCTGCCTTCCTGCAACTGCGGCTTGTAGGTCTCCGGGCAGTTAGCGACCGCAATCAGCGTGCCGTCAGCAGAAAACAGACCAATCTCTCTAATCCACCAACCGCCCTCATTTTCCGGGATGATTTGCTCGGCGATAATCTGGCTATCGTTGCCGGGGTCAATGGTCAGCATATTGATGGCTGCGCGGCGCTTTTCCCCCTTAAGGGCCGTTTGCGCCGCGTCAGGTGTCGGCAGGCTGCCACCGCCGTCACCGACGGCGATATGCGTCATATCAACTCGGGTGCCAAGTGCGGCCGCATTCGCCAGTTTCGCCGCGCCCTGATTGGTCAGAATGGCAAAGAATTTTGCTGTCATGCGTTTACTCTCAGGTTGTCAATAAGATGAATCGCCACGCCGGTGTAACCGGTGCTGCCGACAGAAATGGTTTCGGGTAAATAGGGATAAACGGTCAGTGCATCGCCGCTGTAACTGGCTGCCCCCATATAGCCAGCGCCAGCACTGGAGAGACTAATCGCAAGGCCGATAAGGTGGCGACTCGCTGGTTTCGCGTCGGCTATCATGCGTTCCAGCTCCCGATACATTTCATCGGTGATGCCCGTTTCCAGTACGCCGACAACCAACCGAAACGTGCCGGGGGTCTCGTTGAGCTGCCACCACTCGCGCACCTCAATCAGATAACCGAGCGGCTCAACGACGCGCCGCAGTGCGCTGATGGTACCTTTATGCCGGTGAACAAAATGCGCGCTTTCGACAACGCTGCGTTTTGTCGCCTCCGGCCAGCGCTCATCCCATCGGTCGACAGAAAATGCCCACGCCAGATACGGCAACAGATTGAGCGGGCAGGCTTGCGGGTTCCAGAGCTGGCGCAGCGGTACCGGCACCCGTGCAAATTCAGCGCAGGCCGTGGCTGCTGCCACTTCTAACGGTGACGAGCCGACCGGCAGCAGGCGACCATCACTCATCGGATCCCCCAACAGTCAGTTGGTAGCGTGAACAGCTTGATGCCTGTGTCTCGTCTAAAACAATATCGGCCGCTGGGCTCTTTAACTCTATCCGCTGCACCCCTTCCACATGCAGCGCGGCATAGATGGCCGACAGGCGGATATCCCGGCCGAGGCGATGCTGCGTGCCGATATAGGCCTTTAGCTTTTGCTCCGATGCCTGCCGGACAGGTTCAGCCTCCGGCCCCGGATACAGGTAGAGCGCGGCGTCAATCACATAAGGCACAATCTTTGCCGACTGCACTGTCACTCGGTCAGCAACCGGCCGCACATCCTCGGCATTGAGTGCCGCCTCAACAATCGCAATCAGCTCCGGGCTGGCCGTGCCGGCACCCTCGCGAGACAACACCGACACCGTGACGCTCGCCGGTGTTGGGCTGGTGACAGACACGTCGGCAACGCGGCCGTCAGCACTGCGACCATGGAATTGATACGCGCCGACCGACCCGGCCACGCTCAACCCTTCAAAGGCCTGCTGGATACGCACACGGAAATCGCTGTCACTTTC
Source organism: Serratia sp. BW106 (assembly GCF_002607755.1). Taxonomy (NCBI): domain Bacteria; kingdom Pseudomonadati; phylum Pseudomonadota; class Gammaproteobacteria; order Enterobacterales; family Yersiniaceae; genus Serratia; species Serratia sp. BW106. The sequence continues at coordinate 165,620 of NZ_MCGS01000002.1, forward strand.
CATGACGGCGGCCACAGGGGGTAATGTGCTGTCGTCGGCCGGGGTAATCACCAGTCGGGCAACGTTATAATTGCCGCCGAGCTGGTCGAGGTCACTGCCTGCGGCATACCCCAGCATGACCGCCTGCGCCGCCTCATTTACGCGCTGGCGCAGCAACACCTCGCGATAGGCGTTTTCCTGCAGCAACTTGACGATAGGCTCGGACTCCAGCGCTAAGGTGCGAGCAATGGCTTCCTGCTGGTCTGCCGGATAAAGCGAAATCAGCGTCACCTTTCGCTCAGCAAGTAGGGTTTCATAGTCCAGCGGTTCAACCACGTTCGGCGCGGGTAGCTGGCTTAAATCGATAGTTGGCATGGTGTCAGCTCAGAGGAACGGTTAACGAAAATGTGCCGCCGGTGGTGTCTTGGCGCACGCCGGTAATATCAACGAACATCTGACCGCTGAAGGTTTTCTCAAAGGTGATCGACGTCAGCCTGACGCGCGGCTCCCATTTGAGAATGGCCATGTAGCAGGCGGCCATCACTTGCCCGTTGACCGCCGGGTTTTGTGGCTGGTCAATCAGGGCCGACAACAGCGAACCATACTCTCGACGCATCACCCGCGAGCCGACAGGTGTGATGAGGATATCGCGCACGCTCTGGCTGATATGTTGGCTGTCTGTCAGGCTCCGGCCGGTTTCCCGGCTCATTCCGGTATAGCGCACTGTCATGAGGGTTTATCCGTTTTGCCGCCGCCGGTCTGAACGCCGCCGTGCGTGTGGGTATGCACGGCAACGCCATTAGACGTGATGCTGCCGCCGGAGTGACTCAGGTCGCCGGTCATCTCGCCCCCTTCTTTAATCTGAATGGTGCCGGTCACTAACTGATTACTGCATTCCACGACGGGGGCGTTGAGGTTGATTTTTTTGCTGGCGTTAACGGTCACCGTGGGGGCGGTCACCTTGACGGACGTCGAGGCGCTCACATCGGCGGTGACAATGCCGGAGACACTCAGCGCGCCGGTTTGTGGCTCGTATTCAATGACCGCACCATCGGGAAAGCTGACGTGATAGGCCTCGGCCGACGCCGACGGGGCCGGGAAGTCGTCGGAATAGATGCCCGGCAGTACAAAAGCGGTATCAAGCTCGCCACCCAACGCCAGCAGCAATACCTGTTCGCCAATGGACGGTGCCCACCATGTGCGTGCACCACCGGCGCGACAGGTCAGCCATTGCAACCAGTCCGACGTATTGCCGCCCAATTGAACGCGGCAACGTGCCTGCACGGTGTCAACGTCTACAATGACACCAATACGGATGAGGTTGCGCACTGCGCGCGCGAGTTCTGAAATCGATTCGAGTGTGTTCATAGGGAAAGGATGCCGCTGAAGGGATCCAGCGGCAATTTGCGGGCGTAGGATAGCCCGTCAGACAACGGCTATTCGCTCAGGCGAGCAATTATCACATCTTCCACAATCTGCCGGTCAGCCTCACTGAAGCCCAATAACGGCCGCGCGTCATACTGCACATCCCGGCTGTGACGGTTCGGGCGGTCACGCAAACCCTCCTGATGCACGCGGGCGATACGTTGCACACGCCCGGCAAATTCGACCAGTGCCTCATCAGCCGACCCCTTTGCCTTCATGTAGCGATTAGTGCGCAGCTTGGCGAACATCTGCCGCTTAACCCGCCCTTTTTTGCTGCGGATCGGCTGGCGTTTACGGTCAGCATAGGGCGTGCCGTCCGGGGCCTGTTGGCGTTTAATCCGGCCCTGCTGACTGGTGCGCAGACGTTTCGCAATCTCGGTGGCCATCTGGCGACGGCTGGAGGCGGACAGACCAGCAATCAGCCCGGCGAGCTTGTCATCAAAGGGCTTTAACTCATTCATCCCATTTACTCACTAACTCACCGTTAACATAAAGCTGCATCGGCCTTTCCACCGGTATCGGCAAGGGTGGCTCCGGCGCGTGCGAGACGTGCAGTGCCCGGTCAACCTCTTTCACCAGCGTGCGCTCGGTCAGTCTCAGGTAGATACTGACATCAATGCTGTCGTCGCTGTTGATATCGACCTCGTAGGTAAAGCCCTTTTTCTTGCCCTCGTCCGTGGTCATGATATCGGGCTGATTCTCCCGCAACCATGCTCCGATGGGCACCAGCAGAAAATCGATATCATCCGGGTAATCGGTGACCATGACGTTGAGCATATAGCGATTTTCAAAGGACAGGGACGCGGCCAGCGTTGCACCGATGACACCGCTATCGATAAAAATGCGCAGCATATCCGGGTTCGCCTTGAGTTTCGGCACTGCGTCATATAGCGCCTTACGCAGACTTTTCGGTTTTAACATCGTGTTCCTCCTGACATTTTTTCACGGTCTCAACCTGTAGCGCACAGCTCACCAGCGCACGTTCAAGATTGAAAATATCCGCGCTTAAATCACCGTTGGTTTTCGGGCTGCTGCCGGGCAGCTGGCAACTGCTGACCCTCGGACAACCAGCGTAAATAATCGTCGGGGGTGGCAAAGTCGGGGCGGGTGTGCAGCCCGATAACGTCATCAGGCAAAGCAGACTGATACCAGCGGCGCAGAACTTCATTTTCATTGAGCAGCCTCGTAATGGTGTGGTTTCGACGGTTCGCCAACAGGTCAGCGTCGGCGATGCGCTGGCGCAAAATGACCTGTTCTCGTTCATTACGCCGCGCGCTGGCCTGCACCTCACTCAACTGGAGCCGCACCCCGGCAAGGTCATTTTTTTGCGTGCTGATGGTCTGATTGGCCGTACTCAGCGAACGGCTCAACCGGAGGTTGTCCCATTTCACCCAGCCCGCTACGGCCAGCGCAAGCGCAAGAAAAGCGGCCAATATTTTCATTGTGCCCCCGTCATGCATAGCGCCACTTCCCGCCCCCGGCGGTTTTCCAGCCCGGCAGACCTAACGCCGTTCACGAACACCCAGCGGGGAAGCTGATTGCATGCGGCCGACCACTGTTTTTTATTGATGAAATGCGCCAGCGTCGACGCGCACGCTGCGCCGGTACCGACATTAAACGCAAAGCTGACCACAGCGTCATAGACCGGTTGCGGCATGGTCACCGGAATGCACTGCGCGAGGCGTTTCTCGACCTGCATGACGTCAGCCACCAGATTGACCGCCGCTTCCCGCTCGGTAATGGGCCGCCCTGGGTTAACCCCGGCCGTGTGACCAATGCCACTTGTCCAGACGCCCGCACTGCACTGATACGGACTCAGGCGGCACCCTTCCAGATTCGCAATCAGCTCAAGGCCCGCCATCGACGTATGCAGCCGGGTAAAGTCCGGCAACAGGGCCGCCAGCGCCAGCACGACGGCGACGCTGCAACGTTTAACGATTGATTTCATCGAAAACCTCCCGGGGGATGCCGACATTTTTCAGCAGCAAATAGCTTTTGCGGCGGTAATACCAGTTAGTAAAAAAAGTGCCGACGCCGACCACCGCGCCAACAATCAGCGCGATATCCTGCGCGGAATACTTCCCAGCCCACGCCAGCAGCACCGCAACGGCGTAGGCAATAAACGAGGTGACTTTCTCCATTTTTAATCCCATAGCTGAACGGTTTCGGATGCCGGAGCAGTGTCAATCACTGGCAGCGTGACCACCGTGCCATGCGGCAAGATGACACCCAGCTCAGCCAACCCCGGATTAGCCAGCAGCACCGCCTCGACCACGCCCTCTGTGCGGCCGTAGGCGCGATAACACAGCGCATCGAGCGTGTCCCCTTGAAGCGCGATGACGTTCATCAGATTTGCCCGACAATGCAGCGCGGCTTGCCCTGCAACCGAGCGATTGACCAGCGCATATCCCGCCAGTGCTCATCAATGGACACCTCGACGCTGTCGGCTTTTTTGTCCCCCTTGGCGCTGGCATCCGCACCCCGGTAACGTTCGTACAGCGTTGCTGTGGTCATGGCACAGACCGCGCTCAGGTAGTGAAAACACTTCTCGCTTTCGCCGTCGATTTCATCGGCAGGAACGTCGGCCAGCGTCTTGAACCCGGCCGCGATTTGCTTCTCGCGATAGAGATACAGCTCCGCATTCGCCTCCGCGATACCGCTGCGAATGGCAAAACGCAAACGCTCAGGCGTGACCGTGTACTCCAGCCGCATCAATTCGCGGATACGCTTCGGGTCAACGTCCGGGAAAAAGAACGTGTTTTTAATCACCGGTTCTGGCGCATCCGGCTGCGGGATAATGGCCGTCGGCTCGTCCTGCGGTTCGACCGGGTTACGCATAATCACTGTCGTCATGACAACCTCAAAATGGGTGGGCGGTGGACGATGGCGTTGATAAGTCAAAAGACACTCGCGGCCATCGTGCCGCCCGGCACGGGGTGCGTTCTGTTAACCGGCGGTTTTTACCGCCTTGCGTGGTCGTCCGCGTTTGGCCGGGGTAGCGGCGGCCTTACGCGTGCGCGTGGTTGTTCTTTTTGCGGCGGGCGCGGGCTTCGGCTTGAGGGCGCTCTCGCATTTTTGGATCTCTTTTTTCACCCCGGCATTGCTGTCGAGCTGCATTGCGCGGACGAGGTACTCCAGCGCCTGCGCTGGGTCACCGCTGTCACTCAACATAAGACCGGCCACCTTGTAGAGCTTGGCCTTGACCATGTCAGGCATATCCTCGGCGGCGGTCATTTCGATGGCGGTGCGCAGGTCATCGATGCTGGCCGGGCTTCCCGCCTTGCGGCTGCGTTCTGCCGACAGTGCCACCTCTTCGGCAAACAGATACGCGACCGGCCGTTTGTTGTTCGGCACCTTAAGACGGTATTTCAGGGCATAAGGCGCAATGTCCAGCGCGCCGGGAATGTCATCGGCGTCGAGTTTCCACTGCATGACCGTCATCAGAATGTCATCCTGCGCCCCCCGACCCTCGGCCAGCACACCCGCCACCCATGGCGCGTATAACGGCAACATGGCGCGCTTGTGGTCGGCCTTTCTCTCAACAGAATGGATAAGTTTCAGCTTGGTGCGGTCTGCGGCCAGCTTGACGAGCATTTGCTCGTAGGCGGTGGCATGGCGCAGCGGATTATCCACCCGCTGCGCGGCCTCCACGGCCGAGACCCGCATCATGTGACGCTGTGCGGGACTCGTCATGGTTTACTCGCCGCCTTCTGGTTGAGTTTCCGGGGTTGCTGTCGGTTGAGCCGCAGCGCCTTGAACTGCCAGCACGATAGCGTCAGCCAGCGCATTGATATCCGCGCCGGATGACTGCTGGATCACATTCGGTGCCATAGCGGCCGATTTTTCAGTCGGGGCGGGCAGCAGCTCGATGTTTTCAATCAGGCAACCGGCCGGATAGTCTTCGACCACATAGTCAATTTTCATCGACTCGTAGTTCTCGACGCGGTCACGCTTGGCGTTCTCTTCAATGTGACGACGGTGACTGTCATCCATGATGTAAATCGACAGATTGGCGAGCGTGGTGATAAAGATGGCGTTAGCCGGGAAGAACGGCACGCGCACCGCAGGCAGGTTACCGATGCGCTTCTGACTGACAATCACGTCGGCGGCCAGTGCCTCGGTGTTGGGTTGCGCTTGGTTAACCAACGGGAAGTATTTGTCGGCCAGCAATTTACGGCCACAAATCACCACAAGGTCGGGCGATTCCTGATGCCATGGTGCAATCAGGTTGTTAGTCGCATCCATCACCACCGCGTCGAGGTTGGCATAATCGCCGCCCTTGCCAATGCGAATGACCGTCGAAATTACCGCGCCATCCTCACCGGTGATGTTACTCATCACACGCGACGGGGCTTCGTTACGGTATTTCTGCAACCAACCCACCGCCACATCCTGCAGCATCGGATTTTTGGCACGGTCAGAGGTCGCCGCGCGATGGGTGCCGTTGAACCCTGCCATGATGAAATCCAGTGCCTGACGCTTGGCGATGGCGTTGCGAATGCGTAACTGGAAATCCTGATAGCGCGCCCACAAATCAAGCTGGTTATAGCGCAGATGGAAATCAAAGTTCACCTGCTGGCACTCGTATTTATTGGACTCCAGCGAGGTGAAATCCGCGGTCTGACGCTCTTTGCCGCCGTCGGTGTCGGTGGTGCTGGCAATCGAGCCGTTAACACCCACGCCGACCTTCTCACCTTTCAGCTCGTCAACCGGGGTCATGTTGATGCGGGTCAGGAACTCGGAGGACTCCTGTACGATGTTCATCAGCGATTGCGTCACTGACGGCTCTACGCTGAATTTTTTGCCGACATCGGCGACATCTGTGATGCCATTCAGCTTGGCAACCTGTTGCAGATAGGCGTTAAATTGAAAGCGGGTCTTTGTCTTCATTGCATTATCCTGATTCGATTAATTCGGGTTACTTCACAGCGGCACGCCACGCGCACCGCCCTGGCTGTTATCAGCAGTTGGTCAACAGACTGTCTTCACCGTTGCCGCCGGAGGCTTTCGGGCGTCGCTGTTGGCTCAAGCTCTCGGTGGTGTCGAGGGTGATTTGAAGCTCGGAAAACTGTTCCTGACCGGCCGTTACCTCACCTTTCAGCCCTGCTATTTCCTGCTCAAGCTGGGCAAACCGCGTTTCGGCGCTGTCGCCGTTGGTTTGCACCTGCTCGGCGATAACGGTGACCGCGTCATGCACATCGCTGAATCGCGCGTCATCGCTGATTTGTTTACGGCTGAACATGCCTTTTACACGGTCGGTCAGATTGGTCAGCAGACTGTCAGGCAGCTCCTCAAATTCCAGCAGCACCTCAGTCGCCACCGAGAACACATCACCCGGCTCGGCTTTTTTACCGGCCAGCGGGTTAGTCTTGGCGCGGGAACAGAATTCGAGGTATTCGGTGCCGAGGCTGGCCGGGTCATCAGTGACCGCCAGACCGACGAGGTAGCATTTGCCGGTGTTGGCAAAGTTCGGGCGGATTTCCATGGAGGTGTAAACTTTCTGGCTGGCCTTGACCATGCCGACCAGTTCGTCGGTCGGGGTCATTTTGGCGAACAGCGCCCACTTGCCATTGAGGATAGAGTCGTCATCAATCTTCTCGGCCTTCAACTCGACCACGTCGCCGAGGCGCTTAAAATCGCCGTTGGGAAACAGCCCTTTGATGTGCTCCAGATTGATACGGCAACCATAAACACGCGGGTCAAAACCGCCTGCCATTTCCTGAATATCATTACCGTCAATCACGCGGCCGTCACAGGTGTCGCCCTCGACACCAATGCGGAACCATTTCGATACTTTCTTTGCCATGAGCCATTGTCCTGAGTGGTTAAGGTCGGGGCTAGTTTCCCGACTGACCACCCTCACGGCCAGCGACTGCCGACGGACTATCCCCCAGACAACAGCACATTAGCGCGCGGCCGTCGTGGCTTGCGTAGCCTTGCCCTCGTCATCCACATGAGGGCATATCATGCAAATCCAGACCGACACCTCGCTACTCAGCGACCCGCGCCGACAGGCCGCGTTGCTGTACTGGCAAGGTTTCTCCGTGAAGCAAATCGCGGAAATGTTGAAGCAGAAAGCACCCACGGTGCAGAGCTGGAAACAGCGGGAAAAATGGGACGATATCGCGCCGATTTCCCGCGTGGAGTCCAGCATCGAGGCGCGAATGGTGCAGCTCGTTCTCAAGACCAAAAAAGAGGGCAGCGACTACAAAGAAATTGACCTGTTAGGCCGCCAGATTGAGCGACTTGCGCGCGTCAGTCGCTACATGAATTCCGGCAACGAAGCCGACCTCAACCCCAACGTTGCCAACCGCAACAAAGGTGAGCGCAAAAAGCCCACAAAGAACTATTTCAGCGATGAGGCTATCGCAAAGCTTGAGGATATTTTTTACGACGAGTCTTTCGATTATCAGCTCGGCTGGCACAAGGCCGGACTGGCGCACCGCATCCGCGATATTCTGAAATCACGCCAGATTGGAGCGACCTTCTATTTTTCCCGAGAGTCACTGCTGCACGCGCTTAAAACCGGCCATAACCAGATATTCCTGTCAGCAAGCAAAACGCAGGCCTATGTATTCCGCGAATACATTATTCAGTTTGCCCGGCGGGTTGACGTTGAGCTGACCGGTGACCCGATTGTGCTCGGCAATAACGGCGCTAAGCTGATTTTTCTCGGCACCAACTCCAACACCGCGCAGAGCCATAACGGCGACCTGCTGGTCGATGAAATCTTTTGGATCCCCAACTTCCAAAAGCTGCGCAAAGTGGCCTCCGGCATGGCCTCGCAAAAGCACCTCCGGTCGACCTACTTTTCCACCCCGTCAACGCTGGCACATGGCGCGTTTCCGTTCTGGTCTGGTGAGCTGTTTAACAAGGGCCGCAAAAACGCCAGCGAACACGTCGAGATCGATATCAGCCACCGCGCGTTAGCGGCCGGTAAGCTGTGCGACGACGGTCAATGGCGGCAAATCGTTACCATTGAAGACGCCCTGCGTGGCGGCTGTAACCTGTTTGACCTCGACGTGCTGAAACGCGAGAACAGCGCCGAGGATTTCCGCAACCTGTTCATGTGTGAATTTGTCGACGATAGCGCGTCAGTGTTCCCGTTTGAAGAGTTACAGGGCTGCATGGTCGACAGTCTTGTCGAATGGACGGACGTTAACCCCTACGCTGACCGGCCATTCGGTGACCGTCCGGTGTGGGTCGGCTATGACCCGGCGCACTCCGGCGATAGCGCCGGTTGCGTGGTGCTGGCTCCGCCGATGGTGACGGGCGGTAAGTTCCGCATACTGGAGCGCCACCAGTGGAAAGGTATGGACTTTGCCACGCAGGCCGAATCTATCCGCAAACTGACCGCGAAATACAACGTGGAATATATCGGCATCGATGCCACCGGCATCGGGCAAGGCGTTTTCCAGTTGGTGCGCGCCTTCTACCCGGCCGCCCGTGAAATCCGCTACAACGCCGAGGTGAAAACAGCCATGGTGCTCAAGGCAAAAGACACTATCGGCAGCGGCCGGCTGGAATACGACACCGCCTACACCGATATCACCAAATCGTTTATGGCCATCCGCAAAACCATGACCGCCAGCGGCCGAGGCATGACCTACGAGGCTAGTCGCAGCGAGGAAGCCAGTCACGCCGACGTCGCGTGGGCAACCATGCACGCGCTGTTAAATGAACCCCTGACCGCCGCCAACGGCCAGCCCTCTAAATCTATTCTGGACTTCAACCGATGAGCAAACGTAATCGCAACCGCAACAAGGGAAAAGAGACTCTGACTGTTGCAGAGCCTGACCAGAAAATGCAGGCGTTTACCTTTGGTGAGCCGTCGGCCGTTCTGGATCGCCGCGAGATTCTGGATTACACCGAGTGCGTCGGTAACGGCAAATGGATTGAACCGCCTATCAGCTTCTCCGGGCTGGCGAAAAGCCTGCGCGCAGCCGTTCACCACAGCTCGCCGATTTATGTGAAGCGCAACATTTTAGCAAGCACCTACATCACGCATCCCCTGCTATCACAGCAAGATTTCAGCCGGTTTGTGTTGGATTATTTGGTGTTCGGCAACGCTTTTTTAGAGAAGCGCCAGAGCGTGAGCGGCAAGCTGTTGAAGCTGGAGACCTCCCCGGCCAAATACACCCGGCGCGGTGTTGAACCCGGCGTTTATTGGTTTGTGCAATCGTTCGTTGAGCCGCACCCGTTCGCCGCGAACAGCGTTTTCCACCTGTTGGAGCCGGATATCAACCAAGAGCTGTACGGGATGCCGGAATATCTGTCGGCGCTCAATTCTGCCTGGCTGAATGAATCCGCCACGCTGTTCCGCCGCAAGTATTACCAGAACGGCGCGCACGCGGGCTATATCATGTACGTGACGGACGCTGCGCAGAACAATACCGATGTGGAAGCGCTGCGCGATGCGATGAGCGACTCGAAAGGCATGGGGAATTTTAAAAACCTGTTTTTCTACGCGCCGAACGGAAAGCCCGACGGTATCAAGATTGTGCCGCTCAGCGAGGTGGCGACGAAGGATGATTTTTTTAACATCAAAAAGGTCAGCGCCGCCGACCTGCTGGACGCCCACCGCATCCCCTATCAACTGATGGGCGGTAAGCCGGAGAACGTCGGGTCAGTGGGCGACGTGGAGAAGGCCGCAAGGGTGTTTGTCCGCAATGAGCTGACGCCGCTACAGCAACGCATCACTGAGGTGAATGACTGGATCGGCGAGGAGGTCATCCGCTTTAAAAAATACACCCTCGACAACGACGACGAATGATAAACCGGCCGCCTGATTGGCGGCTTTTTCATACCCACCCGCAAACGCCCTCTGACGCCCACCACCGCCCGCGCCACTGCACGCACCCACGAATCAAACCGGAACACCAAAACGGCATCACGACGCGCTGACGCCGTCAATTCTGATAATTAAATACGTGCCTGCGCGCAATGCTATCCCCGCCACGCCTGCCCGCTTCATGGGTCGGTTTTAATGCAGTTGCCTGAAACGACGAAAGCCGCGCCAGTATTGGCGCGGTGTAGGAAAATACATAATCTGAACAAAATGCAAAAACATGCAGCATAGATGAAAAAAATGCTGAGTTAGCCACTTTATTTTTAGTAATATAATCAAGGCCCTCTCAAAGATGGCCTTACTATATTAGGACTGGATATTAATTTGAGTTCTGAGTTGAATTGGGTTCAAAACATCATATCGCTGCCTGATTATATTATACATATCCAAACCAGCCACTTTTACGCTGATAACCATAGCATATTGCATATCTGGAGCCGACTTACCACTAACATTACGTGACGAGTCTCTGGCGTGATATTTAATGTCAAAGGCAGGATCGCTAAGCACTGTGTCAACATTGAATTTCTTGCTTCTATGGAGACAAGTTTCCCATTTATGCCCTTCACTTCTGCACTCTCTTTCTGTTTGATACTGGCTGTTTTTACCAAAAAAATCGACGGTATCTGTATCTGCCAACCCCAAACGAGGCCTAAATGTGACCTGCATTCCAGCTCTTGTGTAATTGATAGAATGCTCCGGATCTACAGGGGTCTGGATACACAACGTCGCAGTTAATTCAAAAGACTCACTGAAAGGCACATCAGGAAATGGTATTGGTGCCCTAAGGTATTTACCTTTAGCCAATGAGCCATAATAAATAATAGTTGCAGTATCATCCTTACAATCTATTAAAATATTTGGGTCTTCACTTAAACGCCCCCAACCTATATGTTCCCTCGGGCATTTTTTTGATTTTTCGGCATGATGAACCAATAGTGCCTTTAATGCTATTGTATTCAATGGACTACCAGATAACGCTGCAACCCCAGCGACAGTTCTTAAAGCTAATGGAGATGCATAACTTGTCCCCTGAACTCCTACAATCGAACCGAGCAAGGGATTATAGGTATAAAATAACTCGTCATCGCTACCCCCAAATATAATCCCATCAGGCTTGACGAATCCGGGACTTCTTCCAGGCCCAATACAGCTATATGGAGCACGTCCCCACTTGTCACCACTGCGGTCTGCCGCACCAATTGACAGGGCGTTAACCATATCGGAAGGAGGCTGAATTCTTGCTGCATCCCCCTCCTCATTACCATCATTACCAACCGCCACAGTTAAAAGAATGCCATGCTTAACACAAAGCTGGTCTAAAACAGCCGTCCAGACATGAATTTCATCATCACCAATTGGTAAGTGCGGACCAATGCTTAAATTCGCAAATTTATAATCACCAGTATCCAGAACCGATTGTATTTTCTTTAGGACATCGAACAAATCCCAATCACCATTACTGCCTGAAGTAGGCGAAAGCACACGATAATGGTCAACATTCATAAATGGTTGATTAAAAGATGGGGATTTTTCATCCACCCTACCAAATAAGAACGTTGATGTTACTTCATTCCCATGCTGCAACAAATAACCCACCGTATCCTGTGTATCTGGATAGGCGTATTCTGTCACCCATTGATTAAGGTCTGTCGTCCCCAAGCCCCCATCGAAAATCGCAATTCTCTCGGTACCTAAAATTGCGTTTTCTGTAGGTAACTCTGGTGTAACAATACCTGATATTTTTCTTACAATATTAGGTTGAGTACACCTTAAAGCAGGCATTGGCCTTACAACTCTAATCAATGAGAAATCAAGCACCTTTCTCATATTGTGAGGGGTCGAATGAGCAACCAAAAAAGTTAGACCGCCAACTTGTATTCTACTTTTATAATCAACAGCGATGTCAAATTCGGATGCATATGTCATGAACGCTTTGACAATGTCATCATCCTCAGCGCCAGCATGCAGAACAACCTCAAACTTACCTACATTTTCGTTTGCATATTGGAAGTTCCTCTCCCTATCTGCAATATCAAAAAAATCAATACGTTCAATCTCGATAAACTCGTCCTTTAAATACTTTGGCGAAGAGTTATCATTCAATATTTGTTTGAATTTACCAATCGAATCTTCATTACCACTCACAAAAAGCTGAGCGGTCACCAGTGGTTTATTTACATCACACTTTCTGGCTGCCTTCTTTGGTGTAATGATTAGCTGTCGGCTGCCTACATCCCTCAACCCAGAGACTCTCAAAATATCCTCTGGAAAATAGCTCTTCCCAAGGAACGCTGGGTGCAAAGTTAAATTAAAAACACTTTCCCCGCGCGGCTTAGCCAACTTGCTAAGAGATTCGAATTTTCTTACCACCTCATCCAACTCGGGGTTAATTTTTTCCCTAACCTCGGCTAAAGTATAAGGTAGTCTTTTTCCATCACGCCCTTTAGGAAGGGGCTCAGTTGATGTTAATACATTACCGTTACCAAGTAATAAATTTCGTTCCATTATTTAACCCCCCATTCCTTCAAAATTTTAGAAACTGTTGGATGAGAAACACCAACTAATTCAGCAATTTTTCTATTAGATCCGCCCTCTAAAAAATACTGTAATATTCTAAGCTCGTTATGCCCTATATCTTTAGAGTGGCCACACTCACTGATAGATGCATCTATCAGTGAACTTTCAAAAGGCACTGCTGATAGCACTTCATTTTTCTTAGAGAAGTTTATCAACCTACTTATTATTGCAAAAGAAACACCATCAAGAATAAGTGATAAACGTTCTGACAGGAGTTCACTTACGCCATGATTTTCAAGATATAATTTTATAAGCTTAACTGATGGATTACCAAAGTTCAATACATGTTCAAATCTACGCCATACAGCCGGATCAAGAATGTCCGGGTGATTTGTGGCAGCCACTAACAGAGATGTTGCGGGCCACTCATCAATAGTTTGCAGTAAAACAGTAACCAAGCGTTTTAATTCACCTACATCCCTATCATCATCACGACGCTTAGCCACAGCATCGAATTCATCTAATAATAATATGCATGGTGATTCTTTAGCGTAATCCATAACGGATTTTATATTACTTCCTGTCTTACCTAGCAACGAACTCATTACCGTTGATAAATCTAACGTGAGAAGTGGCAAGTTCAGTTTCGATGCCAACCAGTGCGCAGACATTGTTTTCCCCACTCCCGGAGGCCCAGAAAGCAATACTGTTTTAACTGGCTCCAACCCTGCCTTTAGGAGAGGCTCAACATTCTCTCTCTCTTTAACAATTGCATGGAGTTTTCGTGCAATATCGTCATTCCAAACAGGTTCTTCCGCTAAAGCTACGAGAGACGCTTCTTGAAGCAAAGAACGGCGAGAGTCGCCATCTACAGGCATAGGCTTTGGAGGATTTGAAACACCACGCACAACGTTAGTATCAGAAATTAATTTGGCCAGTCTTGAGGCTAGCTCTTCATCATTCTTCTTTAGATTGCTAATCATTCTGCGGCAAAGCAACATGAAGGCATTGGCGTTACCCTTGATACCTTGCTCCACAAGCTTGAGAAGCTCCTCCTCTCTCACATTTACCATAAAAACCTCTTATAATTCAATTTCGTAACCACAATGGTAACTGGAATCACTATCCACACGCAGAATATTACCACTTTACACAAGCATTTTTGAAGCCAAATCTTTAGTTTTTACTGTACAAATAATCATGAAATCTGATTGACCTATACCTTTGAATTAGTTTGGCTCTCCTTCTAGGTGGTTTGTTAATCAGAGAACCCCTGCCAGCCTTGTAGCACTGGGTATGATATTTCTTTGTCGCCAAAAATCACCCTAGCTCCCCGCGTCAGGGCTCTCAACTCCCAACGCTCGGCAATAATGTCCTGCTGCGCGAGCTCAAGCCGGACTTGCGGAATCCTTGCCCGTTCTGCCGGAGTCAGACGTGCCGATGGCGCATCATTTCGCGATTTCCTACGGTTCCGGGCGATTTCTTGGTGGTTGCCCTTCGGTGATTGCTGCCTTAGAGCCTCTCTCATCGTCTTGGCAACGTCGGCGTCATTCCAGCTAACATCCCCGCCCTCAATCAAATTCATCACCGCCGTGACATATTCAGGCGTTGCTACCTGCATATCTGGATCAGGTTCTCGCTGAACCTCCCCACAGTTATTGACAGGACTCCGAGGCGCGCCGGAGGCGCTTTTTAAAGTCAAAGGATTAACGTCAACATCAACAGCCTTGCGAACAATGCGCCATTCTGTTGACCGGGTTTCGTGGATATGACCTGCGCCAAGGTGCGGGGCAAAAATGCCGACAACCTTTTGCACCTCTTCGTCATAAGCGTTCGGCTCATCTGCCACCTTGCGGGCTACGCGAACGGTCTGCACATCACGTGGAACATTTGCGCCGCCCTGCCCGGCTATATAGGCGGAAAAGTCTCCAGCATCAGCCGCCGCACGTACTGCCTCGACTCGCTCATCAAAGGAATCAGACAGGCTCACGCCACGAAGGCAAGCGGCCCGGCACTCACGGTAAGCGCCCATGGTGGGAACGCCAATAGGCTGAAACTGCGGGATGCGCCACGTTGACGCCCAGGACGTCACCGCCGCGGCCATATCGCGCAGCGGCTTGCCGGTGTCGTGGTCAATCTGGCCATCGAGCGCATAACCGTCGATATTTTTGGCGATGTATTTGGCGATATACCCCGCCGCACCGCCCTTGTTCATGTGCTTGGCTTCAAATCGGTTCTTTGCCGCACCTCGCTCGTCGCCGTCCTCTTTCAAGGCATAGCGGCGCATGATATCGATGACGTCCTGACGCTGCTTGCGCTGGCAAAAAAGCATCATATGCCAGTGCGGTGTACCGTCATGATGCGGCTCAACGACACGCATACCGTAAACGCTCAAATCGTTGTCTTTAAACGCGGTGCGCATCTTGCTCCAGATGTGCACAAGATAACGCTGGCCGTCTTTCGGTGAAAAAGCCTCTAAATCCCAGTTGTGGTTAAACTGGACTTTTTCAGCCCCTTCTTTGCCGACGACGCGGGTCGGGTGGTATTTCGACGGGGTGGTGATAGTGATAAACATGCCGACATGCTGCTCGCTGGCGGCATATTTCTCGATCCCTGCGATGGTGCTCATCAGCTCCATACGTCGAATTTCCGGGTTAGAAATGCTCGCCATCACTTTATCAATCAGGTCAACGCGCTCGCCGGTGGCGACGTTCTCCAGTTCGCACCCTTTCAGGTAATCCATATTGGCAAGCCGCCGAGCCTGCACCTCACGGATAGCCTGCTTACTCGCGTAAGGGTGTTTTTTGAGGTTCACTTCACCGGCCGCAATGAGCAACGCCTCACGCCAGCGCATGCGCTGGGCTTTCAACTGGCGCTCCCACCACTCGGAGTTAACAAGGCGTGACAAACTGGCAACCGCTGATGTAGCGTCCAGCCTACCTTTGAGGTATTTGCGCCAGTGCATCGGAGTAATGTTAAACGCCCGTGCCATAAGCGCGATACGTCCATAGAATTCAGCCTGAACACTGTTGCTGATTAGCTGAGAATTATCCCCGTTATTCTCAGCGATAAACTCCTCGCAATAGCGGTCATAATTTTGCAGCAACTGACCGGCAACGCGGTCAGCAAAGCGGCGCAACTCCTTGTCATCCATACCCGGTAGGCGCGCATAGTTGTCTACCTCCGCCATAAAGCGCAGCGACGAGTAAAGTCTCATCGCATTTTTACCGTTAACGATTTCAATGCGCGGCCAGATGCGGCGCTCAAACTGGAGAACAAGCCACTTATTAGCGGCGTGCAGGCCCTGCTCTTTCAGCAAGAATGAATGACGCCCCAAAAAGATACTGCTGAGGAAATGCGGTAAGGAGTGGATTTTACGCAAAACAGCTTGCCCCTGAGCGTGTTGCTCACGGGTAAGCGGTCTTTCTTTTCTAATGGCTGATTTTGGGGCGTTCCATGAGTGAACACCGACGAACGGCTCGCCGGAGGTTGTAGCGAATGGCGGCGGCGGTGAGGGGGCTATACGCCCCCTTGCCTCTCTTTGTTCGCTGGCGTTGTTCATTTCTGCTTCCGGTTAGCCTGCCACTCAAACGACACAACCATTAAGAACAGAATCAGCGGAACACCCCACGCCGGGGACGTAACCTGCAACCATGAACCATAGGGAACAAAACCCATGACTTTTAGGGTTGATAAAATAATCGCGGCGGCATAAGCGCCCCACGAAAAATGAGATGTTACGGCCATTACAAATTGCTGTTTAGTTGTCATTTTTTTCTACCGTGTAGTGAGTTGAAAAAGCCTCTTGGCAAAGCTCGCCAATACGACCAATCTCAGCGGCCAGACTGGCAATGCTGGTGACGGTTGAGTCACGAACGTGGTGATGCAACAGCCCAGAAACCAACTGCGTGACCGTCGGGTAATAACCAACTGCGTCGAGCCACACCTCGCCCGCCTTACCGCCGGTTTTAACCAGCTTCTTTTGGTTCAAAATAAACTGATGGGCGTCGCTGGTGACGACCCAGTCCTTGCCGATAGGAATGCGCAGCATGATTACCCCCTGAAATGCTTGGTTTGTTGTTCGTGGATGGTCTGGCAGGACACGCAACGGGTCACACCGGGAAAAGCTGCACGACGTGCGGCCGGGATAGCTTGGTCGCACTCCTCGCAAATTGACGCAGACACTCCGCCTCCTTTAATCCGTGCCGCTTTAATTTGTGCGGTGAGCGTCTCCTGCTGGCGCTGTTGCACCAAATCCATTAAATCCGGCATCGTTATAGCTCCGATTCGTTATTCAGTTGATTGAGTGCCTGCTGGCCCAACTCCGCAATACGGTGCGATTCTTTCATCACGTCACTAATGCTGGTAATCGTTTTAAGATAAACACCACGTTTCACAGAAAGATTAATAAGGTCAGCAACCAGTTTTAACTCGCTCGCGTAAATAGCTCTAGTTGGGTAGTGTTTTTCTTTTGTCTCTTTATCCGTTTTCACTTCGGCCAGAATTAAACTACCCGCCTTCATTTTCATGATGGCGAACACGTTATTTATTTCCACATAATGACGTTCAGCCATGATTAAAGCCCTGCCTATTGACGCGGCCTTCATGGTCAAATTTCTCCGACTCTTGACGCAGTAGTTCAATAATCTCAATGCTAGACAGGTGATTGACGGCGGCATGTGTTGCGAGGCGGTCAAGGTGAGATGAGAAGCTAACAGCGGCATCGGCCCTTGCTTCAACGCGTGCGTTGTTCAACATAAAATTACGTGAGTCCGCATCAGCCTTATTTCGCATTTCTTGGCCCACGGTTTTATACATGTGCATAGAGAACTCCAGATAAAAGAATGCCCGACGCAATAAAGCGCCTTTAAATTTAGAACAAGTTAATTAATGGAAATATGCTTCGGGTTTAACCGAGGTTAATATAGTGGGCGCATGGTCAAATAAATTAAATAGCTCACGCAACGCTCTAAATAAAGCCTCGCGCCATGTGCAAGCCTCGTCATCAATACGCCAGTACGGCTGATTATATTCAGCCTCAGTTAGCCCAGCATGCAGAAATAAAGTGCGCCTTTGGCTGATAGTCAGTCGGCCAATAAAACCAGACTTACTAATGCCGTGTTTACGATAGGTAGCGAAGGCACTGCGAAGCTCATCAATGGCGCAAACAACGCGCTCACGTTCGCAGTCACCCATTTCCTCCAGTCGCATAACAGCATGGCGCTGCTTTAAGTCCGCGTGAAAACAGACCGTCAGGCGCTCACGCTCCATCATCTGATTGTAAAAATTACAGGTGCTTTTCCAGCGAGGAGCAGCAAGGCGTTCCCCGACTAAAGCACGCAGCCCGGCGGGCTGGTTGCGAACAATACCGGCTGTGATAGCTGTCATTTTGAAAAGCCCCGCAGTGCTGATTTGATGGAGGAGATCCAACGGGTAGCCCGACAGGTACGAATGACGATACCTTTCCGGCCCTTGCCATGGGTGATAGTGATATCAAGCACGCGGCCGGTCTGATGGTTCCAGAGCATCGGAGCGATTGAGATAGGTCGCTGGCTCATTGTATTAAGCTGCATTGTGACTGCGCCCCCGGCCCGGTTTGCTGGTGCTGATGCGGTCTTTCCATCCGTGCCACTCTTCAGCGGCTTCCTCAACCAGTTGGTCGGCGTACTTGTCCCATTCTTTCCTGTTAATCCACAGCTCCGCATTGCTTCCCGGCTTCAATGGGTCTGCCATATAAAACGCTGGGAGTTTTCCAGCCTTGGCCATAGCAACGATGGCCGCCGGAGTCTTACCGACATAAAGAGCAAAACCCTCTTTCGACAACAGTGTGGAAGGTTGCATTGAGAGGCTGATAGCGCGCTTCTTCGCGCTTTCATCCATGTCGGCCGCATCTTCCTGAGTAATGGTTTTAGCTTCGTTACGCATTTGCTATCCTCCGCGTAGGTTTACATACTTTCTATGTAGAACCACTTAGAACCAGCCTAGCTATACATGGCTGCATTGAATTTACACACAAGATAGTGAGATTAAATGCAAGTGTCAATATCGATAGCAGAGAAGATAAAACTCATCCGTGAATCAGAGCGTCTAACTCAGCGTCAAATGGCTGAATTAACTGGAATTCCTCATGGTTCATTCTTCCAATATGAACAAGGTCGCAGCAAGCCTGGCTTAGAAGCCACTATCAAAATTTTCCAACATCCTCAATTCCGTAAGTATCGGGATTGGTTCATGTTCGATGAGATCAATCCCGAGGCCGGTCAAATTGCACCGGTTCTCGCACACTTTGGGCAAGACTCAACAACATCACCCCAATCCGGCCAAAAGAATGGCTAACTGTTTATAAAGAATACATTTTCACAATTTGTTTCCAAGACGAATGCGTCGGAGGGCTGTCTTATGTCGATTAAGAAGCTCGATGATGGTCGTTATGAAGTGGACGTCAGACCGCAGGGAGCCGAGGGAAAACGGATCCGGCGGAAGTTTGAAACCAAAGGCGAGGCGTCAATTTTTGAACGTCACATATTGGTTAATTTTCACAACAAAGAATGGGTCGAAAAGCCAGCAGATCGCCGTAAATTGACGGCGTTATTAGACCGTTGGTGGGTGTATCACGGCAAGAGTCACATCAGAGGGGAGATAGAGCACGGCCGGTTAAAGGCAATCATTGCGAAACTAGCTGAAATGGGAGTATCCAGAGCGGATCAGTTAACGAGGAAAGCTATCTTAGATTACCGAGTCCATATGCTGAATCAAGGGCTGAAAGCTTCTAGCGTTAATCGCCACCATGCGATTTTAAGCGGAATGTTTACTAAGCTAATTGATGCTGAGGAGTATCACTCACAGCATCCGTTTAAGGACATAAAGCAGTTTAAAGAACCTGAATCAGAAATGGCTTTCCTTGCAAAAGAGGAAATCTGCACTCTTCTTGATCTGCTCGATGGTGATGACCGTAAAGCTGTATTAATTTGTTTGGCGACTGGTGGGCGCTGGGGCGAGGTTGCTAGTTTGAAGGGTGAGCACATCATCAACAACATGTTAACGTTCATGAAGACGAAGAACGGTAAACGCCGCACAATTCCTCTGTCGGCCGAGTTGGTTAGTCAGGTGAAAATCAAGGCTACTGGCCTGTTGTATAGCCCAGATTATAAGAACGTTCGAAATGTGCTCCGCCGGATGAAGCCAGACCTCCCCGATGGTCAGGCAGTACATGTGTTTAGGCACACATTCGCCACACATTTTATGATGAATGGGGGTAACATTATTACATTGCAGAGGATACTCGGGCACTCAACGATACAGCAGACCATGATTTACGCGCATTTTGCGCCAGACTTTTTACATGATGCTGTAGCGTTAAATCCGCTCAATGGAATGTCCATATAATGTCCACCAAGCAGCACTATTTAGCACTATTTGAGACCATATAAATATGACAAACGATTGTATTATAAAGGAAACCCCTGATGCAGCAGGGGCCGCGATGTCAGTGACAGGTCGCATCCACTCCTTCGAATCCTGTGGCACCGTAGATGGCCCAGGGATCCGCTTTATCGTTTTCTTCCAGGGCTGCCTGATGCGCTGCCTGTATTGCCACAACCGTGATACCTGGGATACCCACGGTGGGAAAGAAGTCACCGTTGAAGAACTGATGAAAGACACCGTCTCTTATCGCCACTTTATGAATGCCTCCGGTGGTGGTGTTACGGCTTCCGGTGGCGAGGCTATCCTGCAGGCCGAATTCGTCCGTGATTGGTTCCGGGCTTGTCATGAAGAAGGTATCAACACCTGTCTGGACACCAACGGTTTTGTACGACGTTACGATCCGGTGATCGACGAACTGCTGGATGCCACCGACCTGGTGATGCTGGATCTCAAACAGATGAACGACGACATTCACCAGAATCTGGTCGGCGTTTCTAACCACCGCACGCTGGAATTCGCCCGCTATTTGGCGAAGCGCAATCAGCGCACCTGGATCCGTTATGTGGTAGTGCCGGGTTGGTCAGATGATGACAAGTCAACGCACCTGCTGGGTGAGTTCACCAAGGACATGACCAACATCGAGAAAATCGAACTGCTGCCTTACCACGAACTGGGCAAGCACAAGTGGGTAGCGATGGGGGAAGAGTACAAGCTGGACGGGGTTCATCCGCCGAAAGCGGACACTATGGAGCGCGTCAAAGGTATTCTGGAAAGCTACGGCCACAAAGTGATGTACTGATCCGCTAGCAACAACAAAAAACCCGGCACGGTATGGCCGGGTTTTTTATGCTCAGGCGGCAGCAAACGGAGTGTGTTGCGGGTCCGGCTTTTTCAATAGCATCATCAGATAAACCAGAGCCACCGCGGCGATCATCACAAACAGCGATTGGTCGGAATAATTTTGCATCAGTAGCGCCGTCATCGACGGGCCGATCAGGCTGCCGATGGTGTAACTCATCAATAGCGCCTGGTTCATTGCCACCAGCTCATGCGGCAACGTCTTCTCACAAGCCCAGGACATCGCCACCGGATACAGGGTAAAGCCGGCACAGCCGAGAATAAACAGCGATGGTGCCATGGCAGAGTGACTGAGCATCGCCACGCTGGCGAGGATCACCACAAACACCTGAATGCGCAGTACCAGCAGGCGGCCATAGCGGTCAGCCAGTCGCCCCACCGGCCATTGACCAACAATGCCGGAGCTGACCAGCAGCGCCATCCAGTAACCGACGTTGGCATCACTCATCCCCTGATGGGATAAATACAGCGGCATCAGACCATACAGTGAACCAAGCACAATCCCGGAGATGATGCAGCCATTGATACCCAACCGGGCACTGCGGCGTTTCAGCATCGGCCATACCGCGGCCTGTTGGGGTTCATCGTGCTGGCTGTTCACCCGGGCAAACAACATCGGCAACATGGCGCTGATCACAATGGCAGTCACCCAAGGCACCACGTTCAACAGTTCGGTAGACACCATACTCAACAGCAGTTGGCCGACCACCGTACCGAGGTAGTAAACCATCATATAGGCCGCCAGCAGTTGGCCACGGTTGGAAAGATTACCGCTGCGCAGTAAGGCGCTCTCAACAATCACCCAAATCCAGGCACAGCCGATACCGGCAAAGAAACGCCACCCCATCCAACTCCAGAAATCAAGCGACAACGCCATACCGGCGGTCGCCACGGCGAACACCACGCAGGCAAGATGATAGCTGCGGGTAAAGCCAATGCGCTGGATCAGTTTGCCCGCAATCAGCGTGCCGAACAGATTGCCGGTAAAGTAAGAAGAACTTACCATTCCCACCTGCCCGGTTGACAACTGAGCATGGGTTAACCAAAGAGGAACTAACGTATTCAATACGGCAATAGAAACCGTGAGCAACAACAGGCCACAGAGCAGCAGGAGCACTGGGCGGGAATATGCGGACATAGTGAGATTAAAACCGAACGCGCAATGAGAGTGCGCGCATCATGCCACTGGCGATAAAAAAGTCAATCAGCTCTTATCAGTACACCGCACAATTTGTATTACACAGGCTGGCAGACGCAAAAACCTTTATGCTGAGTGCTGATAAATCTCGCGGGGAGGAAGGACATGATGGAAAGCAAAACAGAGACTGCCGTCACTACACTGTTGAGTGATATTGCCAGCACCCACGCTGAGCTTTTACCGGTGATTCAGCGCGTTCGCCAACTGGCCACCGCCTTGGGTGACAATGTCTGCGAATCGGTACGTTTCGCCGTATGCCGAACCGATGAACAGCCGCCGGCGTTTGTACGCCTGACGGCCGTTCATTTTTTATCAGAAATGCAGGTCCAAAGACTCAACTTCGGCAGTGCATTCTTCACCCCAGGCGCTCAGGGTAATTTGCGCCAATTGCGCCAGCCCCTGATAGAAAGGATGCTGCGCATTTGCCTGCAACAATTCCAGATAGCGCGGAGCCCAAGGCAGCACATGTTTGGTCAGCAGCTGTTCAACCAGCCCACCCTGACGTTCTTCAGCTAACCATGCCACCATCATCAACAAGGTGCCGATGTGATCTTCCGGCTCATTGCGATCGTGTTGCGCATCAATGCCATTCGAACGTAACCACCGGCGCAGACGCAGGGTGGAATTGCCAAACAGCACGTTCTCTTTGTCCAGATACACCGAACCCCATAACGGAGCCGGTAAGGTGTCAGGCCCGACAAACAGACGTTGGTAAGCCTCTGCCAACGACTCCTCTTGCTCATCTTCAATCCCGGTAGCGATCAGTGCTGCCGCAGTCTGCAACTGCTCGGCGTCGCCATACGGCCATTCTTTGACCCACTCAGATTCAGACAAGGTTGCCAACAACTGTTGACCGTCTTCACTTTCTGGCGGTGCATACAACAACACACCCAGCACCCGGCCCGTTAAAGCGATATTTTCAAGCGTCATAAATCAAGGATCCTATTAAGGGCACAGCGAACTGTGCCTGACTACAATATTAACCGGCTACCGCCATGCCAACGGTCATATGCAGGCCGTAGAACACACCACGCCCTACCAGCTCACCAGCGATAACCAAAATCAAACCTAAAACCATCCCCATCACGCTCGCGTTACCCCGGCGCAACAGTGGGCAAATCCAACAACCTAAACCTAACACCACCAATACCAGCCGCCCAACCATTAACTGGCCGTATTGAGGGATCAACGTTGATGCCTGCTGTACCGAGCTGGTGATACTGGCCAACTCATAGCCTTGCATCATCACCGCACCCAGGCTTACCAACAGCGCCACTACGCTCAGAATAGCCAGCGAGTAGCGGGCCGATACCGCTAATCCAGCCGCACGCAGTAACAGAACGCCCAGCAATGGCCCGCCGATCAGCGTCGTCAGGAAAAAGTTCAGCG
Organism: Serratia sp. BW106; assembly: GCF_002607755.1. Classification (NCBI taxonomy): domain Bacteria; kingdom Pseudomonadati; phylum Pseudomonadota; class Gammaproteobacteria; order Enterobacterales; family Yersiniaceae; genus Serratia; species Serratia sp. BW106. The sequence goes on from NZ_MCGS01000002.1 coordinate 189,262, forward strand.
TAGTGTAACCGTTATGCCAGGTTGGCACAGTATCGATTTGATACACCCGCGTCATGGCGTAAACAAAGACTATGCCCAACGCCATAGTCACCCACAGCCACACTTTGCCCAACGCCGCTGGCATTTTGCCCAGCACCGCCAGTAACCAATAGACCCCCCCGACGGCGAAGAACAACGCGCCACCGGCAATTTCGTTGCTCAACGCCGACGCGCCGACGCGGTTTAAAGAGTTAAACGCCCGTAACGGTGAACCCAGGTGCAGGGTAGATGCGACAAAAGCGATGCCCATCAGCAACCATAAGAAGAACATTGAGCGATGCACCGCCCGGTCCTGCTGCTGGTTCAGATTGCCACCGATCACCGCAATTCCCATAACGATGATCGCCCCCACCACAGATTGCCCCAATACGGTAAACAGCATCAGCGGCCATTCATGCCATCCCATGCCCATATTAAACCTCCTTCGGATTGGCCAGATAACCCGTGGTATCACCACTCGGTCGGCTATTGGCATTGGGTTTCAGCACGATGCACGGCCGGGTAAAATGCGCCGCCGGCAGCGGGGCCACCTGTGCCAAAGTGCCATGCTGCTGACGTAGTTGCTCGATAGGACCAAAATCCAGGGCCCGCAGCGGGCAGGACTCCACGCAGATAGGCTTGTTGCCTTCTGCCACTCGCTCATGGCAACCATCGCATTTGGTCATGTGCCCTTTGGCCGCATTGTACTGCGGCGCGCCGTACGGACAGGCCATGTGGCAATAGCGACACCCAATACACACCTCTTCATTCACCACCACAAAGCCATCTTCCCGTTTGTGCATCGCACCGGTCGGGCACACTTTGGTACAGGCGGGATCTTCACAATGGTTGCAGGCGATCGACAAATAATAGGCAAACACGTTTTGTTGCCAGCCTTCGCCATCCTGTTGCCAATCGCCTCCGGCATATTCATAGATGCGGCGGAAGCTGACATCCGGCGTCAGGTTTTTATAGTCCTTGCAGGCCAGTTCGCAGGTTTTGCAGCCGGTGCAACGACTTGAATCGATAAAGAATCCATATTGCTGAGTCATTGGCTACCCCTTATACCTTTTCGATTTGAATCAGATTGGTATGCTGCGGATTCCCCTTCGCCAAAGGCGAGGGACGATGGCTGGTCAGGGTATTCATGCAGGCGCCATGATCGACCCGATCACCGCTCATATCCGCCTGATGCCAGGCTCCCTGGCCCATGGCTACCACACCCGGCATGATGCGCGGCGTTACCTTGGCTTCGACCCGTACTTCGCCACGGCCGTTGAACACCCGCACCTTGTCACCGGCGAGGATCCCACGCGATTGCGCATCCAGTGGGTTGATCCACACTTCCTGGCGGCAGGCCGCCTGCAAAATATCGATATTGCCGTACGAGGAGTGGGTGCGCGCCTTGTAGTGAAAGCCAAACATTTGCAGCGGGTAGGTTTTACGCAGCGGATCGTCCCAGCCTTCAAAGGTAGAGGCATAAACCGGTAACGGGCTGATGGTTTCGTCTTTCTCCAGTTGCCAGTCATTGGCAATCTCAGCCAGTCGGCTGGAATAGATTTCTATCTTGCCGGACGGCGTTTTTAACGGGTTCGCTTCCGGATCCTGACGGAAATTTTTGTAAGCCACGAAATGGCCATTGGGATCTTTACGCTTGTAGATCCCCATGCTGCGCAACGCTTCATAGCCCGGCAGCAGGGGATCCCGCGCCTGCATTTTGGCGTACAAATACTGTAGCCATTGCGCCTGGGTACGCCCTTCGGTGAATTTCTGATGCACCTCTGGCCCCAAACGACGCGCCACTTCACTCAGCACCTCATAGATGCCCTTACGTTCGAATTTGGCGGAAGTGGCGGGTTGAATAAAGATCAGATAGCCCATGTTACCGGCATAGTCGTTGGGAATAATGTCTTCCTGTTCGACGGTCATCAGATCCGGCAGCAGAATATCGGCATATTTTGCCGACGAGGTCATAAAGTTTTCCAGCACCACTATCATTTCGCATTGGGAATCGTCCTGCAAAATATCGTGGGTTTTATTGATGTCGGAGTGCTGGTTGGTGATGGTATTACCGGCATAGTTCCAGATGAACTTGATCGGTACGTTCAGTTTATCCTGGCCACGAACCCCATCGCGCCTGGCGGTCATTTCCGGGCCTCGTGCAATGGCATCAGTCCAGCTAAAACAGGAGATTTGCGCTTTGACCGGGTTGGTCAATACCGGCATACGCTCAATGGTGATGGTATAGGTGGATTCACGCGCCCCACTGTTGCCGCCATTAATGCCAACATTTCCGGTCAGAATCGGCAACATGGCGATGGCCCGAGAGGTCAATTCACCGTTGGCCTGCCGCTGCGGCCCCCAGCCCTGGCAAATATAGGCCGGTTTCGCGCTGCCTATTTCCCTTGCCAGTTTGATAATGCGATCTGTCGGAATGCCGGTAATTTTTGCCGCCCACTGCGGCGTTTTTTCAACGCCATCCTCGCCCAGCCCAAGAATATAGGCCTTGTAATGGCCATTTACCGGAGCATCGGCAGGTAAGGTTTTTTCGTCGTAGCCAACGCAATATTGGTCCAGGAAGGGTTGATCGACCAGATTCTCGCTGATCAACACGTGCGCCAGTCCAGCCACTAATGCCGCATCCGTACCTGGCCGAATCGGGATCCATTCATCCTCACGTCCGGCGGCAGTATCGGTATAACGTGGATCGATAACGATCATCCGTGCATTAGAGCGTTCACGCGCCTGCTCCAGATAATAGGTAATACCGCCACCACTCATCCGCGTTTCCGCCGGGTTATTACCGAACATCACCACCAATTTGCTGTTTTCAATATCCGAGGTGCTGTTACCTTCATTGCTGCCATAGGTGTAAGGCATGGCGCAGGCGATTTGCGCGGTGCTGTAAGTGCCATACTGGCTCAGGTAACCGCCATAGCAATTCATCAGACGGGCGACCAGTGAAGCATTCGGCGATGAGCGGGTAATATTGCCGCCGACAATGCCCGAGGTGTAATTGATATACACCGCCTCGTTGCCATATTGCCCGACAATCCGCTTCAGGTTGTTGGCGATGGCATCATAAGCTTCGTCCCAGCTGATACGTTTGAATTTGCCTTCACCCCGTTTACCGACGCGCTTCATGGGATAATTCAGGCGGTCAGGATGGTTCATTCGGCGACGAATAGAACGACCGCGTAAACAGGCTCGCACCTGGTGGTCGCCATATTCATCCAGGCCGGTATTATCGGTTTCGACCCAATAAACTTCGTCGTCGCGGACGTGTAAACGCAAGGCACAGCGACTGCCACAGTTAACCGAACAAGCGCCCCAGACGACTTTGTCCTGTGCGGTTTGTAGCACACTTTCACTGATTGAAACCGCTAAAGCACGCCGGCTAAAGGGCAATGCGATACCCCCGACGGCCAGCGCCAACCCGACTATGCCGCTGGATTTTACCAACGTACGACGGCTGAATCCCCCGGACTCCTGACGGTTTGTTTTGTTTTCCGACATAACTCACTCCACGTTTTACCCTGGTATTGATAAACGTCATGCCCTTGATTCAAGGCAGCGATCAGAGGAGACAGATCCGATGTCTGTTGATGAGCCTGAGAAAAGCCCTCCTCTATGAGTGGATATTACTCAGAAGTGAGTAGTGAACTTTGTCTGCTATCAATAAAGCGGGGGAAGTATCTGAAAGAAAAAGGGCTTTCGAACAAAGGGGTAACAATTTTCTTATAAAAAAAGCGCCCGTAGGCGCTTTTCGTGGAACAGCTAACTTATTAACCGATATATTCCAGGCCACCCATATATGGGCGTAATACTTCTGGTACCTGAATACGGCCATCGGCCTGCTGGTAGTTTTCCAGCACCGCCACCAGCGTACGACCTACTGCCAGACCAGAACCGTTCAGCGTATGCACCAGGCGCGGCTTCTTCTCGGTTTTGCTGCGGCAGCGGGCTTGCATACGGCGCGCCTGATAATCCCACATGTTGGAGCAAGACGAGATCTCACGGTAAGTGTCCTGCGCCGGCAGCCACACTTCCAGATCGTAGGTCTTGCATGAGCCTGCACCCATATCACCGGTACACAGCAACATTTTGCGGTATGGCAGGTTCAGCAACTGCAGCACTTTCTCTGCATGACCGGTCAGCTCTTCCAGCGTAGCCATAGAGTCTTCCGGACGGACGATCTGCACCATCTCAACTTTGTCGAACTGGTGCATGCGGATCAAACCACGTGTGTCACGGCCATAAGAACCGGCTTCGGCACGGAAACAAGGCGTATGCGCGGTCAACTTCAGCGGCAGAGATTCCTCTTCCAGGATCTCGTCGCGCACCAGGTTGGTCAATGGTACTTCTGCCGTTGGGATCAGCGCATAGTTGCTGCTGTCGGACTCTTCTTCCAGCGGTTTGGTGTGGAACAAGTCTTCACCAAACTTCGGCAACTGGCCAGTACCGTACAGCGTGGCATGGTTAACCAGATAAGGAACGTAGGTTTCCTGGTAGCCGTGCTGTTCGGTATGCAGATCCAGCATGAACTGGGATAACGCACGGTGCATGCGGGCGATTTGCCCTTTCATCACCACAAAGCGTGAACCCGTCAGTTTTACCGCCGCGGCAAAGTCCAGACCCCCGGCCATTTCGCCCAGGTCGACGTGATCGCGCACCTGGAAATCGTACTGGCGCGGTTCGCCCCAGCGGCTGACTTCCTGGTTATCGCTGTCGTCTTTGCCGTCTGGCACTTCATCGTCAGGCAGGTTCGGGATCGCCAACGCATAGTCACGGATTTCAGCCTGCAGCTGGTCCAGCGCGGCCTTGGCCGTGTCCAGCTTGTCACCCAGTTCGTTTACTTCGCGACGCAGCGGCTCAATGTCTTCCCCGCGCGCTTTAGCCGCGCCGATGGATTTCGATCGGGAGTTACGTTCTGCCTGCAGCGTTTCGGTTTCTACCTGCAGAACTTTGCGACGCTCTTCTTGAGAACGCAGCAGATCCAGATCGAGTTTAAAGCCTCGGCGAGCCAGTTTGACGGCGACTGCGTCTAGCTCATTACGCAGCAGATTGGGATCGAGCATGCTAATCCTGTGCTTATTGTTATTGAAAGAAAATTTGATGTTTTATTCGGCTGAATTTATAGCCGCATAAAGGAAGAGTGATACCCGCTAACCTTACCGCAACGGCAACGCTAGCGGTAGCGTTTTGTCTGGCTATTTTGATCCTGCTCAGCAAGCCATGCCAGCTTTTCACCGATTTTACCTTCCAGCCCGCGAGTGGTTGGATGATAGTAACGCGTCTTGGCCATTTCGGGCGGGAAATAATCTTCACCGGCGGCATAGGCATTGGGTTCGTCGTGGGCGTAGCGGTATTCTGCACCCAACCCCATTTCCTTCATCAGCTTGGTTGGCGCATTGCGCAAGTGCTCGGGTACGTCATAATCAGCCATCTCTTTGGCATCACGTATTGCCGCTTTGAAGGCGGTGTAAACCGCGTTGCTTTTTGGCGCACAGGCCAGATAGACGATAGCCTGGGCTATCGCCCGTTCACCCTCCGCCGGTCCTACCCGAGTGAAGCAGTCCCAGGCCGCAATAGCCACCTGCATACCACGCGGGTCAGCATTACCGACATCTTCAGAAGCAATCGCCAGCAACCGGCGTGCCACGTACAAGGGATCGCCCCCGGCGGTAATAATACGGGCATACCAGTACAGCGCAGCGTCCGGTGCTGAACCACGCACCGATTTATGCAGCGCCGAGATCAGATCGTAAAAGCGGTCGCCTTTATTATCGAAACGCGCACTGCGTTCCCCGGAGACTTCTTTCAGTAATTCCGGCGTCAATACGCGGATGCCTTTGGCGTTGATTTCCGCCATGTCCGCCATCATCTCCAGGCTGTTCAGCGCCCGACGGGCGTCGCCGCCCACCAGCTCCGACAACATGCGGCGCGTCTCTTCCGGCAGTTCGATATTCTGGCCACCCAAACCCCGGCTGTTGTCTTGCATCGCCTGATCCAGCACCTGACTGATATCTTCGGCAGTCAGTGCCTTCAGTAAATAGACGCGAGCACGCGACAACAACGCCGAGTTAAGCTCAAAGGACGGGTTTTCGGTGGTGGCGCCAATAAAGGTGATGGTGCCGTCTTCAATGTGCGGCAGGAAGGCATCCTGCTGGCTTTTGTTGAAGCGGTGCACCTCATCGACAAACAGGATAGTGCGGCGACCGGAGTCACGGTTTTGACGTGCGCGCTCAATCGCCTCACGGATCTCTTTAATCCCGGACGTGACGGCAGAAATACGTTCGACGTCCGCCTGGCCATAACGGCCGATCAATTCCGCCAGCGTGGTTTTCCCGGTACCCGGTGGCCCCCACAGAATCATCGAATGCAGTTGTCCCGCCTCGATAGCCCGCGGCAAAGGCTTACCGGCAGCCAACAGATGCTGCTGGCCGATGTATTGTGCCAGCGTAGTCGGCCGCATCCGCGCGGCCAACGGCTGGAATTCATTCTGGGAAAAATCGAGCGACATATTACTCACGCGGACCTCACTGGCGCTGGTCGTCCAGCGTCACCCCCTTCGGCGGGGTAAATTTGAATTTGCTGGCATCAGCCGCGACATTCTGCTGGCTTTTCAGCGCGTAAGAACTGCGTTGGCCGTCCTGCTCAACCGCGGCAAAACTGCGGATAGTGCCGCTGTTATCCACGGTAATAGCGAACTGTTTCAGGTTGCCGCTGCTGGATTTTGGCGTCAGCTCAAAATCATTGCCCTTCTGCTTAACGTTGTACTGTTTCCAGTCATTGGCGTTATTACGGGTGATCAGCATAAACGGCGTGTTGCCGGTGGCGTTTTTCAGCCAGGTGGCAGTGACCTGCTCTACAAAGGGATTGTAGAACCACAGGGTCTGACCGTCTGACACCAGTACGCTCTCGTCCGGCGAGGTCATGTGCCAGTTAAACAGATTCGGGCGCTTAACCCAGAGTTCGCCTTCACCCTGCTGTACCGCCGCGCCATCGCTGCTGGTCACCGTCTGGGAGAAGCTGGCGTGGAAACTGTTCACTTTCGCCAGACGACTTTGCAAATCCTGCGCGGCGTCGGCCAACACAGAGGTGGAAGCGAAACCCGAAAGCAGACAACAGGCAACTAACAGTTTTTTCATTATTCCAGATACCTTATGAAATGCGTTAACCGCAAGGCGGTGCCGTGCGGGTCAAATTAACCCTTAAACACCTTTACTCTACCCGAAGCCATTCGCCGGCAGATAGGCCAATGTTCCGAGAAGCCGTTGGGTTTACGCTTCTTTGCACAAGGGCCGCTAAGCGGCCCTTTTAATTAAATAACAACGATTAAAACTTCATCAGTCATGCCGTGGCGGTGCCAGCACCTCGCGGTTGCCGTTGTGCCCCTGCTCGCTGACGATGCCCTGCGCTTCCATCTGTTCGATGATACGCGCGGCGCGGTTATAACCGATGCGGAACTGACGCTGTACGCCGGAGATAGAGGCGCGGCGTTTATCCACCACAAACTCCACCGCCTGATCAAACAACGGATCCAGCTCTTCGTCACCGTCCAGACCACCGCCGGAACCCCCCTCACCGTCGTCACCGGCGTTGAGGATACCCTCTTTATATTGAGGTCGTTCACGCGCTTTCCAATCCTTAACCACTGCATGCACTTCCTGATCGCGCACAAATGCACCATGCACACGTACCGGAATGGAGGAGTTAGGGGCCAGATACAGCATGTCACCCATCCCCAGCAGGGATTCAGCACCGCCCTGATCGAGGATGGTGCGCGAGTCAATCTTGCTGGATACGGTAAAGGCAATACGGGTCGGGATGTTGGCCTTGATCAGGCCGGTGATCACATCCACCGACGGACGCTGAGTTGCCAGCACCAGGTGGATCCCCGCCGCACGCGCTTTTTGCGCCAGACGAGCGATCAGTTCCTCGACCTTTTTGCCGACCGTCATGATCAGATCGGCAAACTCATCGACCATCACCACGATGTAAGGCTCTTTCTCCAGTACCGGCGGCGTGATGTCCATGCTGTCGGTCGGTTTCCAGAACGGATCCGGGATCGGACGCCCCATGGCTTCAGCCTGATCGACGCGTTCGTTATAACCGGCCAGGTTACGCACACCGAGCGCAGACATCAGCTTGTAGCGACGCTCCATCTCGGCGACACACCAACGCAGGGCATTGGCGGCGTCTTTCATGTCGGTAACCACGTCGGTCAACAGATGCGGAATGCCCTCATAGACCGACAGTTCCAGCATTTTCGGGTCGATCATGATAAAGCGCACTTCTTTCGGCGTGGCCTTATACAGGATGCTCAGGATCATGGCATTGACCCCGACCGACTTACCGGAACCGGTGGTCCCCGCGACCAGCAGGTGTGGCATTTTCGCCAAATCGGCCACCACCGGTTCGCCGGAAATGTCTTTACCCAATACGATCGCCAGCGGCGACGGATTGTCGCGGAACGCCGGGCAGTCCAGCACTTCTCGCAGATAGACCGTCTGACGTTTGACGTTAGGCAGCTCCAACCCGACGTAAGGCTTGCCGGGGATCACTTCCACCACACGCACCGCGGAGGTCGACAGTGAACGCGCCAAATCGCGCGACAGGTTGGAAATACGTGCAGCCTTGACGCCCGGAGCCAAATCCAGCTCGAAGCGGGTGATGACCGGACCTGGTAAAATGTCCACCACGTCGGCTTTCACCCGGTAATCGGCCAGGCTGGCCTCCACCAAACGCGCCTTTTGTTCCAGTGCGAAGGAATCTACCGGTTCCACCTCTTTCGGGGCTTCGGTCAGCAGATCCAGCGTCGGCAACGGCGTGGTCGGTTTTTGCAACGGCATATCGTTGCGCATCAGGAACGGGTGTATCAGGCTGTCCATCGCCGGTTGCTGCACAGCGGCAGGTTCCGGTTGCGCCACAGGCTGCTGATAGGCTGGCGGCTGTTGCTGCACTGCCGGTTGCTGCTGCGGTTGTTGGTAAGCAGGCTGATAGGACTGTGCCGGCGGAATCTGAGGCTGAGCCGGCGCGGCGGGCTCAAACTGACCGAACGGCACATCGTCTTCACGCTCGCTTTGCTGCTCAATGCGTTCTTCCAACTGCGGCGACAAGGTGAATAGCGGCTCAACCGGGCCATCATCAACCAAATCATCCATCGGCGAGAAGCCGAACGCATTACGGGTATCGACCGGCGTAGTTGGCTGCACCGATGGCGCGACTTCTGGCTGGCCATAGCGCTGGCTTTGCTGGTTGGCAAACGCTTGACGCAGTGCGGCCTCCTGCAGAGCAGCTTCATCATCCAGATTATCCGACGCAGATTCCTCACCGTAACGCTGGCTTTGCTGCTCGGCAAATGCCTGGCGCAACGCCGCTTCCTGCAGGGCTTCATCATCTGGCGAAAGATTATCCGCATTCTGCAATGGCTCATCGTCCCCTCGGGTGCGCTGTTCCTGTTCGGCCATGCGCTGCGAAGGCAGTTTGATGCCATAAGAAGCCAGTTCACGACGAGTCGGAATGCGTACCGGATTAGGACGCGGTAATTCAGGGCCGAGGCCTTGTTTCACCTGCGAGTTAGCATCACTGGTAGCGCTAAAGGCCGGCATAAAGGTATTGGCGGCAACAGCACCGGCAATCGCCGCCGCTGCGGCAGGTGCCTGAGGTTTCACGCTGCCAAACGGGGTAACGGCAGGCTCAGCGGCACTGAAGCCGGCCGGAGCGCTGACGTCAACGCTATCACGCTGGGCGGCAGAAAAATCAAACGGGGAACGGTCTGGCGACGGCGATACGGCCGGTGCGTCCCAGTTCCCCATACGCGGTTCATCGTCGTCCCGGTAAGGATCGGCCTGGCGCGTCAACTTCGGCGTCGGCGTCTCTTCAGGGATTTCAAACGAATACAGCGGCGGTGCGGTGTTTTCTGCTACCGCACTCATCGGATGCTGGTTCACCGAGGCCGGAGCCACAGGTGCTGCAGTAACCGACGGTGCCTGAGCCACGACAGGTGCCGCAGTGACAGGGGCGCTGGCTACCGCTGACGCGACAGGCGCGACATCGGCCTCATCGTCATCATTAGCCCGCAGACCGCTGAGTAACGGATCTTCGGCATCTTCCGCCGCCATTTTGGCGGTTTCCGTTACCGAAGGCGCAGAGAACAACACGTCGTCTTCCGCCGCATTGGCCGCCGTTGCCGAGGTAGCCACAGCAAGCGCGGCATCCTTGTCAGCGGATTCAGGCTGATCTTCGACGTAGCGCTCATCATCGTCATGATAACGGTCTTCACGACGTGAGCGGTTGGTCATAAAGGTGGCCGTACCCAGCACCACGCCGCCGATGCGCTCGGCGATCACCAACCAGGACCAGCCGGTAAACAGCGTCAGCCCCGCAGCCCAAACGCACAACAGCCCCAGGGTGGCGCCGATACCGTTGAACCACGGCAACATGGCGTTGCTCAGCAAGCTGCCAATCACGCCGCCGGATGCGAAGTAATAGAGGTCGTCGACATTCAATGCCGCCAGGCCACACGAGGTGAGCACCAGCGCCAACGTGCCGATCAGGCGCAGTGAAAGCGCAAAATAGTCGATGTATTCGCCATTGCCGCGCTGACGGTAAGCCGCCCAGCACAACACCAGCATGATCGGCGGTATCGCATAGGCGAGTACCCCGAAGGTGAAGAACAATGTGTCGGCCATCCAGGCCCCGACGCCACCGCCCAGGTTATGAATAGGCTCATGCCACGCGGTCTGCGACCAGCTTGGGTCAGAGGGATTAAAACTGACCAAGGCAGCCATGAGGTAAATGGCAAAAATGGCTACCACAATCAACACAGCTTCGAGCAAACGGCGACCGCTGCTGAGTTTTCTCAAGGTAACTTCTTTATCTTCTGTATATTCCTGGCTCAAGAAAGGCTCTCCAGGTTCCTGTTAGCTGACATAGCAACAGCGCCGAGAAGCTTCCCCGGCGCCGAAACTGTATGAATAAACAGGAGTGTAACCAATTTAATCAGGTTTTGCACCTGCACCCTACCGTGTTTTGATAACCAGACGGTTACTCTGTTTCACTTCTTCCATTACCACGTACGTACGGGTGTCGTTAACCCCCGGCAGACGCAGCAAGGTTTCACCGAGCAACTTACGGTAAGCCGACATATCCGGCACGCGGGTTTTCAACAGATAGTCGAAATCACCGGACACCAGATGACACTCCTGAATTTCTTCAAGCTTCTGAACGGCTGAGTTGAATTGCTCAAACACATCCGGCGCACCGCGATTCAACGTGATTTCCACGAAAACCAACAGGGAAGCGTCCAGATAATGCGGGTTGAGCAAAGCGGTATAGCCATGAATAAAACCCTGGCGCTCGAGGCGGCGCACGCGTTCTAAACATGGAGTTGGAGATAGCCCCACGCGCTTCGAAAGCTCAACGTTCGAAATACGCCCATCCTTCTGCAGCTCGTTCAGGATATTGCGGTCGATACGGTCGAGATCTTTACCCGGGCGTTTCTTATTGTCTGCCATTATTATTGTCTCTCTTATTTTCTTCCCTGCACTTGCCACACCCTAACCAACATCAATGTGTAAGGGTTCGTTCCAAGCGAAGACCCAATGCCTGTCATATGCTTCACTACCATCATCACCCCTTGTGCAGTCTGTCTGTCAAACCCTGCACCGGGTAGTTAAATGACGTTATTGCAAGAAGAAATCCCCCTCGCTTGCGCGGTGTCCCCTCACCCGCCGCACGCGGCTTCAGCAACGGCGCAAAATTCTGCGCCAACGCCGTAAATACGTACGATTTACTGCAGGGACAGGGATAATTTCTTCTTCCTATGATGTTTTCGCAAATGCGCAGCGGATTGTCAAAGTAAAAGAAGCAAAATCAGAAGAACGTACCGTCATGAAAAGTTAGCACCCCGTTTTTAGTTATGAATCGCTGGCTTAAAAACCCCGCTGCCAAGGCGCTTAAACCCGCTTTACGGGCTGTTTCTGACCCATTGAGTACACCACAGTGTTGAGTGGCTTCCATAAGTTAAATTGCTGCGTTTTACGCTCGCTTTAGCAGCAAAATAATAATTAATAGGCCATGACTATCAAACAAATCGTTAACAACATCCCCTGACGCTTTTTTTAATGCCGCATTTTCCCTACAATCGAATCCATTGTCCGCCATTGTGGGAAAAGAGGTTATTCATGGGCACGGCTAAACACAGTAAATTATTGATCCTGGGCTCCGGCCCGGCTGGCTACACCGCCGCCGTTTACGCAGCGCGCGCCAACCTGAGCCCGGTATTGATTACCGGTATGGAACAAGGGGGTCAGTTGACCACCACCACCGAAGTGGAAAACTGGCCGGGTGATGCCGAAGGCCTGACCGGCCCGGCGCTGATGGAGCGTATGCGCGAGCATGCGGAAAAATTCCAGACCGAGATTGTGTTTGACCACATCAACAGCGTTGAGCTGCAGAACCGTCCGTTCCGCCTGTTTGGCGACAACGGCGAATACACCTGTGATGCTTTGATCATCGCCACTGGCGCTTCCGCACGTTACCTTGGCCTGCCTACCGAAGAAGCGTTCAAAGGCAAAGGCGTGTCTGCCTGTGCCACCTGCGACGGTTTCTTCTATCGCAATCAGAAAGTCGCGGTCGTCGGCGGTGGTAATACCGCCGTGGAGGAGGCTTTGTACTTGTCCAACATCGCGGCCGAAGTTCACCTGATTCACCGCCGTGACAGCTTCCGTTCAGAGAAAATCCTGATCAACCGGCTGATGGAGAAAGTGAAAAACGGCAATATCGTGCTGCATACCGACCATACCCTGGACGAAGTGCTGGGCGATCAGATGGGCGTGACTGGCGTACGCATCCGCAGCACCAAAGCGGAAAACCAAACGCAGGACCTGGAACTGGCCGGCGTGTTTATCGCCATCGGCCACAGCCCGAACACCAGCATTTTCGGTGGTCAGCTGGAACTGGAAAACGGCTACATCAAGGTGCAGTCCGGCATTCACGGTAATGCCACCCAGACCACCATTCCTGGCGTATTCGCTGCCGGCGACGTGATGGACCACATCTACCGCCAGGCGATCACCTCCGCCGGGACCGGTTGTATGGCGGCGCTGGACGCTGAGCGTTATCTGGACGGCATTGCCGGCGCAGAAGTGCTGTAACCCCACACTGTCATTTTGAAAAGCGGCTATCACAGCCGCTTTTTTTTTGCCGCCATCTTTCTGTTATACCGCTATTTGACCGCTTTATTATTTTCAGTCTGTCGGGTGAAGAGGTAACATTGGCCTTCACTTGTTCGCTTCAGGTTGGGGCAAACACTTTTTTTAACAGTACGTTAACCTTGTCTGTACCCACAGGCGCCGGCGACGCAGACCCATATCTGATGAAAAAAACCAGACAGCAACAGTTAACCCATTGGCTCAAAACTCAGAGCACCCTGGCGCAGCGTTGGTTGCGCCTTTCCATGTTGTTGGGGCTGATAAGCGGCATTCTGATTGTCGCCCAGGCATGGCTATTGGCTGCCCTGCTCCACGCGTTGATTATCGAGCACGCCCCGCGCGAACAGCTTATCCCCTCGTTTATCTGGCTGGCCGCCACTTTTGCATTGCGGGCGGTGTTGAGTTGGCTGCGTGAACGCGTCGGTTTTATCTGCGGACAGGTGATCCGCCAGCGTATGCGTCAGCAGGTGCTGGATAAACTGCAGCAACTCGGCCCGGCATGGATCCAGGGCAAACCGGCCGGCAGTTGGGCCAGCATCATCGTCGAACAGATCGAAGACATGCAGGATTATTATTCTCGCTATCTGCCGCAGATGTACCTGGCGGTATTTATCCCCGTGCTGATCCTGATTACCGTATTCCCGATAAACTGGGCCGCCGGCCTGATCCTGTTAACCACCGCCCCACTGATCCCCATGTTTATGGCGCTGGTCGGTATGGGTGCCGCAGACGCCAACCGCCGCAACTTTGTGGCGCTGGCACGACTGAGCGGTAACTTCCTCGATCGCCTGCGCGGGCTGGATACGCTGCGCCTGTTTAACCGGGCTGAAGCGGAAACCGCGCAGATTGCCAAATCATCCGAGGATTTCCGTACTCGCACCATGGAAGTCTTGCGACTGGCATTTCTGTCCTCAGCGGTGCTGGAGTTCTTTGCCTCTATCTCCATCGCCGTGGTGGCGGTCTATTTTGGTTTCTCGTTCCTTGGCGAACTTAATTTTGGCAGCTACGGCACCGGCGTTACGCTGTTCGCCGGTTTCCTGGTGCTGATCCTGGCTCCGGAATTCTTCCAGCCGCTGCGTGACCTTGGGGCCTTCTACCATGCCAAAGCGCAGGCGGTGGGCGCAGCAGAAGCGCTGGAAACCTTCCTCAGTGCCGAAGGCGAGCAAATGGGTAGCGGCACGCAAACGCTGGATAGCGATGCACCGCTGGAGTTGCAGGCGCAGGATCTGGAGATCCTGTCACCGGATGGCGTGCTGCTGGCCGGCCCGCTGAGTTTCACTCTGCCCGCGAACCAGCGCATTGCTTTGGTCGGGTTGAGCGGCGCCGGTAAAAGCTCGCTACTGAACCTGCTGCTCGGTTTTCTGCCCTATCGCGGTTCTCTGACGGTCAACGGCATCGAGTTGCGCGAGCTGGCCGCCGAAGGCTGGCGTCAGCAGCTTGGCTGGGTAGGACAAAACCCGCACCTGCCGGCTCAAACGCTGCGGGCCAATATCCTGCTGGGCAACCCGCAGGCCAGTGACGCCCAGTTACAGCTGGCGGTAGAGCAAGCCTACGTCGGTGAGATCCTGCCGCATTTGCCACAGGGATTAGAGACTGAAGTCGGCGATAACGCCGCCCGTCTCTCCGTCGGCCAGGCCCAGCGCGTAGCGGTTGCCCGGGCGCTTATCAGCCCACGTCGTTTGCTGCTGCTGGATGAACCGGCCGCCAGCCTTGACGCCCACAGTGAACGGCGGGTGATGCAGGCGCTGAATGCCGCCTCGCATCAGCAAACTACCCTGCTGGTGACCCACCAGTTGGAAGATACCGAAGACTACGACCAGATTTGGGTCATGGACGGCGGGCACATCGTCCAGCAAGGCGATTACGCCACGCTGAGTGCCCAACCGGGCCTGTTCGCCAATCTGATTGCACACCGCAGCGGGGATCTATAATCATGCGCGTTTTGCTGCCGTTTCTGGCGCTATACCGTCGTCACAGCCTGCTGATCTGTCTGGGCATTGTACTGGCCATCGTTACGCTGCTGGCCAGCATCGGCCTGCTGGCGCTGTCTGGCTGGTTCCTCGCCGCCTCGGCCCTCGCCGGGTTGGCGGGCCTGTTTACTTTCAACTACATGCTGCCGGCCGCCGGTGTCCGCGGTGCCGCCATTTTCCGCACCGCCGGGCGCTACGCCGAACGCGTGGTCAGTCACGATGCCACCTTCCGCGTGCTGTCCCATCTGCGGGTGTTTACCTTTAAAAAGATCCTGCCACTGTCGCCGGGCGGCATTGCCCGCTTCCGTCAGGCCGACCTGCTTAACCGTCTGGTAGCGGATGTCGACACGCTGGATCATTTGTACCTGCGGGTGATCTCACCGCTGGTCAGCGCTGCCGCCGTGATTGTGGTCGTCACTTACGGCCTGAGCTGGCTGGATACTTCCCTGGCACTGACGCTGGGGGGCATTCTGCTGATGCTGCTGTTGCTGGTACCCCCGGTATTTTATCGTGCGGGCAAGCCGATTGGCGGCCAGTTGACCACGCTGCGCGGCCAGTACCGTACCGACCTTACCGCCTGGCTTCAGGGCCAGGCCGAACTGGTGGTGTTTGGCGCCGTTGAAAGCTTCCGCGCCGATCTGGATACCACCGAGCAGCACTGGCAGCGCCGCCAATGGCAGCAGGCCTCGCTGGGCGGCATGGCGCAGGCACTGATGATCCTGGCTAGCGGCCTGACAGTCACCTTGTTGCTGTGGCTCACTGCGGCCGGTATCGGTGGCGACAGCCAGCCCGGTGCGCTGATTGCGCTGTTCGTGTTTGCCGCGCTGGCCTCATTTGAAGCGCTGATGCCGGTGGCTGGCGCTTTCCAGCATCTTGGGCAGGTGATCGCTTCCGCCACCCGGGTGAAGCAGGTCATCGACCGGCAACCGGAGGTCAGCTTCCCTACCTGCGGCCCAGCGGCTGAGAAAGGCGCTGCCCTGAGTCTGCAACGGCTGACCTTTACCTACCCCGACCAACCGCTGCCGGTAGTGCAGGACGTCACGCTGGAGATTGCCGCCGGTGAACACATTGCTCTGCTCGGGCGTACCGGCTGTGGCAAATCGACCCTGCTGCAATTGCTGACCCGCGCCTGGAACGCCGATAGCGGCCAGGTGCTGCTCAACGGCCAGCCACTGAGCGCTTACGATGAAACCACGCTGCGCCAGATGACCACCGTCGTCAGCCAGCGGGTGCATATTTTCAGCGATACGCTGCGTGAAAACCTGCGCATCGCTGCCCCGGCGGCAACCGATGAACAACTGCGCGGGGTCTTGCAGCAGGTCGGGCTGGACAAGCTGCTGGAGAACGAGGGGCTGAATGCCTGGCTGGGAGATGGCGGTCGCCAGCTTTCCGGCGGTGAGCAGCGTCGTCTGGGCATTGCCCGTGCGCTGTTGCATCAGGCCCCCCTGTTGCTGCTCGATGAACCGACCGAAGGCCTGGATGCCGAGACCGAACAGCAGATCCTGGCACTACTGCGCCAACATTGTCAGGGGAAAACGCTGATCCTGGTCACCCACCGTCTGTATGGGCTGGAGCACCTGGACCGCATCTGCGTGATGGACGGCGGCCAGATTGTCGAGCAAGGTGATCATCTCACCCTGATGCGTCAGCAGGGGCGTTACGCCCACTTCCGCCAACGTATCAGTGGTATACCGCTGTAAAATGGCCTGTAGAGGACGCTGAGACCTTATATGCGCATTGTTAAGCTGTCACCGCAGTCACTGGCGTTCCCCTCTCCTGAGGGCGCTCTGCGCGATCCTAACGGGCTGCTGGCCATTGGCGGTGATCTGACCGCGCCGCGTTTGCTGGCCGCTTATGAGCGTGGCATCTTCCCCTGGTTCTCGCCGGGGGAAGCCATTCTGTGGTGGTCACCGGACCCCCGGGCGGTGCTGTTCCCGGCCGAACGTCATATCAGCCGCAGTCTGAAACGTTTTCTGCGCAGTAACCCCTTTCGCATTACGCTGAATCACGACTTTGCGGCGGTGATCGCCGCCTGCGCCGATCGACCGGAAGAAGGCACCTGGATTGGCCCGGAAGTACAACGTGCTTATTTGCATCTGCACCGCCTTGGCTTCGCCCACTCGATCGAGGTTTGGCAGGATGAAGAGCTGGTTGGTGGCATGTACGGTATCGCTCAGGGGGCGCTATTTTGCGGCGAGTCGATGTTTAGCCGCACCACTAATGCCTCCAAGTGCGCCCTGATGACTTTTTGCCGCCATTTTGCCGCTTATGGCGGAGAATTGATTGACTGTCAGGTGCTTAACGCTCACACTGCCACGCTGGGTGCGAGAGAGATCCCCCGAAGACAATTTTTGCAGCAGCTCAGCCAACTTCAGCGCAAGCCATTAGCGCCAGAGTGTTGGGCACCGCAAGTTTTACCCCCACAGCAGGTTGAACCACCCTCCCCAACAAACTAATTTTGCGGAAACGGTGCAATGTTCACCGACACTTCTTTACATAATGTGGGTTTTTCGGCATTATCTTGCCGGTTAAAAACTAAGGTAGTTAGACCTAGAGGATTCGATGGCCAAAGAAGACAATATTGAAATGCAGGGCACCGTTCTTGATACGCTGCCAAACACCATGTTCCGCGTTGAATTAGAAAACGGGCACGTGGTTACCGCACATATCTCCGGTAAAATGCGTAAGAACTACATCCGCATCCTGACGGGCGACAAAGTCACTGTAGAGCTGACCCCGTACGACCTGAGCAAAGGCCGCATTGTCTTCCGTAGCCGTTAATCGGCTCACTCGTCGCCAGCCGATGGCGGCACCGAGGATGTAATGCCTCCGGAGCCCTTTCCGTTTACCCCCGTAGCAACGTTCAACATCGAGTTGCAGGTGCGCAGGTAAACTGAGAGGGCTCAATCATTTCTGTTGTGGTGATGATTTTCACCCATAAAAAAAGCGATGCCGAAGCATCGCTTTTTCTTTATCTGACCCCGGACTTAGTGCACCGCACCTTCATCCGCTTTGCGCATTGACGCGCTGATAAATTGGTAAGTCAGTTTCTGATTCTCTTTGTCCAGCTCGACTTTCACCGAGCCGCCATCCACCAGTGAACCAAACAGCAATTCGTTGGCCAGCGGTTTCTTCAGGTTTTCCTGCATCACACGCGCCATTGGACGAGCCCCCATCGCATGGTCATAGCCTTTCACTGACAGCCAGTCACGCGCTTCGTCACTCACTTCCAGCGACACGCCCTTCGCATCCAGCTGTGCCTGCAGTTCGACGATAAACTTGTCGACAACCTGCTGAATAACCTCGGCCGACAGATGGTTGAACCAAATAATGTTGTCCAGGCGGTTACGGAATTCCGGCGTGAACACTTTTTTGATCTCTTCCATCGCGTCGGTGCTGTTGTCCTGCTGGACCAGACCGATCGATTTACGTTCTGTCTCGCGTACCCCGGCGTTGGTGGTCATCACCAGGATCACGTTGCGGAAGTCCGCCTTGCGGCCGTTGTTATCGGTCAGGGTACCGTTGTCCATCACCTGCAGCAGCAGGTTGAACACGTCCGGGTGCGCCTTCTCGATTTCATCCAGCAGCACTACCGAGTGCGGATGTTTGAGCACCGCATCGGTCAGCAGACCGCCCTGATCGTAACCGACATAGCCCGGAGGTGCGCCAATCAGACGGCTGACGGTATGACGTTCCATATACTCGGACATGTCAAAACGCAGCAGTTTGATATCCATCGCCTTCGCCAGCTGAACCGTGACCTCGGTTTTCCCGACGCCGGTTGGCCCGGCAAACAGGAAGGAACCGACAGGCTTGCGATCGTGTCCCAGACCCGCCCGGCTCATCTTGATCGCTTCGGTCAATGCTTCAATCGCCTGATCCTGACCAAACACCAGCATTTTCAGACGGTCGCCCAGGCTTCTCAACACATCCCGATCGCTCGCTGACACGGTTTTTTCCGGGATGCGCGCGATACGCGCCACCACCGACTCAATGTCGGCAACGTTGACGGTTTTCTTGCGCTTGCTGATCGGCATTAAGCGACTGCGAGCACCCGCCTCGTCGATCACGTCAATAGCCTTGTCCGGCAAATGACGGTCATTGATGTATTTCACCGACAGCTCAACCGCCGCACGCACCGCTTTCGCGGTATAACGCACATCGTGGTGTGCTTCGTACTTGGTTTTCAGGCCGTTGATGATCTGAATGGTCTCTTCCGGCGTTGGCTCGGTAATGTCGATTTTCTGGAAACGACGGGCCAGTGCGCGGTCTTTTTCAAAAATGTTGCTGAATTCCTGATAGGTGGTCGAGCCGATGACCCGGATCTTGCCGCTGGAAAGCAGCGGTTTGATCAGGTTGGCGGCATCTACCTGCCCACCGGACGCCGCACCGGCACCGATGATGGTGTGGATCTCATCGATAAACAGGATGCTGTTCTTATCCTGCTCCAGCTGTTTCAGCAGGGCTTTGAAGCGTTTTTCGAAGTCGCCGCGGTATTTGGTGCCCGCCAGCAGCGAACCGATGTCCAGGGAATACAGGGTGCAGTCCGCCATCACTTCCGGAACGTCGCCCTGCACAATGCGCCAAGCCAGCCCTTCGGCAATCGCGGTTTTACCCACGCCGGACTCACCCACCAACAGCGGGTTGTTCTTGCGGCGACGGCACAGTACCTGGATAGCGCGTTCCAGCTCAGGGTCACGGCCAATCAACGGATCGATGCCGCCCACCCGGGCCAGTTGATTGAGGTTGGTGGTGAAGTTCTCCATACGGTCTTCCCCTCCGGACTGCTCTTCATTCACCGGGTTTTCCGCATTTGGCGCTTGGCCCGGCTCGTCTTTACGTGTGCCATGTGAAATGAAGTTCACTACGTCAAGACGACTGACGTCGTGTTTGCGCAGCAGGTAAGCCGCCTGCGACTCCTGCTCGCTGAAAATTGCCACCAGCACGTTGGCGCCGCTGACTTCGCTGCGGCCGGAAGATTGCACATGGAATACCGCACGCTGCAGTACGCGCTGGAAGCTAAGCGTCGGCTGAGTGTCGCGCTCTTCTTCGCTGGCGGGCAGCGTCGGCGTGGTTTGTTCGATAAAGGCTTCGAGTTCCTGGCGCAGTGCAGCCAGGTCCACCGTACATGCCTCAAGCGCTTCCCGCGCGGCAGGGTTGCTGAGTAACGCCAGCAACAGGTGCTCCACGGTCATAAACTCGTGTCTGTGCTCACGCGCCCTGGCGAAAGCCATGTTGAGACTGAGTTCCAGTTCTTGATTGAGCATAAGCACCTCCCCAATAGATTGCCTTAATCAGGCTTTTTCCAGCGTACAAAGCAACGGATGCTCGTTCTCCCTGGCATAACGGTTCACATGTACGACCTTGGTTTCCGCCACCTCGGCGGTAAAAACACCACAGATCGCCTTGCCTTGATAGTGGACCGTGAGCATCAGTTGCGTTGCGCGTTCAATATCATAAGAAAAGAACTTTTGCAGAACGTCAATCACAAATTCCATCGGTGTGTAATCGTCGTTGTTAAGTATAACTTTATACATAGACGGCGGTTTTACCGCATCGATTTGTTTTTCTTCGGCTAAGTGTTCAAAATTTAGCCAATCGTTGTTATTGCCCATCGCTGCTCATCTTCTCTGCTCTGTCCTTTAATATGGGGACAGGTTCCGGTTATTCAAAGTGGGGTATTCATACTATTTTATCATCTTCGCCGCCATCCCGCCGCACTGGAACGTGCGCAAAAATCACTGACGAATTGTTACCAAACAATGTCAATAGCGTTACCTGCTTCAAACTTTGATGAACTGCACCCCACCGACAAAAGCCGATCCCTTGACGTGATGATCATTTGCTCTAGAGTGTAAATTCGTGAGCTGGTGGTGTTTTAACCACTCTCAGGCTCATCTGCTGCCTGCCATTGGCGGGTGCGAATTCAGTTATTCATCTCACCTAAAAATAGCGTTGCGAGGGATGTAAAAGCATGGAGACGGGTACTGTTAAATGG
This sequence comes from Serratia sp. BW106, assembly GCF_002607755.1. Classification (NCBI taxonomy): domain Bacteria; kingdom Pseudomonadati; phylum Pseudomonadota; class Gammaproteobacteria; order Enterobacterales; family Yersiniaceae; genus Serratia; species Serratia sp. BW106. The sequence continues at coordinate 210,468 of NZ_MCGS01000002.1, forward strand.
TTCAACAACGCCAAAGGGTTTGGGTTTATCTGTCCTGAAGGCGGCGGCGAAGACATATTCGCCCATTACTCTACGATCAAGATGGACGGGTACCGGACGCTAAAAGCTGGCCAGCAGGTCAGTTTTGACGTGCACCAGGGGCCAAAAGGGAACCATGCGAGTCTTATTGTGCCAGTGGAAAGCGAGGCGTTGGCCTAAACGCTTCCACCAAGTCAGTCTGAAACACCGCAAAAAATGCCAGCCGCCGTATGACTGGCATTTTTTATTATGCCCGTCGTATTTCAAGCTGCAGCGTTGTTACCTGCACTCGCTCACCCCAGTTACTTACTTAAGTAAGCGCCTGGGGATGAGCGAGCTGGGCGCCTAACTGCAGCTTGAAATTCATAGGGCAGGCTATTCGCGCGCCAGCGCGTCAATCGGGTTAAGCCGCGCCGCACTGCGCGCCGGCAGATAGCCGAATACCACGCCGATCGCCGTTGAACAAACAAACGCGCTCAGCAACGCCGCCGGTGGGAAACTGATTTGCCACCCCGGTAGCACCAGTTGAACCAGCAGGCCGATGGCAAATGACAGCATGATGCCCAACGCGCCGCCGACCAGACACACCAGCACCGCTTCAATCAGGAACTGCTGCAGTACGTCACCGGATCGAGCCCCCACCGCCATACGAATGCCGATCTCACGGGTACGTTCTGTCACCGACACCAACATGATGTTCATCACGCCGATCCCACCAACCACCAGAGAAATTACCGCCACCAGCGTCAGGAACAGCTGTAGCGTACGCGTGGTTTTTTCTGCGGTCTGCACCAGACTGTCCATGTTATAGGTGAAGATGTCTTTCTTGCCGTGGCGCAGCGTCAGCAAGCGCGTCAACTGCTGCTCCGCCTCCTGGCTGTTGTAGCCCTCGCGGATACGCACGGTGATCGAATCGAAATAGGCGTTGCCCATCAGTCGGTTGGCCATGGTGCTGTAGGGCACCCAGACGTTCAGCGTCTTGCTGCTGCCGAACATCGACTGTTTTTCTTTCGCCACCCCGACCACCGTCGCCGGCATATTGCCCACCAGGATCACCTGCCCCACCACATCCTTCTGGTGCGGGAACAGCCGGCGCTGGGTATTGGCGTCAATCACCACCGTTTGCGACTGCGATTGCACCTGCAGTTGATCAATACCGATGCCCTGGGTAAAGGTCATGCCGTATACGCGGAAAAACTGCTCGCTGACCCCGGTGACGTTGGCCGCCACGTCGACGTTACCCAACCGCAGCCGCATGCTGCTGGCGATGGTGGGTGACAGTGCATTGACGTAGGGTTGCTCACGGAGCGCGGCAAGGTCGTCGTACTTCAGCGCCTGGCGAAAGGTCGGGTCGTCGTCACCAAAGTCCTTGCCGGGATAAATGTCGACCGTATTGGTGCCGATGGATTTGATGTCCGCCAACACCATCTGTTTGGCAGCGTCGCCGATCACCAGGATCGACACCACCGAGGCGATGCCGATAATAATCCCCAGCATGGTCAACGCGGTACGCATTTTACTTGCCGCCATCGCTCGCCAGGCCATCACCAGCGCCTCACGGAAACGGCCGGTGGTTTGCTGCCAGGACGGGGCCGGGGCCACCATCTCCAGGGGTTTGGCGTTCGGGTTGCGGCGCTGTTCCGGCCGTGAATCGGCAATGATCGCCCCATCGCGAATCTCAATGATCCGCTCAGCCTGCTGGGCCACCGCCGGATCGTGGGTGACGATAATCACCGTATGCCCCTGCTCGCGCAGTTGCTTGAGGATCGCCATCACTTCTTCGCCGGAGTGGCTATCGAGAGCACCGGTCGGCTCATCCGCCAGGATCACCTGCCCCCCGTTCATCAGCGCGCGAGCAATACTGACCCGTTGCTGCTGACCACCCGAAAGCTGGCTTGGCCGGTAGCCCACACGTTCACTGAGCCCCAGGCGCTGCAACAACCCCACCGCCCGCTCACGCCGTGCCGCCTTCCCCAGCCCGGCATACACCGCCGGGACCTCGACGTTATGCGCCGCGCTCAGATGGGGCAGTAAATGATAACGCTGGAAGATGAAGCCAAAATGCTCACGCCGCAGCCGGGCCAACGCATCGCCATCGAGCGTCGCGACGTCCTGCCCAGCCACCCGATACACACCGGCGCTGGGTTTATCCAGGCAACCAAGAATATTCATCAGCGTCGATTTACCGGAGCCGGAGGCGCCCATAATCGCCACCATTTCACCGGCGTCGATGCTCAGGCTCACGTCCTTCAGGACCGCCACCGTCTGATCGCCCGATTGATAACTGCGGCAGATACTGCTCAATTCCAACAGCGCGGCCATCAGAGTGCCTCCGCGCCGCCGCGGCTGACAATCACTTCATCGCCGATGTTCAATCCGCTGAGAATTTGCACGTCAATATTGTTCCGCAGGCCAATGGCCACCTCACGCTTTTCCTCCTTGCCCTGTTTCAATATCGAAACCTGGTAGCGATTATCGGCAATTTGATCGCCCAGCGCCGCCAAAGGAATGACCTGTGCCTGACTGACGCCCGCCAGTTGGATATGTACCTGCGCGGTCATTTGCAGTCGCAGCAGCCCCTCGGGGTTCGGCACTTCAAAACGTGCGTAGTAAAAGATGGCGTTATTGACCTTTTCCGGCGTCGGCTGAATATCCTTCAGCACGCCGTCAAAGCGCCGGTTCGGATCGCCCAGTACGGTAAACCAGGCTTTTTGGCCCGGTTTGAGGCTGATAACGTCTGCTTCCGATACCTGAGCCTTCACCAACATGGTGCTGAGATCGGCCAGGGTCAAAATGTTTGGCGCCTGTTGTGCGGCGATCACCGTCTGGCCCTGCAAGGTGGTGATTTGCACCACGTCACCGTCCATTGGTGCTTCAATACGGGTAAACGCCAGATTGATTTTTGCGGTATCCAGGCTGGCCTGATTTCTGGCGATCTGCGCCTGAATGGTGCCCACCTGGGCTTTTTTCACCGCCAGTTGGGTTGCCGCCTGATCCAGATCCTGGCGTGATACCGCCTGCAGTTTGGCTAGCGCCTGATTACGCTGCAGCGTTACCGCCGCCAGCTGTTGTTCCGCCTGAGCCTGCTGCAACTGAGCATGCAATTCACGCAAGGTGGCCTCACCCTCTCGGATGCTGTTTTGCGCCTGTTGCGGGTCAATCACGCCCAGTAACTGGCCCTTTTTCACCCGGTCGCCAATCTCGACGTACAGGCTTTCCAACTGACCGCTGACCTGCGCGCCCACGTCAACTTTGCGCACCGCGTCAAGCTGGCCGGTCGCCAATACGTTTTGCTGTAGATCGCCCTTGGCAACCTTCACCGTTTTAAATGGGGTCGCTGTCGGATGACCAAAGTGCCAGGCCGCTACGGCGGCAATCGCCACCAGTACCACCAGCGCCATGACCCAGCGTCGCTTATGTCCTTTAAACCACGTCAAAATAGGTTCCTGTCTGTTGCAATTCAAGCTGCCAATGGCGGCAACGGAGGCTAAATTATCACGCACAGTGATGAATAACTAAACCTTAGCTCAACACATTGTGGAGACACCCTTGGTTACATTCAGTATTGAACTCCCGTTTAGTCAAGGCTTGTTGAAATAGCGCCATTCAACACAGTCAAGGATTTCATCATGTCTCAGCTCAGCTATCCACTCGTATCTGCTCGCCCGCTTAACGGCTGGCAACTGATGACGGCGCTGGCCAATGGCGACAAAGCGCCGAGCAAAGCCTGGAAGAAAACATCATTCCGCCTTAAGTTTGTCGGCCGTTCGTTATTTTCCTGGCGCACCACCAGTGGCCTGCTCAACATGCTGGCGTCCAACCCTTTGCTGGATGAGATCCTGAGCGCGCAACCCAACCTGCCGTGCAAGCTGCATCGCCCCTATCTGGCAGCAAACATGAGCAAAATCGAGGGCCTGTTCGCCCTGCGTGATCATTACGATCTCAGCAAACAACGCATGCCAATGAAAATGCTGCTCGGTCATCTGAACAAGCCCTTTATGCTGACCAGCGCCAGCGGCAAGAGTGGCGGTGCGGTGTCACTGGAGCTGGCAGCCATTGATCACCTGAATAAAGAAGGGGAGGCCACCCTGCTGCTGCGTAATGCCAACGGGATCATGCTGGCGGAAATCACCTTTGCACTGATGCACTTTCAGCAACAGCCAACGTTGTTTATCGGGGGTTTGCAGGGGGCCAATCACCAGGTACCGCACGCGGAAATCCAGCAGGCCACCAAAGAGTGCCACGGGTTATTCCCAAAACGGCTGGTGCTGGAAGGCATTTGCACACTGGCACGTCATCTGGGCATTCAGCAAATCGTGGCGGTCGGCAACAGCACCCATATCTATCAGAACTGGCGTTATCAGAGTAAAAAGAAACAACAACTGCATGCCGATTACGATCAATTTTGGATATCAATGGGCGGCAAGATGCTGGAGAGCGGCTATTTTCTGTTGCCGGAACACATCACTCGCAAACCCATCGATGACGTCGTCAGTAAAAAACGTGCAGAATACCGCCGTCGCTATCAACTGCTGGATGAGCTGGAACAGGGAATGGCGGAGCATTTCAACGCCCAATCCCGTTTTGCCGGGGCCTAATCGGCCCGGCCGCGTGCCAGCCAGATCACGCGTGAGAACATTTTCTTCAGCAGGGGGGGCACCGAATCCGTGCCCCGCTCACCCGCGTTCATCGCTACCTCAATCGCCAGGTCGGGCTTCGAGGAGTGATGCACCGCCTTGAGGATCACCTTACGTACCGGCATCTGGCCATTGCTCGGCACCGAGGCCACCCGGTAATAGACTGAGCTGAAGCCTTCACGGAACATAAAGTGTTCCATATCTGGTGCCGGTAACGCGGTCAAACGGTCGCGCTCGTTGTCCTCATGGTTATCCAGCATGCTGCGTACGGTACTGGCGTATTTTCTCCCCGCCTCATCGCCGTCCACCAGCGCATGCCACTCAATACCCATCCGCCGGGCAAACCTTAGCAACGGTTTCAGGCCGCACTGGGCAAACTCGATCACCCGCACCCCTTCCGCTTCAAAGTGATAGCCACACTGGCGCGCCAGCTCGTTCAGCAGCCAGACTTCCGTTTCACCTTCCACCAGCAGCCAACAGCGGGCAAACAACGACGACGGTCGGTTAAAGCGAATATGAAATGAAATGCGTCGCCCGTCCTCCGGGCCCAGCCCGCGTGGCCCAAGGCGATAAGTGGCAACCCGCCCCGACTCACGCACTAACCGGCAAACGTGCTCAACCGGCACCAGGGAGACCAATTCGCTGGAATTGGTGGTGGTGATGCGCTGCAGCGGCAGCTGGTTCAGCAGTCCCCAGGCCACCGACAGCATGATCGGATGCAGACGGGTTTCCGGATCCTCCACCAGCAACAGCGGCCGGGCGTGCGGATCCAGCTTGACGCTGCCCTTGGCCTGCAGCAGCGTAGAAAACATGCCCAGTAAAATAAGACGCATACTGCGGCTATTAGGTTCGGCCACCATGCGGTTGATACTGTCCAGCGAACGCCATGCCAGCTGGTCCTGATCTTGATCCAGTCGCTGTCGGCGTGGCCTTGTCACCTGCGAGCCCTGTTCAGCGAAGTAGTGTTCCAGCAGTTGCTGCATGGCCGCCAGCCCCTGGCGCATCTCGGCATTGGTCAATTTTTGCGGGTTACGCACCAACTCACGCGTCAATTGATCCAATTGCAGTGACAGCGCCTTGTTATCGGCCGGGTTTTCGTTATTCAGCGTACTGGGCCGCAGGCGGCGGATAAAACGCGCATCGCGCAGGCGCAGTACCGGGTGAATACGGATGATGGCGTGCACCAGTTGCTCAATATGATGCAATTGCATCGCATTGCCGTCGGCATCCAGGAAGCCGCGCCAGGTACACACCGTATCGTCATCGGCCAATTCGCCTTCGCAACGGTAATAAATGCGGTTCAGGTTATCGTCACCCTTGATCCACAGCGGCGACAGATGGCGGTAACGGGGCAGATGAGCATGGCCAATGTCTTTTTCGCAGAAGGTAAAAACCACCTGCAAATGCCGATCTTTGGCCTCTTCCTCACCGGGCGGGAAATGAAAGTCATGCGCCTCAAAACGGTACAGCTTGGGCTCTGGCGCCAGTAGCAAGGTCAGCGCGTCAAGCAGGCTGGATTTACCCCAGGCGTTTTCGCCGAGCAGCAGCGTGTTGTCATCCAGCATCAGTGATAGCCGGTTGATGCCGCGGAAACCTACAATCTCGATACGCTCTAAGAACATCTGTCGCCTCCCGTGCGCACTGCCACCGTCCTTCATGGGGTGACCTCCTCAGAGCATGGTCAAAAAACCCCTTGCAGGTCAAGCAGGCGAGGTTAAATCTGCCGCTTTACTCCGGCCGTTGTTTTGGTTAGCTTGTTGAGCCCCGCCGGTCACCCGCGCGCCATCCGCTGAACAAAGGACGTAAGCTTCACCATGTATTCAGGACTGCTGATTATTCTGTTACCGCTGATTGCCGGTTACCTCATTTCTTTACGCAGCAGGACGTTACTGCAAACCATCAACCGCCTGCTGAGCGGGATGGTGTACGTGATCCTGTTCTTTATGGGCATCAGCCTGGCGTTTCTGGAGGATCTGAGCAGCAATCTGGTCTTGATCTTCCAGTATGCCTCGGTGTTTTTCCTGTGCATTCTCGCCGCCAGTTTACTGATGCTGATGCTGCTGGAACGCAAAATGCCGTGGCACAACAGCCATAAACAGGAAAAGCTACCCTCACGCCTGCATATGGCACTCGAGTCGTTCAAACTGTGCGGCGTGGTGCTCGGCGGCTTTCTGCTCGGCCTGACACAGTTGCAATGGCTGCAATTCGCCAATAAAGGCAGCGAGTACGCGTTGATTTTCCTGCTGCTGCTGGTCGGTATCCAACTGCGCAACAGCGGTATGACGCTGCGCCAGATCGTGCTTAACCGTCGCGGCATGATGGTTGCGGTCGTGGTGGTCGTTAGCGCACTGGCCGGGGGAGCTCTGGCGGCACAGCTGCTGGGGTTGCCAATTAAAGCCGGGCTGGCGATGGCGTCCGGTTTTGGCTGGTACTCGCTTTCCGGCATTCTGATCACCGACGCCTACGGCCCGGTCCTGGGCAGTGCAGCCTTCTTTAACGATCTGGCGCGCGAACTGGTAGCGATTATGCTGATCCCAACGCTGGTGCGTCGCAGCCGTTCCACCGCGCTGGGCCTGTGTGGCGCCACCTCAATGGACTTTACCCTGCCAGTACTGCAACGCAGCGGGGGTATGGAGATAGTGCCGCCAGCCATTGTGCACGGCTTCCTGCTGAGTCTGTTGGCACCGGTACTGATCGCCCTGTTCTCTTGATCTCTGCCCGGGGGCATTGCCCCCGGAAAGCGTAATAATTCCCATCCGCGCGGCAAAATTGCGCTAAATCAAACTTGCCCTTGGTAGCATCACAAAAGCCTTTTTAAGCCCCGGTTGCCGATCTATGCTCTTAAACAAGCATTATAAATGCAACTTTAAAAAGGAAGCGATTATGTTCTGTGTGCAATGTGAACAAACCATCCGTACCCCAGCCGGCAACGGCTGCTCCTATGCCCAGGGCATGTGTGGCAAAACGGCGGAAACCTCTGACCTGCAGGATCTGCTGGTCGCAGCGTTACAGGGATTATCCGCCTGGGCGTTGCAGGCCCGGGCGCTCGGGATCGTCGATCATGATATCGACAGCTTTGCCCCACGCGCCTTCTTCTCGACCCTGACCAACGTTAACTTCGATTCCGAGCGCATCATCGGTTACGCGCGCGAAACCATCGCCCTGCGTGAGTCTTTGGCCGCCCGCTGCCGGTTGCTGGACGCGGGTGTACGCGTCGATCATCCCCTGGCCAGCCTGCAGTTGGCCGGCGATGATATGCCCTCACTGTTGCAACAGGCCGCTCAGTTTGCCCTGAATACCGATAAAGCCGAGGTCGGTGACGACGTGCACGGCCTGCGCATGCTGTGCCTGTATGGCCTGAAAGGCGCTGCGGCTTATATGGAACACGCCCACGTGCTGGGCCAGTCCGATGACCAGATTTACGCCGACTACCACGCTTTTATGGCCTGGCTCGGCACCCAGCCGCGCGACGTGGATACCCTGCTGAATAACGCCATGGGCATCGGTAAAATGAACTTCAACGTGATGGCGATCCTCGATCACGGCGAGACTCAGGCCTATGGCGATCCGGTACCAAGTGCGGTTAACGTGCGCCCGGTGGCGGGTAAAGCCATTCTGATCTCCGGCCATGATCTGAAAGATCTGCGCATGCTGCTGGAACAAACAGAAGGCCAGGGCGTGAACGTCTACACCCACGGTGAAATGTTGCCGGCACATGGCTACCCGGAACTGAAAAAATTCAAGCATCTGGTGGGCAACTACGGCAGCGGCTGGCAGAACCAGCAAACCGAGTTTGCCAAATTCCCCGGCCCGATCCTGATGACCTCCAACTGCATTATCGATCCTGAGGTCGGTAACTATGGCGATCGTATCTGGACGCGCAGCATCGTCGGCTGGCCAGGCGTTAACCATCTGGAAGGGGACGATTTCGCCCAGGTGATCGCTCAGGCACAGGGCATGAGCGGCTTCCCGTACAGCGAAATCGAACATATGATCACCGTCGGCTTTGGCCGCCAGACGCTGCTCAACGCCGCTGATACGGTGATCGACCTGGTGGCGCAAAAGAAACTGCGTCACGTCTTTTTGGTCGGCGGCTGTGACGGCAGCCGTGATGAACGCAGCTACTTTACCGACTTCGCCCGCAGCGTACCGCAAGACTGCCTGATCATGACCTTGGCCTGCGGCAAATACCGCTTCAACAAGCTGGATTTCGGTACTCTGGAAGGTTTGCCGCGCCTGCTGGACGTCGGCCAATGTAACGACGCCTATTCTGCCATCATGCTGGCAGTCAAACTTGCCGATACCCTCGGCTGCTCGGTCAACGAGCTGCCGCTGAGTCTGGTGTTGTCCTGGTTTGAGCAAAAGGCAATCGTCATCCTGCTGACGCTGCTGTCACTGGGAGTCAAAAACATTGTCACCGGGCCGACCGCGCCGGGCTTCCTGACCGACAACCTGATGGCCATCCTCAACGACAAGTTCGGCATGCGTCCGATCACCACCGTTGAGCAGGATCTGCAAGCCCTTCTCGGCTGATAACGTTATTCCTGGGGTCGCCGATAGCGGCCCCTTTGCTTTTGAGGTGCCCGATGACCCAACCCAGCCCACTTTGCCCCAACCGCATGCAGGTGCATTCGATCCAGCAGGAAACCGCTGACGTCTGGACGCTGAATCTGATTTGCGATGTTTTTTACCCTTATCAACCCGGTCAGTTTGCGCTGGTCAGCATTGGCAATAGCGAAGACACGCTGCGCGCCTATACGCTGTCCTCCTCACCCGGTCAGAGTCGTTTTCTCAGCATCAGCGTGCGTTGCCTGCCGGACGGCGTGGGTTCACGCTGGTTAACCCGCGAAGTCAAACCCGGCAATACCCTGTGGCTGTCCGACGCACAAGGCGAGTTCAGCTGTGAACGGCACCCGGCCGATCGTTACCTGATGCTGGCGGCCGGTTGTGGCGTCACGCCGATTATCTCCATGTGTCGCTGGCTGGTAGCGAACCGTCCGGCCTGTGATATCGCGGTGATCTTTAACGTGCGTACCCCTGCCGACACCATTTTCGCCGAACAATGGCGCGAGTTGTGCGCCGCGCATCCGCAGCTGCGGCTGACGCTTATGGCCGAACAGGATATTCAGCCAGGCTATCTCAGCGGGCGGATCAGTGCCGAAGTGCTGCGCCAGACGGTGCCGGATCTCACCGAGCGCACGGTGATGACCTGTGGCCCCGCGCCCTATATGACCCAGGCAGAACAGCTTTGTCTGCAGCTTGGTGTGCCGGCCAGCCGCTTCCATAAGGAGCAATTCCATACCCCGGCAGAAACCGATGCCGAACAGGGTGAAGGATTAACCCTGCGCACCGCTCGCCCCCTGCGTGAGTTCCGCGTACCGGTCGGCAGCACGCTGCTGGCGGCAATGGAGGCTCACGCGCTGCCGGTCAACGCCGCCTGCCGCGCCGGGGTGTGTGGTTCATGCAAAACCCGCATCCTCGAAGGTAACTACACCACCACCAGCAGCATGACGCTGACTGCGGCTGAAATCGCCCAGGGCTACGTGCTGGCCTGCAGTTGCCAACTGCAAGGTGACGTCACCCTCGCCTGACACTTTCTGCCCCGTCGGCGACGATGGGGCATTTATCGGCAAGCAGGCTTTCCCTTCCCCTTCTACACTTTCCCGGTTCCATGCATGTCACTGCGTTTATTTGAGAAAGACTGATAAGTCATACCCAATAGATTTCAAGTCACGCTTGCCGACTGGCTGTGGCTTGAAAGATGAGGGGCCTTTACAACGCTTGGGGGAATTATGAAGCAAACTGTAGCCACACTGATCGCCAAAACTCTGGAACAGGCCGGTGTGAAACGCATTTGGGGCGTCACCGGTGATTCGCTCAACGGTCTCAGCGACAGCCTGCACCGTATGGGCACCATCGAATGGCTGGGAACGCGCCACGAAGAGGTCGCCGCCTTCGCCGCCGGAGCAGAAGCCCAGCTTACCGGTCAGTTGGCGGTCTGTGCCGGCTCCTGTGGCCCCGGCAACCTGCATCTGATTAACGGTCTGTTTGACTGTCACCGCAACCACGTGCCGGTATTGGCGATTGCCGCACACATTCCCTCCAGCGAGATCGGCAGCGGCTATTTCCAGGAAACTCACCCGCAAGAACTGTTTCGCGAATGCAGCCACTACTGTGAGTTGGTCTCCAACCCGGAACAGTTGCCACGGGTGCTGGAAATTGCCATGCGCAAGGCGATCCTCAATCGCGGCGTGTCGGTGATCGTACTGCCGGGCGACGTGGCACTGCGTATGGCGCCGGAAGACGCCAGCATGGTGTGGCACACCCCGGCACTGCCGCTGGTACAGCCGCCAATGAGCGAACTGAACAAGCTGGCGGCCACCCTGAACAAAGCGAAGAACATTACGCTGATGTGCGGCAGTGGCTGCGCCGGCTCGCATGACGAAGTGGTAAAATTGGCCGAACTGCTGCAGGCACCGGTGGTCCATGCGCTGCGCGGTAAAGAGCATATCGAATGGGATAACCCTTACAGCGTCGGCATGACCGGGCTGATCGGTTTCTCTTCCGGCTACCACGCGATGATGAACGCCGATACCCTGGTGCTGCTCGGCACCCAATTCCCCTACCGTGCGTTCTATCCAACCAACGCCAATATCATTCAGATCGACATCAACCCCGGCAGCATCGGCGCCCACTGCCCGGTCAATATGGCGCTGGTGGGCGATATCCATACCACCCTCACCGCGCTGCTGCCGCAGTTGGAGCCGAAGAGCGACCGTGCGTTTCTCGACAAGGCGCTGGAGCACTACCGCACTGCGCGCAAGGATCTCGACGGGCTGGCAACCGCCAATGACGACCAACCGATTCATCCGCAGTATCTGGCGCAGCAGCTCAGCCAGTACGCCAGTGATGATGCCATCTTCACCTGTGACGTCGGCACGCCAACGGTGTGGGCTGCACGCTATCTGAAGATGAACGGCAAACGCCGCCTGCTCGGATCGTTCAACCACGGCTCGATGGCCAACGCCATGCCACAAGCCATTGGCGCGCAGGCCACCGAACCGAACAAACAGGTGATCGCCATGTGCGGCGACGGCGGCTTTACCATGCTGATGGGGGATTTCCTGTCGCTGGCGCAACTGAAACTGCCAGTCAAGATTGTGATATTCAACAACAGCGTGCTGGGCTTTGTGGCGATGGAAATGAAGGCCGGCGGCTACCTGACCGACGGTACCGATCTGCACAACCCGGATTTTGCGGCAATTGCCAACGCCGCCGGCATCAAGGGCATTCGCGTGGAGAAGGCTTCGGATCTGGATGCGGCACTGCAAGAAATGCTGGCGCACCCGGGCCCGGCGTTGCTGGACGTGGTCACCGCCAAGCAAGAACTGGCAATGCCGCCGCAGATCAAATTCGAACAGGCCAAGGGCTTTAGTCTGTATATGCTGCGCGCCATTATCAACGGCCGCGGCGACGAAGTGGTCGAGCTGGCAAAAACCAACTGGTTGCGTTAATAATCGTGTCCTCTTTCAGCTAAAACTATCCCCAACAGATTTCAAGTTGCAGCCAACAACGCTGCGGCTTGAAAGATGAAGGGGATAAAGGATTTTTATGCTTATCGATTTACGCAGTGACACCGTGACCCGCCCCAGCGCCGCGATGCGCGAAGCCATGGCCCAGGCCGAAGTCGGTGATGACGTTTACGGCGATGACCCGACGGTCAATGCCCTGGAGGCGGAAGCGGTCCGTCTGTCCGGTAAAGAAGCGGCGTTGTTCTTGCCAAGCGGCACACAGGCCAATCTGGTGGCGCTGCTGAGCCATTGCCAGCGTGGTGATGAGTACATTGTCGGCCAGCAGGCGCATAACTATAAATACGAAGCCGGCGGCGCGGCGGTGCTCGGCAGCATCCAGCCACAACCGATTGAAGCGAACCCGGACGGCACCCTGCCGCTCGATAAGGTCGCTGCGGCAATCAAACCCGACGATATCCACTTTGCCAAAACCCGACTGCTGAGCCTCGAAAACACCATCAGTGGCCGCGTGCTACCGCTGGAATACCTGCAGCAGGCCTGGCAGTTCAGCCGTGAGCATCAGTTGGCGTTGCATATCGACGGCGCACGCATCTTCAACGCCGCCGTCGCGCTGAATGTGCCGTTGAAAGAGATTGTGCAGTACTGCGACACCTTCACCATTTGCCTGTCAAAAGGGCTCGGCGCGCCGGTGGGGTCGTTATTGTGCGGCAGTGAGGCCTTTATCCAGCAGGCCCTGCGCTGGCGTAAAATGACCGGCGGTGGCCTGCGCCAGGCCGGTATTCTGGCCGCGGCCGGGTTATATGCGCTGGAGCACAACGTCGAGCGCCTGCGTGAAGACCACGACAATGCCAAATGGCTGGAACAGCAACTGCAACGGATTGGCGTCGACATCGTCGAGCCGGGCGCGCAGACCAACGTGCTGTACCTGCGTCAGTCACCGGAGCTGGCGGCCAAACTGGGCCCCTGGATGCGTGAGCACGGCGTACTGATCAGCAGCGGGCCGTTGACGCGCATTCTGACCCATCTCGATGTCAGCCGTCAGGATTTGCAGCGCCTGGTCGAGTTGTGGCAGAAATTCCTCCAACAGCACGCCTGAGTCCTGAATCTCCCTGACGTAACCCTCAGGGAGATCCCCATCAGTTCCCGAGTGCGGCCACAAAGCGACGAGTGATCTGCTGCGGACGAGTAATGGCCCCGCCCACTACCACCGCATGCGCGCCCAAAGCCAGACAGCGGGCGGCCATGGTCGGCGTTTCAACATTGCCCTCGGCAATCACCGGTACGCTGACCGCCGCCAGTACCTCCCGCAGAAAAACAAAGTCATCCTGTGCCAACTGACGGCCCAAGGTTTCTTCGGTATAGCCATGCAAGGTTGTCCCTACACAGTCGAACCCCAGACGATCGGCATGGATGGCCTCTTCCAGCGTGGCGATGTCCGCCATCAACAACACGTCGGGATATCGCTCACGCACGGCAGCAACCAACGCCGCCAACGCCAGGCTGCCAGGTCGAGGATGCAAGGTCGCATCCAGGGCGATCATCTGCGGCCCCGCCGTCATCAGCTCATCAATTTCTTGCAAAGTCGGCGTGATGTACACCTGACTGCCGACATAATCACGCTTGATGATACCAATCACCGGCAGTGTCACCGCCTGCATGATGGCTTTGACATCCTCTACGCTGTTGGCCCGGATCGCTGCCGCCCCGCCTTGCTGCGCAGCAACCGCCATACGCGACATGATAAAATCACTGTGCAGCGGCTCATCATCCAATGCCTGACAGGAAACCACCAACCGTCCCTTAATCTGCTGCAAAATAGAAAGCGTCATAAATCCAATAACTCCTCGACTTCATTTTTAATGATGGTGACGTGCGGACCGTAAATGACCTGCACCCCATTGCCACGAATGATCACCGCACGTGCCCCGCTGGCTTTCAGCCCGGCTTCATCCAGCAACCGGCTCTGCTTCACCGTAATGCGCAAACGGGTGGCGCAGCAGTCCAACTCGACAATGTTGTCTTTGCCACCCAGCGCCGCCAGCACCTGCTGCGATCGCGCGGTACCTTCCAGTGCCACTTCGGCCGGCAGTTCTTCGCCGCGCCCCGGCGTTTTGAAATTGAAACGAACAATCAGGAAGCGGAAGGTGAAGTAGTACAGAAAAAACCAGGGAACGCCGACCAGCGGCACATACATCCAGTGGGTCTTGGCCTCGCCCTGCAATACGCCAAACAGCATGAAATCAATAAAGCCGCCGGAGAACGTCTGGCCGATAGTGATATGCAGAATGTGGGCAAGCATGAACGCCAGGCCATCAAACAGGGCATGGACCACGTACAGCGCCGGGGCGACAAACAGGAACGAGAACTCAATCGGCTCGGTAATGCCAGTGAGGAACGAGGTCAACGCCGCCGACAGTAACAAACCGCCGACGCGTTTGCGGTTCTCCGGGCGGGCGGTCTGGTACATCGCCAGACAGGCCCCTACCAGACCAAACATCATGGTGATAAAGCGGCCAGACATAAAACGCGCAGTCCCGATGTAAAACTGCTGGGTATGTGGATCGGCGAGCTGAGCGAAGAAAATACGCTGTGTCCCTTCCACCAACTGGCCGTTGATCACTTCGCTGCCGCCCAGTGCCGTGGTCCAGAACGGCAGATAAAAAATATGGTGCAGGCCAAATGGCCCCAGCATGCGCAGCACAAAACCATAGATAAAGGTGCCCAAATAACCACTGGCATCCACCAGCCCGCCCAGGCCAAAGATCACCTGCTGGAAGTGGGGCCAGATAACGGTCATCAGGGCTCCCACGCCCATGGCCGCCAGGGAGCAGATAATAGGGACGAAACGGGAACCGCCGAAAAAACCCAGGAACTGCGGCAGCGCAATTTTGTTGTAGCGATCGTGCAGATACCCGGTCACCAGGCCAATGATCACCCCGCCGAATACCCCGGTCTCCAGCGTTTGGATGCCCATAATGACGCCTTGCCCCACCGCACCCGGATTTTCAGCGGCCAGAGAACCGTTGATTTTGAGTAAGGCATTGATGGTGGCATTCATCACCAGGTAGGCAATCAACGATGCCAGCCCCGCCGTCCCCTTATCACCTTTGGCCAGGCCCACGGCCACACCCACGGAGAACAACACCGCCAGGTTGGCAAACACGATAGAACCGGCGCTGGCCATCACGGTAAACACCCCTTGCAGCCAACCGACGTTGAGGAAGGGATAGGCCTCCAGAGTATTGGGATTGGACAACGCCCCACCGATCCCCAGCAGCAAGCCAGCGGCTGGCAACACGGCGATCGGCAACATAAACGACTTTCCGAACCGCTGGGCTTTTTCAAACCAGCTGCCGGACCTTGATTCCCCTGCTGTTGACATAAATTTTCCTCATTATCATTTTTTATGATGAAAATTTTTACCACAAATAAATATAAATGTTGAAAATTTTAATCATAACGATGATCGGCTTCACAATACGTCGATTTCGCTGGCGGGCGGCGGCGACTTTCCGCCACAATAGAAAGAGGAATAATCAGAAAGGTAACGTGATGAATACTGGAAATTTATTATTGCGGCTGCGGCAGGATCTGACGAGTTACAGCCCCACGCTGCAAAAACTCGGTAGCTATGTGATCGAGGAGCCATCCAGGGCCGTCTACTTTACCATCACCGAACTGGCCCGCGAGAGCGGCACCAGCGAAGCCAGCGTGACCCGGCTTTGCCGCCATCTGGGCTGCAAAGGCTATACCGAATTTAAAATGGCGCTGGCGCTGAGCCTGCAACAAAACCAGCCTGAGGCGGCCACGCGCCAGAGCCCCACGGAGGATCTGGTGGAGGAAAGCGTGCAGGCTTTGCGGGATACCGGCGCGTTGCTGGACCATCAGGCCCTGCGGCAGGCGGCAGAAAGCCTGCACCAGAGCGCTTCGGTGCAGATTTATGGCGTCGCCGCCAGTGCGATTATCGGGGATTTCCTGCACTACAAGCTGTTGCGAGTGGGCAAACCGGCGCTGTTGTTCAGTGATATGCACCGGGCAGCGATGAACGCAGCTTCGCTGGGAAAGCAAGACCTGCTGATCGTCATCTCCAGCTCAGGATCGACCAAAGACGTGTTGCATGCGGTGACCCTGGCCAAACAACGCGGCGCACGGATCATCGCCGTCAGCAACACCCAGCGCAGCCCGTTGGCCAAACTGGCGGATGTGCTGCTGGTGGCGGCCAAACCGGAAGGTCCGCTGAACGCAGGCGCACTGCCTGCCAAGGTCGGCGCGATGTTGCTGGTGGAGTTTATGGTGGCCGAACTGGCCAAGTTTGACCCAGCTTACGGCCAGGCCGTACAGGAAACAGCAAGCGCTACCCTGCCGTTATTGCTGTGAATCAGAGTATCCAGCGGCCGTAAACCCAGTACCAAATCGCCAGCGTCGCAAGCACATTCAGCACCACGCTGACGATAAACCAGCTTTTGAACGGCTGTTTCTGGGTTTTATGGCGAAACAGCTGCTGCGCGGCTATCGCCCCGACCCAGCCGCCCACCAGCCCGAACACCAGCAGCGTGCTTTCCGGTACCCGTCGCCAGTCTTTGCGCGCCGCAAACTTATCCGCACCGTACACCAACAGCGTCAGCAGGTTAGCCAACAACCACCACATCCAGATCGGATGCAGGAAAAACAAACTGGCAATCAGCGCCAGTCCCAACAGGGCATAACAAACGGCATTGAGTTTCATAGCTTCCGGCTTAGTACAGACAAACGGTGCGTAGTGTGACGCCGCCCGTCAGCGGATGCAATGCCCGCATAACCACACAAAAAGTGCATTTAAACCACGAGTTTGGCATCCTGTGTCTATGCTAAACAGACTTTCACCGCAAAGGCGGCGCTAATGACAGCTCAACGCGTACTGGTTCTTGGGGCCAGCGGCTATATCGGCCAAAACCTGATCCCCCACCTGATCGAGCAGGGACACAGCATTACCGCCGCCGCGCGACGCATCGAATGGCTGCAAGAACAACATTGGCCGCAGGTTAACTGTCAATATGTCGATGTTTATCGGCCAGAAACCCTGGCCGCCGCTCTGTGGGAGATCGACGCCGTTTATTATCTGATCCACGGCATGGGCGACGGCGATGATTTTATTGAAAAAGAACGCCAGGCCGCGGAGAACCTGCGCGATGCGCTGCGCAGTTCCAGCGTCAAACAGGTAATTTTTCTTGGCGCACTGCAACCCGAGGGCGACAGCTCGCCGCACCTGGTGGCACGTAAGCTGACCGGTGAGATCCTTCGCCAGAGTGGCGTCCCGGTTACCGAACTACGCGCCAGCATCATTGTCGGCCCCGGCTCGGCCGCGTTCGAAATCATGCGCGATATGGTCTACAACCTGCCAGTGCTAACGCCGCCGCGCTGGGTACGATCCAAATCTTCCCCGGTGGCGCTGGAAAACCTGCTGGTATATCTGGCCGATCTGCTGGCGCATCCGGCAGAAGAAAACCGCATTTTTGACGTCGCCGGCCCGGAGTACATCAGCTACCAGACCATGTTTGAACGTTTCATCGCCATCAGCGGCAAGAAACGCTGGCTGATCCCGATCCCGCTGCCTACCCGCTTTATCTCGGTATGGTTTATCAGCATGATCACTTCGGTGCCCACTTCCATCGCCAGCGCACTGATCCAGGGGTTGAACCACGATCTGCCCGCCGACGGTAAACCGCTGCAGGCGTTGATACCGCAGGATCTGCAAACCTTCGATCAGGCGGTGACGGCCACTCTGCAACGCGAAGCGGAAGTCGTCGATTCCGCCGACTGGGGCTACGATCCGGAAGCGCGAGCACGCTGGCGACCGGGCTACGGTTTTTATCCCAAACAGGCCGGCTGTTCGATAGAAACTCAGGCATCCAGCCAGGCGCTGTGGCATACCGTGCAGCAACTGGGCGGTAAAGAGGGGTATTTTTACGCCAATATTCTGTGGCAAATCCGCGCCCGTATGGACGATATGATCGGCAATCGCGTGGTTTATGGCCGTCCACAGCGCGACACGCTGGAAATTGGCGACGTGGTCGACGGCTGGAAGGTCATCACGCTCAAGCCGCAGCGCCAGTTGGCGTTACTGTTTGGTATGAAAGCCCCCGGGCTGGGCCGCCTGAGCTTTACCATCAAGGATCACGGCGACCACCGTACCCTCGACGTTCGTGCCTGGTGGCACCCCGCCGGTTTCAGTGGGCTACTGTATTGGTTTGCCATGATGCCCGCTCATCTGTTTATTTTTCGCGGTATGGCACGCCGTATTGCCAAACTGGCCGAAGAGCATCCGCGCAATCATCCTTAAACCCTACCCTATAGCTTTCAAGTTGCAGCTAACAACGCTGCGGCTTGCAAGATGACGGGTATAGCGCTTATTTGTCGATCAACCGCACAGTTTACTGCTGTGCTTAGGCCCTTTCCGATTGCATAGAGCACGAAATAACGGAAGAATGGCATCTTATTTGCTGTTGTGCCGCTGAAGGCCGTCAGCATTCTGATTTTTGGTGAGAATAGAGTTCGTTATGAAGGTATTGGTCACCGGTGCAACCAGTGGGTTAGGCCGTAACGCCGTTGAATATCTGCGCCGTCAGGGCATAAAAGTGCGCGCGACCGGTCGCAACCAGGCTATGGGCAGTCTGCTGGAAAAAATGGGTGCGGAATTCATTCATGCCGATCTTACCAACCTGATCTCATCGCAGGCCAAAGCCATGCTGGCCGATGTGGACGTGCTGTGGCACTGCTCCAGTTTCACCTCCCCCTGGGGCACCGAAGAGGCGTTTGAACTGGCCAACGTGCGCGCGACCCGTCGCCTGGGCGAATGGGCAGCGGCTTACGGTGTTGCGCAGTTTATCCATATCTCTTCGCCGGCGGTTTACTTCGACTATCATCACCATCGCAACGTTACCGAAGACTTCCGCCCTGTGCGCTATGCCAATGAGTTTGCACGCAGCAAGGCCGCCGGTGAACACGTGATCCAGCAGTTGGCGCTGTCCAACCCGCAGACTCACTTCACCATCCTGCGTCCTCAGGGGTTATTCGGACCGCACGACAAGGTGATGCTGCCGCGTTTGCTGCAGATGATCAAACGCTACGGCAACCTGCTGCTGCCACGCGGCGGTGCTGCGCTGGTGGACATGACCTATCTGGAAAACGCCGTGCACGCCATGTGGCTGGCAACCCAGAAAGAAAATACCCCATCAGGCCGCGCCTATAACATCACCAACCAGCAACCGCGTCAGTTACATAGCGTGGTGCAGCAGTTGATCGACGAACTGGGCATGAAGTGCCGGATCCGTTCGGTCCCCTACCCGATGCTCGACATGATGGCGCGCGGCATGGAAAAGCTCGGCAGCAAAAGTGAAAAAGAGCCGGTGCTGACCCACTATGGCGTCGCCAAGCTCAATTTTGATCTGACGCTGGACACTACCCGCGCCCAGCAAGAGCTGGACTACCGACCGATTATTTCGCTGGACGAAGGCATTTCCCGCACCGCCCGCTGGCTGAAAGACCACGGTAAACTGCACGGCCTGTAATTAACGGGCTGCACCGTACTTCAGCAGCAGCGCGTCGACAATAGCCTCACTCTCGGCATCCGGCTCACCGCGATAATCGCTGGGCCGGAAATGCATCTGAAACGCCGCCAGCACGTTTTTCTGCTGCCGGACATCCCACTGCGCATCAATCCCGTAACCGTAACTCGCCAGCTTTGCCATCAACGGCGCCAGCGGCACTTCGGCATGCTTATCCCGCCCGGCCAAGAGTTTCTGCACCTGCGCCTCATCCGGCCAGGCGCCTATCCCCGCCTGCGCCAGTTGCTGCCAGGGGAATAACGGGCCGGGATCCTGCTTGCGCTGCGGCGCAATATCGCTGTGCCCGACTACGTCCGTCGGCTGAATACCATAACGTTGGATAATATCTTGGCTCAGCGGGATCAACAGGGCAATTTGCTGTGGCGTATACGGCTGCCAGTGGGTAAACAGCAGGGTACGGTTGAACCCGCGATTAACGATTTCGATACCAATCGAGGTGTCATTCAGGTTGGTTCTGCCGCGCCAGCTGCTGGCCCCGGCATGCCATGCGCGCAATGCTTCCGGCACCAGCTGGAAAGCCACCGGTTTGCCCTGCGCCAGTGGCGGGTGCGCCGGTAACAGATAATGCGCGCTGACGTGTTCATCCGTCAGGGTTTTCAATGAGGAGTGGAAATCTTCGGCGGTGTAATGCATCACCAAAAAACGAATGCGTTGGTCTGCGCCCTGCGCCTGATGCAGGGTTTCAAGCTGATAGCCGCCATGATCGACAATGGTGTCCTGCGGCACGCTTTGGCAGCCTGCGAGCAGCGCGGCGGCAAATATCCCTGGCCAAATTTTCACGATTCCCTCCTGCGATTTAGGTTGCCCAATTTGTAACCCGGATTGATTAATCTGTATCCAATAATCAAGTTATTCAATTAATGATGACAGAGATGCCAGATGTGCAAGTGAGTGTTGCGCTGAGCTGGCGGACTCTCTGGCAGATGGTAGCCTCATATTATTACCTGCGCTGATAAAAGTGAGTCACCCATGTTCAAGCCAAACAGTCTCGCCTGGCTGATCTGCGTCGCCATGCTGCCGCTCAGCGGCTGTGACCAAAAAACAGTGGCCAACGCCATGGGGGCCACGCCGCCTGCAGCCACATCTCCAGCGGCCGCCGCATCTCCCGTGGCGGCACCGGCCTATACGCCGTTGAGCGCCGATCAACTGTACCAGTTGGTCAGCCCGGTGGCGCTTTTTCCTGACAAATTGTTAGCGCAGGTGTTGGCGGGGGCCGGTTATCCCGATCAAGTCAGCGCGGCGGATAACTGGCTGGCACAAAACCGCGGCCTGCAACCGGCTGCGCTTGCCAACGCTGCGGGTGCTCAGCCCTGGGACCCCAGCGTGCGTGGGCTGGTACAATTCCCTGACGTGCTGGATCAGATGGCGAAAAATATCCCCTGGACCAGCGCGCTGGGTGATGCTTATCTCAACGATCCCAGCGATGTGATGAACGCTATTCAGGTGATGCGTCAACGCGCCGCCGCCAAAGGCACGCTAAAAACCTCGCCGCAGCAAAGGGTGATCGTCACCCCGGCCACTCAATATGTTGAGCAACAGCCCTACCCGCAAAGTGTGGTCGTCGCACCAGCGCAAACCATTGTGATTGAGCCCAGCCAGCCGGATGTGGTTTACGTACCGCGTTACGATCCCTGGGTGGCCTATGGCGAACCGGTACCCGCCTATCCGAGCTACCACTATCAAAGTGCTCCCGGCTACAGCAGCGGCGATATGCTGGCAACCGGCGTGATCAGCTTTGGCGTAGGTATCGTGGTTGGGGCATTGATTAATCAGAATCATCATGACGACTGGCATAGCTGGGATGTGCACTGGAATAATCGGCGTCAACCGGTTGTCTACAACAATGCCCCCTATATTTCGCATTCCACCACGGTGATTAACCGCGTCACCAATATCAATCAATTTAATAATGTGAACCGTAGCAACACCGTGAATAACTACCGCAACACGCCGGTGGTTCAGGCGCCACGTATTGCCGCACCGACGGCCCGTCCGGCTCCGAACGTTAACACGATGCAGCAACCTCACTTTGCCCAACAGGCAGCCGCGGTTAATACGCGCCAGCCAATGGCTACACCGAACTTTACCCATACGGGAACGGTAGCCGCTCCCCGTGCAGTGACACCCGCGGCCCATGCTCAGCCACAGATGACCCTGCCGAAATTCAACTCTACGGCACCCGCAGCGGTACCGCAGCAAACGCGAAAATCAGCAACGCCGGTTCAGCAAACAGAAAACCGGCCAATGCGCCAACCGGAACAGCGCATAACCGCGCCTCATGCCGCACAGCAAGTAGCTCGACCCGCAGCCACTAAACCGGTAGTTCGTAGCACACCCGTAGCCCCGGTTTCCCGCCCGCAGCCGATACAGCAACGGTCGGATACCCCGCGGAACCCGTTCCATCAGCAACAGGTGCGGACAGAGCATCGCCCGGCCCCCGCAGCCAGGCCGCAGGAACACCGCCCCTTAAAAATTGAACCACGGAAGGTGGAATAAAGATATGACGCCCCGGCGGCTGCCGGGGCGTGAGAGGAGGGATTAACGGCTGACTTTTACCGCGGTGCCGCTGACGGTCACCATCAGCATGCTGCTGTCTTTGCCCACGGTTTCGTAATCAATATCAATGCCGACCACCGCATTGGCCCCCAATTCTTGTGCCTGCTCTTCCAGTTCCTGGAAAGCGATCAGGCGTGCTTTGCGCAGCTCTTTCTCGTAAGCGCCGGAACGGCCACCCACGATGTCACGTACGCCGGCGAAGAAATCGCGAAAAATATTGGCGCCCAAAATGGCCTCGCCGGTGACAACGCCGCAGTACTCGGTAATGGTAAACCCTTCCAGGGTCGGGGTGGTTGAAAGCTGCATCAAAACTCCTTGCTTGATTGATTCATCTCATTTATCTGACCATTGATTTGCCATTATGTTCTGTTTTGACTGCTCCCCGCCCTAA